>NZ_CP096016.1:411666-773333 GCF_023650515.1 Alkalimarinus coralli
TCAGCCCACCGATTAACAGCCCTTTCGGTAAAAGGTCGTGCTCAACAGTGACCCGTAACCCTGCATCAAGCGCCAGATTGGAGAGGGCAACGGCATAGTCGCAGATAAACTCTTCTGCTGTTCCCCATAAATCCTCTGCGGGTATGTGTGATTTTTTGTAGAATGCTAACTGTAGTGCCAGGCCTTCATTAAACAGGGCTTCATCCCGCTTCAATATACCGTACAAGGTCATGCTAAGGGTAAAGTAGTGCATATCCCCCCCGGTTTTTGGGGGCTTTTCGGCATATTCCTGAAGGGTTTTCTCTAACAATAGCTGGCCTTTTTGCAGCTCATTCAGCAAGGCATATTTGTAGGCATAGGTGTACAGGTTGACCACTGCATCCATTTTTTTGCCATCTTTACTGTCCTGATACCAGTAGGCTAACTCTCTGGCTGTCTCAAAGTCGGCCCCCATTAAGGCGTAGTTAAAACCGTCAATGGCATTGGTTTCCATTACCGCAGACCAGTTTACCTGTCCATACCCTGCGCTGGGTGCTTTTGGGGGTTTGGGTTTATCGCCGACGTAATCCGGGTCTGTGACGTCATAAGCCATTTTGAAGCATTTAAGCATACACTTGCCAGCGGCTGAAAACTCAGCCCGGAATCTTTCTGGCGGTTCGCCATTTAGAAAACGGGCACGGCCTAAGTCCGCATAATCCATGGCCGCGCCGGCATAGGCACTATGCACCGGCAAATCTTCTTGCTGGTACCAGTCGCTGTTAATATTTTCGGCTCTTTTCCTAAGTATTCTTGTATTTTGAGCAATCCAATAATCGATATCTTCCTGATCTGCTTTTTTCACTGTTTAAATGCCTCCATCATCAGTTGTTTGACCTTGTCAAAGTTCTCGATATTAAAATCATCTAGAGTGTCTATGACATCACCTCTTGAGTCCCGCTCCAATACTCGTACCCGCCCGGTCTCTGTATTGGTATGAGTCGACAGGTGGTTGTCCCTTTTGATGGAGTAGCCATTGCCGATGCTACAACGAAAAATAGAGCACGTTAATGCTCTATTTTTCCACCGGTCAATTTTCTGGTATCACCAAGCCGTCTTGTCGCGCTTGTAAACCGCAGACAAAGCCCTCAAAAGACTTAACATTCTTCTGGCGGCCTGTTCAGCCCACCGATTAACAACCCCTTCGGTAAAAGGTCATGCTCTACAGTGACCCGTAACCCTGCATCAAGCGCCAGATTGGAGAGGGCAACGGCATGGTCGCAGATAAACTCATAAGGTGACCCCCATAAATCTTCGGCGGGGATGTATGACTTTTTATAAAACTTCAGTTGTAATGCCAGGCCTTCATTAAACAGGGCTTCATCGCGTTTCAGTATGCCGTACAGGGTCATGCTGAGGGTAAAGTAATTCATATCCGCCGTTGTTTTAGGTGGTTTGGCGGCATACTCTTCAAGTGTTTTTTCCAGTAATAACCGGCCTTTTTCCAGCTCATTCAACAAGGCATATTTATAGGCATAAGTATACCGGTTGACCACAGCATCCATTTTTTTGCCATCTTTTCTGTCTTGATACCAGTAGGCCAACTCTCTGGCGGTCTCAAAGTCGGCTCCCATTAAGGCGTAGTTAAAACCGTCAATGGCATTAGTCTCCATGACCTCAGACCAGTCCACTTGGCCGTAACCTGCACTGGGTGCTTTTGGGGGTTTGGGTTTATCACCGACGTAATCCGGGCCTGTGACGTCATAAGCCATTTTGAAGCATTTAAGCATACACTTGCCAGCGGCTGAAAATTCATGTCTGAATCTTTCCGGCGGTTCGCCATTTAGAAAACGGGCGCGGCCTAAACCGGCATAATCCATAGCCGTGCCAGAATAAACACTTTGCATGGGGATGTCCTGATCTTTATACCACCCGGTTTTGTAATCATCCTCAGACTGCCGAATAGTTTTCAAGCTCATCTCTATCCAATAATCAATATCTTCCTGATCTGCTTTTTTCATTATTTAAACGCCTCCATTACCAGTTGTTTGACCTTGTCAAAGTTCTCGATATTAAAATCATCCAGAGTATCGATAATATCACCTTCTGAGTCACGCTCCAGCACTCGTACCCGCCCGGTCTCTGTATTGGTATGGGTCGACAAATGACGCTTTTGACCGTCCTTAAGCCGAACGCTTTCCCAGAGCTCCAGCTCAGCCTCTGTGTAAGGGCCACCCTGTCTATTGGATGGCTGATTGACCTTTTTATGCTTTTGTTTGGTCATTAGTTTAGCTCTGCGTTTATTTTTCTTTTCCGAGCTTTGCCTTTCCAAATTGGTATTTTTAGCAACTGTCAGGCTGTCTTTATTGTTCCCTTTGGCTTCTATTTCAACCAGCTTACCGCTTTTGTCCAGCGCCAGGTCGTCTGGCCCATGGTAGCGGTCAATATAACGCGAGTCTGTGGTGATACCCTGACGTTTTTTGGCTTGCTCCATTCCTACTTTGCCCAGCGCCTCGCTGCTGGAGCGACTGTTTAGCAAGGCTTGCTCAATATCCTGTATTATTTGGTCGGGCTTGCGTAGCAGTGATTTGCCCCGGCTACCCAGCGCCGTAATGGCAGATACAACCGCCGGTGTTTGCGGCAGGTTGCGCAGGCTCTTTGCTGCTGCCTGCTCTGTTTCATTGCTGAGCGGAATCATATCCCGGCCTTCGGCTTTATAGCGATAAGCGACTTCGTCAGCGCTTAGTATTTCGCCTGTGGCCTGATCCTGATATTGAATAATGCCGCTGCCAGCCATCCACTCCGCGTGAATTGCCGCATTCTCTCTGAGAAACTGGTTAAGCAGCTCCTTGGCCCCGCCAACCAGTGTATCAATAAAGGACGCTTCAGCTGCAGGTGAGGGTTCCACTGGCGTGACATCGCCAATAAAAACATCACCGGAACCGCCGATAACAATACCACCGTGGGCGGTTACGCTCCCCATGGTCGCGGCGGGCATGCCGTTAATGAATACGGTTGAAGAACCTTGGACAATGGTATCTGGCGGGCCATTGCAAACAGCCGTATCGCCTACGCGAGCGGCAGGTTGGCCATTAATGAAAACGTTTGATGAGCCGGTGGCAGTGGGGCCTCCCTTATGGCGGGTTTTGCCATCGACAAGGGGGGCACTGGTGCATGTCGCCCAAGCGGGCGGCGGGTTTTGTGGTCATAAAAACATCCTTTGTTTTATCTGACGATAATGCTTCTTCCTGAAACACTGGAAACGGGATTATATAAACTCAGCAATGTAAGTCAAATGTCAAGGCAGGGGCACTAACGGCGTATGAGCCTTGTCGCGCCACAGTCAGATCTCATTCGTTCCTCACTACGTGCAAGACTACAGCCTGGTGGAAAAGTGGAGTATTGAGCATATTCGCACTTTTCATACCTGCGCGACGTTAGGTGTTTGGTATTATTTCTACCGCATCACCGAGTTGAATCTGCCCACTCTTCAGTATTTTGGCGCATAGGCCGCCATGGCCAAGCATTGCGGCGATGGCCCCTCTGCCAAGTGCTTGCTCCATTCGCGAACAGGGGTGGCATAGTGCGGTGGCTTCGAAAATGGCGTCGCCTATAGAAAATTGCTGATGGCGCAGTGCTGTAAGGTTAATGTTTTGGGTAACGAGGTTTCGACGAAGCAAGTCAGGCGCAAGGTGCTGCCTTCCCATAAAGTGTGCAATCAGGTGAATATACTCTTCCGATATGATGGTTACCTGTCGGGCTGATCCCGGTGTTTTAGTGCAACGGTGATCACCCTCTAGCCCCAAATCTTTGAGCGCCATCACACCATCCACTGCTCGCATGGGGGCTTTTCGTTCAGGGCGCAAACCTATCCATGTTAATGTGCCAGGTTTTATATCTTTTATAAGACGGCCAAATAACTGTCGTTGGCTTTTCATGAGCGTATTCCATACTGGGTAATCTACAGAGACTATAGGTCAGGAGCGTCTATCAGGGTAGGAATTCTAGCGGTGGTGCTTGAACAAGTGGTTAAATATCTGAGACGGTTTGCACGCAAAAAACGTATTGTGCAGTGGGTCACGGCCAAAATTGCCGAACCTGTTAGCATGAAGCACACTCAGTCGAGATACCAGTTGTGATCTGTTGCTGGTGTGAATTCCGCTATTAAATGGTTTACTGCTATGGACAATAAAAATAACTCTGTGATCAAGCAACAACTTGCAAACAAGCGCCTTCTTATCACGGGCTGTACAGGCTTTCTGGGTAAGGTGCTGCTGGAAAAAATTATACGGGAGATCCCCGATGTTGCAGGTATTACCTTATTAATTCGAGGTAGCGGTAAATACTCTAGCGCTGAAGAACGCTTTAAGCATGAAATTGCATCAGCCTCTATTTTTGATTCGCTTCGGGAACAAAACCCAGAGGCGTTGGAAAAAATACTGGCTGAAAAAGTAACATGCATAACAGGTGAAATAACCGAGGAAAATTTCGGTCTTGACTCGCATACATGGAAAGAGCTGTCACAGCAGGTTGATATAATCGTTAACTCTGCCGCCAGTGTTAACTTTCGAGAAGCTCTGGATCAAGCGCTGTCAATTAACACTCTTAGCTTGTTCAATATTATTAAATTTTCAGAAGCCGCTGGAAATGCGCCACTGGTGCACGTTTCTACCTGCTATGTGAACGGGTTTAATGAAGGGCAAATGGGAGAAAGCATTGTTGGGCCGACAGGTAAGAGCATTGCGCAACATAGTGACGGTTATTACGACGTAGAGTCCCTGATTACGGAGTTTCAATCCCTCATTGAGGAAACCAAAGCAGCAAATTGTGACCCTTCAACGTTAACGGAGGAGCTGGTTGAGCTCGGGGCTCGAACGGCTAATCTGTATGGCTGGAATGATACCTATACGTTTACCAAGTGGATGGCAGAGCAGCTCGTATTGCACAAGTTAGATGGCAAAACACTGACCATTCTTCGGCCTTCGATTATCGAAAGTACATATCAAGAGCCTGTAGGCGGGTGGATTGAAGGGGTTAAAGTGGCTGATGCAATGATCATGGCTTATGCGCGGCAAAAGGTGAGCTTTTTCCCGGGCAGAAAAGATAGTTTGATGGATATTGTACCTGCTGATTTTGTTTCAAACAGTATTCTTTACAGCATCGCCAAGTCATTTAAAGACCCTGGTGCCAGCCGTATTTACCAATGTTGTAGTGGGCATGCAAATCCCATTACCGTGCAGACGTTAATTGATTATGTTGTTGAAGAAGGGAAGACAAACTACGCGAAATACGACCGGTTGTTTTATGCCAAGCCAGAGAAGTCGTTTAATGTTTTGAATAAGTCTATCTTTCAGAAGGCGATCAGCTTGGTTGAACTTCAGACTAAAGCGCTTTACAAAGCCAAAAAATGGCTCGGCCTTAAACCTTCAACGAAAGCCCTTGATAATATTCAGGTGGTAAAAACGCTGTCAAAGATTTATGCGTTTTATGGCGATATGAACGTCGTATTTAATAACCATAAAATGATTCGCTTAATTGAAGAGTTTGGTAAAGAGGACAAAATGCTATTTCCGGTTGATGCTACGCTGATCGACTGGAGGCATTATATTCGTGATGTGCACTTTGCAGGCCTTCAGAAATATGCACTGGAAGACCGTGCAGTTATCCAGCAGAGGCGCCAGCAAGCTAAACAGCAGGCTTTGAAATCAGCTGCTTAGCCCTGATAAAAAGTTGGTGCTTAGCGCTTGGAGATTAGTAAAAGATAGAAGCCGGTTATGATGTAGATCTGACCGGCTTTTCTATGTGCGGTAGGTTTTTATTGTTGCTGGTTGCGGTTTTTCTTCAGATATTCTCTTCCCTATTAATTAGCTCCTCATTTAGTCCATATTTCTTCCATATTTGATCGTTAACCTTACGCATTAACAACTCAAAGAAAAAAGGGGATAGGCTATGAAGCAACTCATCGGGTTAAACACACTTTTCTTAAGCATATTTCTGTTGATTACACTTTTTGTGCATTCACAATTTGGCCATGCTGATACATTAAAGCCTGAACGCAAGAAGGGGCCTGAGCATTTGGTTGAGCTGCTTGAGTTATCGGAACAGCAGCGAACAGAGTTTTTAGACATCATGAAACAACAGCATGAGAAAAGAATGACTGTTCGCGACAAGCATTATAACACCCGGGCGCTTGAAAAGGCTGATATGGATGCCCTTCATAACGAAACAATGCAATTGCTTGAGCCGGTATTAAATGACAGTCAATTGAAAAAGTTTGAACAGATGGCCAAGAAACATCGCCATCGACCACCTAAAGAAGAGTCATTGCGGTGACTTATGAGGCTGATGCTTCTTCACCAACTGTCAAAACTAGAGTTAAGGTTTTCTTGTCAGTAAAACGCCACATTCGGTATGGTGGGTATAGGGAAACTGATCAAACAGGGCAAAGCGTTTTATATCGTGCGTTTTCGTCAAAACTTCGAGGTTGTTGCTAAGTGTTTCAGGGTTGCAGGAGATATAAATAATATTGTTATAGCACTGAACCTGTTTTACCGATTCGTCATCCAGCCCTGCTCTGGGAGGGTCAACAAGAACCGATTCAAATTGATAGCCTGATAGGTCTATCCCTTCCAAACGCCTGAATTCTCTTTCGCCCTGAAGCGCTTGTACAAACTCTTCACTGGAAAGTCGGGCGATGATGAGGTTGTTTATGTTGTTTTCCTGAATATTGTATTGAGCGGCGTTGACCGATGTTTTGGATATCTCGGTCGCCAGTATGTTGCGATAGTGCCCTGCAAGCGCAATGGAAAAATTACCATTGCCGCAGTATAACTCAACCAAATCGGTATCTTTATCAGGGGTTGTCTGCTCTGAGCATGACTGCGCCCAGGCCAGCATGGTCTTATTCATCTCACCATTGGGTTGAGTGAAACCGCCTTCTATTTGTTTGTACTTGTAGTGCTTGCCATTAATATCAAATTCTTCAATAACAAAGTCTCTGTCCAGAACGACTTTCTGCTTTCTGGCGCGTCCGATGATGGATACGCCGAGTTTTTCCTGAAGCGCAAGGGCCAGTGTTTTCCACTGTTCATCAAGTTGGCGATGATAGATAAGCGTAATAAGCGCATCACCACTGAGTGTGGTTAAGAATTCGGCTTGGAAAAGTCTGTGCTTGAGCGCTTGAGTGTTATTTATCTCCGCTAACAGGGCGGGCATTAGGCTGTTGATAAGCGCTGAGGCGATGGGAAAGTCGGTGACTTCATAGATGTTTTTGTTATTTCCCTTTTCGGTCATTGCGTAATGGCAGCGATCTCCCGTATGCCAGATACGGAACTCGGCACGTAACCGAAAGTGGCTCGGTTTACTGGCGAAAACTTCGAGTTCGGGGACGTCGAATTCAGCAAATCGCTCGTTGATCTGCTCTGTTTTGCTTTTAAGGAGTTCCGGGTACTGGCTGGTGTCGATAGTATTCATTTAGTGCTTACAACAGGTAGAGTAAATAGGCGCATAATTATACGCCAATTTAGATGTTTCAACCGCACTATTTTTTTGGGATTAATAACTCGTTCAGATCTATCTTCTTGGGTTTGTATTCGTTGACCTTATTGTCTTCAGGATACCCCAGCGCCAGTCCACAGACTAATTTATAGCCTTTTGGAATATCAAAGTGCTTATCGATAGGGGAGCGCCAAATGCCCAGTGCGCCTTGAGCACAGGTTCCCAGCCCTTTGTTGGTGGCGGAAAGCATCAACGATTGCATCAAAATGCCTGCATCGAGCAGTGCCGTATGTTGCATGCCGGGGTGAACAAATAGAAAGATCGCTACCGGGGCATCGAAGAATGTAAAGTTTCTTGCCATCTGTTCGTCACGGGCTTTTTTGTCTTTACGCTCAATCCCCAATACTTCATAAAGTCCCATGCCGGTAGATACACGTCGTTCTTGAAAGATAGATGGATATTTTCCAAGCATGGGTTTGAAGTCACTGTCTGGCAGTGCATCACTGGTTATTGCTGAGATCAGTTTGAGCGGAAGAGGCTGTTTCTGGATTTTGTTAGACTTGTGGTATTTCAACAGCAGCTCATCCCCCAGTGCTTTACAGGTTTCCCCTGTCGCTACTGCCAACTTATAGGGTTGAGTATTTGAGCTTGAAGGCGATTCCAGCGCATCGAGCAAAATCTCATCCAGCGTTGCCTGATCAACAGGTTGATCTGAAAACGCTCTAATGCTTCTACGTTTTTTTAATACTTCCGAAAAATCCATGCGTGTTCCAAATGTTGTGATTGTTTTATGGTAAATAGGGAGTGGTTTGAACGGTTCAGGAAAAGTCGGGCATCGCGTGATATCAGGTTAAGCCCAGATGACAGTTTATCCTGAACCAAAGGTCGTTGACTACCACTCGGGATGTTTGGCGGAATACTGTTCCATGGTCGTCTCTACGAAATGGCCGCTATTGGTGAGTGTTCGCACTAAAATATCGAATTTCTCATCGTTTAACGCTTTGTCTTCGATGGATAGGATAAAGCCATTGAAGTCATCAAACCATTGAGCGGCTATTGTAAATTCGCTGACACCGTTTTTTTCAATGGCGCGATATGTCGCCTCATAAACGCTATTGTTAGGTGGGCTTTTAGCTAACACCGATATATCAAATACAGTTTCTAATGCGCGGATAATCTGCGCTTCCTCTCCCGGGAAGTGATTGCCAAACCACTGTATTGATGACTTTTGCACCAGACTTTCCGGTTTGGCGTGTCTTATTTCAAAGTACTCCATCACTTATGCTCCTATTTGCCCTAAAGCGATAACAACGGGTTTCAGGCCGTTATGATTCAGCGTATTATGGTATAGAGTATAGTGGTAAAGCATAACCGTGTTGTCCATAACACGCAGAGCCCGTTTGTTTCAGGCTAGGCGATAGCCTCAATGCATTGGTAGAATATCAGTCAAACGAATTATTTACATCACAAGGAGCCGTTATGTCTTTTAATCCGCTAATGCGGCCAAAGGGATTTATGAAAACAAAGTACACCCTTCAGCTGAAGAGAATTATGGCCTCAAAACTATCAAGCGTTTCCGCGTTTGTATTGGCCTCGTTTATCGCTACGGCCTGTTGGGCGTTTGGTTTTATGATTGGCGAGTCACAGATTAATAGCATGCTGGCGCTCACATTTCCCTATGAAACCCGCATGGGAGAGAGCTACATAAAACTGTCCAACCCAAAACCTCATTTTTATGAGCAGTCACAGCAAGTGGGGATTACACTGAACATCTCACTCAAAGATGAAGCCAGTGGGCAGACAGCCAAGGCTAAAGCACTGGTCAAAGGGGGGATTCGGTTCGATAATAAAGCTCAGCAGCTACAGCTGGTGAAACCCAGCATAGCCAGCCTGGATTGGCAGGATCAATCATCAGGGGCGAATCAAGAGTTGGCAAAGCAGGTGACTCAGCTGGTCGGTCAGGATTTGCCCGTGATCGTGCTACTCGACATTAAAAAATTGACGGGGAGCACAATGACACCAACACTAAGTGATATTAAAGTTAAGGCGTCCGGTATTGAAGTCCTGTTTTAGCGAGTAGTGGGTACTCTGTTTTTTATCAGATAGTGGGTACTCTGTTTTTTATCAGATTGTGGGTGCTCCGTTTTTTATCAAGTAGTGGGCGCCCCTTTTTTTATTAATATAAAGATACTGACAGGAAGGCATTTTGGCTCAAATTATTATTGCCATTGTCGTAACGTTATTAGCCGTTTTTTTGGTACGACGTTCATACGCTAACAAGCGTGTTGCCGCGGAAAACAAGGCCAAGGGGGCTGCCTTCCTGGCAGAAAATGCTCAAAAAGAAGGTGTTAAAACAACCAGCTCCGGGCTGCAATACCAAATTCTGAGCGAGGGCTCCGGAACGGTTAATCCGCGCGCAACTGATCGTGTTAAGGTGCATTACCATGGCACGTTGATAGATGGCTCTGTATTTGATAGCTCAATTGCCCGTGGCCAGCCGATAGAATTTGGGCTCAACCAGGTTATTAAAGGGTGGACTGAAGGCCTGCAACTTATGGTTGAAGGTGAAAAAACGCGGTTTTTTATTCCCAGTAATTTGGCTTATGGTGATCGCGGTGCAGGCTTGATTGGCCCAGGTTCAGTATTGATCTTTGAAGTTAAACTTATCGCGATTCACTAAGTATTGGCTTATTTAGCTTAAGTGGTCGATGCAATCTGACAGCGCTAATCTTTACAAAAAGAGCTGTGCGTCTCAGTGTTCGTTTCTTTGATCTTTTAATATGTTGTTGCTCTAGTCAATAAGTGCTTCACAGAAGTCGTGCTATATAGAGTCAGGGCTATTACAGCTTGCACGAAAGATAATACGCATTCTCAACGTTTCCATCAGCCTGTAGCCTCTCATGCAAGGTTATGTATGGCGTGTTTTGAATATTCCAGAATAAGCAGAGCATCGCGTTAAAAACAGAAAATAATAATTATAAAGGTTTATAGATGATCAACTGTATTAGATTACCCCTCTTGCTGGTGATGCTTTCGGCGCTGACGGCTTGTGAAATGTTTACGCCAAAAGCACCTGGAGTAGACCGTCCTTACTCAGGCTTTATGAGCGACTATGAGCCTCTAGATACAGTTGACGTTGAAGAACGGGAGTTTATTGCTTCGAAAGCATGGATTGCGCCCGGCGCAGACCTCAGATCGTACAAAACAATGATTGTCGACCCGATCAAACTGGACCCCGGCATCAAACAAAACCTTCAAATCACCCATGATACGATGACGGCTATAAGGTCGTATATGACCGACGTGCTAACCCGTAAGCTGGAAACCTATTATCGGGTGTCGAATCGGATGACCGGACGTACCTTGAGAGCTAAGGTCGCCATCACAGGGCTGGAAACTCGCGATGAGCCTTTACGGTTTTATGAATACTGGCCAACCGCCATGGCATTTACAGGGGTGACTAAGCTTATCGGTATCAGGGATGAAGATATTCTGCTGTTTGTTGAAGCCGAATTCTCGGATGCAGAGAGTGATAAAGTTGTTGCTAAAACGCTGGTTGGCATGGTTGGGCATGAGAGGCTTGAGAACGAGTGGGAAGTCGTTTCGTTAAATAAGCTGACTCGATCTATTGATCAGTGGGTAGAGCAGCAGGTCTCTGCTTTGAAACAGGCAGCAGAGGAACGCTATGTAGTTAGCCAGTCGCCGCAGGTTGATGAATTGGTTTCTGCAGAGTAACGTTAAAAAGGTTTGCGACCAAAAAAAGGCTGACCCTATACTGCTAAATCTCGACTATTCTCACTGGTATCTCAAGCTCCGTGAAGAAATCCTTGATTCCGTTCGTTCCTCACTGCATACAAGGCTACAGCCTGATGGAAAAGTCGAGCATCATGCTAAATTAAAGAATTGATAAGACCTGAAACTAAAAAAGCCTGACTCGAAAGAGTCAGGCTTTTTTTAACTCGCTGTTTGGTTTCTTACTTCTTGCGACCGCGAGATACGCCAAAGCCAGCTAAACCTAATGCAAGTAGTGCCAAAGAGCCTGGCTCTGGAACTGAGTAGCTTGCCAGGCTGATGTTATCAATGAAACCGCCCAGCGTGTTTTCTTTACCAGTAGCAGAAAATGTTAGCGTCATATCCGCAGCAGTGGCGGTTAAAAAGCCTGTTACCAGAGTCCAGTCCATTGGTGCAACGCCATCTACATTGAATGCGTAAGTGAAAGGTGATAGGTCAGGAGACGCACCCCAGCTTACGTTGATGCCGTTATCGTTGGTTGAACCAGTGCGTGCTTTGTACCAGAAGTCCAGTTTGTAAACCTGGCCAACGCTCAAACCAACAAGGTCTTGGGACATTGAGCTGTTGCTGCCTGCATGGTGGCTATCTAACTCAACGTACTGGTTGCCTTCTTGTGCGCTTGTAACCGTGTTGCGCTGAATTTCGATGCCAGCACCGTCAGAGGTATACCAACCGTCAATTGTGTTGAATACACCCCACTGAGTTCCGCTTAGACCTACGTCTGACTCGAAGCCGCCATTGGTGATAAGGCTAGCGTTGGCTGATGAAGCAAGCAAACCGCCTGCAATAATGATGCTTTTTATAGTTGCTTTCATAACGTCTAATTCTCTCATGGACTACAAAACCGGTTATCTGCGAATGAATGCAGTATTTATGTTATTTAAAGCGATTATCATGCCAACAATTAAAAGATAAGCTAAATCAGTCAATAACTCATTTTGGAAGTACTTAAAATACCTCGGAATGTAAATAAAATCGACAATACAGTTATGTGGTGTATATTATTTTGTTTCTCGCTTTTAAACTGTAAAAAATACTTAGCAGTTTTAAGCGCCCTGTAATGTAATGCGACTTCCTGATGATGAGCTGTGCACGTCGATACGCAGGGCCATTTGCTCTCTTAGTTCGCTTACATGGGATATGATGCCTATCATTCGGCCGCTGCTCTGCAGGTCGATAAGTGTTTTGATTGCCAGATCAAGGGACTCCTGATCGAGGCTGCCAAACCCCTCGTCAATGAACAGGGTCTCCAGCTTGATGCCTCCCGCGTAGGCCTGCACAACGTCTGATAGCCCTAGTGCCAGGGATAGGGCCGCCATAAAAGACTCTCCGCCGGAAAGTGTAGCCACTGACCTTGTTTTACCGGTGTAAGCATCTTCGACTTCAAGCTCCAGCCCTGATGCTTTGTTACCCTTTGCCCGTTGTTCTTTTCTAATCAGTAGATAGCGGCCTTTGCTCATAACACTGAGGCGGTGCGACGCTTCAATTAGTACGTCGTCAAGCAATACGCTTAATACAAATCGCTGCAGACTCAGTTTGTTCCCGGTTTGGCCATTGGCGACATCACTCAGTGTGCCGTATATCTTATACTCAGCCTCTAATGCGTGGTTGGACTCATGTGCCTGTTTGAGTTTGTTTTGCACGGCGGTAAGCTGCTGATGCCGGTTGTCGATTTTTTTCCAGCTCTCCAGGGCCGTAGCTGATGCTGCTTCTAGCTTGTCGCGCTCTGCTTGAAGCTTTTCTATGTCTGGTTTTGGTTGTTGCTCCAGCTGCGACTGCTGCTGAGCCAGTGTTGCTTTGCAACCGCTTAATTGGTGCAGATACTGGTCTATCTCTTTGGTTAACGCGGCTTGTTCTGATTCAGTTTTTAATGCGCTCTCATAGTCTTGCTGGTTTTCAAATTCACTGCTGCTGAGGGCACTCTCCCAATGCGCTGTGGCTTCCTTATATTCAACGTCGAATGCCTTTGCCTGGCTGTGTTGCTGTTCCAATGTTGCAGATACCTGAGTGACACTCTGCCGTGCGGTATCGAATGACGCGACTGCTTGCTCATAGTTTGTTGTTATTGAACGTATTCGGTCTTCAAGTTGCTGAACTGCTTTGGCCAAAGCGCCTGGCTGCCTGTACGCTTCGGGAAGTGCTTGTTGAATGTACTGTTCATCCTGTTTTGCCGATGAATGGTTTTGCTGTGCCTGTTGCAGAGCGACTAACGCTTGCTCCCGCTGCTGTTCAGTTGTTGAACGTTGTTGAGTCAACGATTGAAGTTCAAGCTCCAGCTGACCCTGCTCTTTGTGTTGTTGTTTGAGAGCGCTGACTTCATCATTCAGCTGTTTCCACTCCTCACGCAATTGATTGGTCGATTTGTGCTGGTTTTCTCCAAGCTCCCGCTGCTGTTCCAGTAGCAACGACTGAATATTATTAAGCTGCGTAGCGGTTTCGGTGATTTGGTTTTGCGCACTGGTAAGTTGTTGCTGTAGTTTCGCCAACTCGGCTCTTGCGTCATCAATCTCTTTTTTTGTGACGGGGTTGCTCTGGGTGTTTGTATTGGCAGGGGATGGGTGTTGCGTACTGCCGCAGACAGGGCAGGGCTCGTTTTGTTTTAACTCTGCTGCCAGCAGTGCGGCTTGACCACTGTGCCATGCGAACTCAAGTTGTTTTACTTGGGTCTCTTGCCTTTCATAACGTGCAGTTACTTCGGCCAGTGCCTGTTCTCTGTTGTGATGCGCTTGGCGAACAGCGTTTTGTTCATCAATACGTTTGTCTAGATTGGCGCGCTGTTGGCCTAATAGTCTCAGGTTGTCCAGTTGTCGTTGTTTATCCGGCAGTATGCTGCAAGAGGCCCTAAGCTTAGTGACTCTCTCTTCTGCCGAGCTGATTTGGCTGATTAGCTGATTGAGTTGTGTTTGAAGGCGCTCATGGTTAAGGGTTGCTTCTTTTAATGATGCCTGAGTGGTTTGGCTTAGGCTGGTGGCATCTGCCAATTGACTGATTTTGGGTTCTAACTTGCGTAACTCTGCCAGTTGTTCTTTCAGCTGATCAAGCGGGTTGCGCTCTTTCTCGGCCTGCTCTAGCGCTGACTTTGCTGAGGCTAAGTTGCCTTGTTGATGAACTAACGCCTTTTCGGTTTCGGCAATGTCGCGGTTGAGTTGCTCTTTGTTATGGGTGCACTTTTTTAGCGTGGTCTGTAAATGCTCAATTTTTTGTGCCGACTGTGCGCGGGTTAGCCGATTCTTTTTGCTGTCTATATCCGCTTTCTGTGCTTCTAGCTGGTTAAGCGATTGTCGGGTGCTATCCAGTGCGAGAAAGGCTTTGGATAGAATCTTTCCCGCTTCTAGTGCTTTCTCTGATTTAGCCAGCGAGCTGGCTGCCTGGTCTTTTTGCTCTGTGGTCGAAGCAAGTTGCGGTGCAAGCTCATCTAGCTGTTCTTGCACATCAGACTCAGCGCTTAGATCGGCGCCTTGTAGTATGCCTTTTATTTGATTTTGCAGGCTTTCAGCTTCTTTTCGAATAGTGGATGCTTTGCTTTTCAGCGCATCTTCTATTCGCTTGTATATCTGGGTTTGAAATAACCGGCTGAAAATAACTTCCCGTTGGCTGGAGTCCGCCATAAGGAAGTCTCGGAACTTGCCTTGGGGGAGCACCATAACCTGCCTAAACTGCTCAACATTGAGGCCGGTGATGGTTTCAATGGCGTGAGTGGCTTCTTGCGCCTTCTGGGGGACTAGAAGTTCGTCTCCTTCTGGCTTCAGTTGCCAGAATTGTGCCTGAGTCTGGTGTGTGGTTGTTCCTTCCCCTCGTGACTTTGGTCGCTCTTGTGTGGGGGCGCGGCGAATTCGGTAGCGTCGTTCACCCAGGGAAAATTCCAGGGTTATCTCGGTCAGCAGGTCAGGTGCGGCATGATCACACCGCATCTGCGAAGGCTCTCGCTCTTTACCGGTTGTATGGCCATACAATGCAAAGCAGATGGCATCGAGAATAGAGCTTTTTCCCGCACCCGTTGGCCCGTTAATTAGAAAAAGGGGGTTATCGCCAAGCGCTGCAAAATCAATCTCTTCTTTTCCGGCAAACGGCCCAAATGCTTGAATGGTTAGCTTAATGGGTCTCATTGGTCGGCCTCCTGTTTATGGAGGTTACCGATAATGGTTTGCAGTGCCTTATCCTGTTCTGTGGAGAGAGGGTTGCCGGATACCTGGCTAAAAAAATCCCGAAACATTTCTACTTCGCCTTGTTGCAGCTTTTTCCGGTTCATGGCCTTTTTCTCGCCAGTGGCCATGATGCCTGGTTTTTCGAGATGCAATACGTTGGGGTAAACCGCGCGAACTTGCCCCATCGCATCCAAAATAGCATGGGTGTCGGTGAGTCTAACCATTACGTAGTCATTGTTATTCGGGTCAGTTTTACCTTGCTCTATGATATTGGCTAATTCACCCTCCAGAACACGCATATCTCTCAGCGGTTTGAGAAGCAAGGGGGTAATGGTGGGGGCTTTATCAAGGTGGAATTCGACCGTAGTGATGCCTTTTGATTGATGCTGTTCAGAAAAACTGTATTTAAGAATGGAGCCAGAGTAGCGGATGTGTTGTTCGCCTCGGTATTGAGGGCTGTGCAAATGTCCTAATGCCACGTAATCAAAGTCGGTCATGGGCGTGAACGATACCCGGTCTGCCCCACCAATTGACAGAGGTCTTTCAGACTCAGACTCTTCGGCGCCATCAACAAAACAGTGGCTAATCAGTACGTTAACTGAGTTGCTTTCTCTATCTGATTGATCAGTGCTATCAGACAACGGGATTGATTGTTTGATATGTTCTACCAGAAACGTATGCGCTTCATCATGGTTACGGACAGAGGCCTCATAATGGTGTCTCACCTGCTCCGGGTCATGATAGGGGATGCCATAAAAATTGATCGTGATACCCGATTTGCCCTTTATTATAACGGGTTCAGTGACTTGGCTGATGTCACCCATTATATGAAGCCCGGCCTGCTTAAGCTGCCTCGAACCAAACCGAAGTCGTTCTGCGCTGTCGTGGTTACCGGAAATGATGATGACCGGAATGCCTATTTCATGGCATATCTGGTTGAGCACTTCGTCTAAAAGGGCCACAGCGGTCGCCGGGGGAACCGAGCGGTCATAAATATCACCCGCTATGACTAATGCATCTGCATCTTCTAACTGTATGGTGTCAATAATTTGAGTGAGGACATGACGTTGGTCTTCAAGCAGTGAAACATTGTGGAACTGCCGACCAATATGCCAATCAGAGGTGTGGATGAACTTCATGTGTACCGACTCGGTTTAGCGTGGATTTGGAACGCGCTCTATCTAGTAGCGTGATGTGCCTAATAACGTGACGTTTATAATTTGGCTATTGAATGGCCGAGGAGGGTAGCACGTTGATGAGTGCTACCCAACTGATTGCTGTTGCTAATCAGCTGCTTTGACGTTATGGATTCAATGCATCATGCATTGAACAGGTGGCAACGTCTTCCAGCCAAGCCAGGTCAACCGTTTGATGTGCCTCACAAATAAACCAGGGTTCACGGGAGTCCGGTTCTAGCATCACGCCATTTTTTATCAGGTTATGAGCGAATTTGGTGTACAGGTCGCTGTCTGTTTTCTTCCAGTCACGGTAATTTTGAGGGACTTCGCTCCCAAAGTGAACGCCAAACATCGCATTAGGTCCCGCGAACTTGTGTTCGATGCCAAACTTTGTAAACACTCTGGCTAACACATCCTGAATATCGGCACCGACTTTGTCGATGGTTTTTAATGCATCGGTATCTTTCAATAACGTCAGGGTTGCCTTTGCTGCGCTGAGCGCAATCATATTGGCGGTGTAAGTGCCTCCGTGAGTCACTCCATCAGGGCCAAATTTGATTTTATCCATCACCTCTGCGCGGCCACCAAAGGCGGCGACCGGGTAGCCATTGCCCATCGCTTTGGCGTAGGTGGTGAGGTCTGCTTTAACGCCATACAGCTCCTGTACACCGCCTTTGGCAACACGGAAACCGGTTTTAACTTCGTCCATAATAAGCAGCGAACCATTGCTGTCACAAATGTCCCGCAGTTTCTGCATATATTCCTGGCTGGAAGCAATGCTGCCACAGTTGCCCATAATCGGCTCGATCACAATGGCGGCGATATCATGGCCGACTCTTTCGAATACCTCATTAAGCGCGGCAAAGTCGTTAAGAGGAACGGTTTCCAGGTGCTCGCGGGTGCTCTCTGGAATACCGACTCCGAACGGAATGATCTCAGGAACTGCCTGCGTGCTGCTGTCCCAGTTGTCGACATCAGACTTCCACATCATTTCATCGTAGAGCCCGTGGAACCCTCCTTCAACAACCACTATCTTGTTACGGTTGGTAAACCCGCGGGCGGTGCGCACTGCGCCAATGACCGCTTCAGTACCCGAGTTGGCGAAGCGCATTTTTTCAATATTCGGGCAGAGCGTCTTGACCAGGCTGACAACGTCTGAATCCAGCGCGGTACTGAACCCAGATATGGTGCCTGTTTCGGTGATGGTGGAGATGACTTCCTGATCAACCCTTGTATCGCGGTAACCCAGTATAATAGGGCCGTAGGCGAGGCGGAAATCGACAAATACATTACCATCGCTATCCGTTATCGAGCCACCTTTCATGCTTTTGACAAAAACGGTGTCTTGTTCGCCCCAATAGCGGTAGGAATCGGCAACACCCAGAGGCATGTGTTTGTGGGCGTTATCAAGCAGTGCTTTGCCCTTGGGGTGGGAGGTGCTGGTCATTCTGTTGTTTCCTCTGTGGATAAGTGCAACGTATTAGGCTTTCTTTATGGGGTGATAGGTTAGCGTCAGATGTGGCAATAGACAATTGGAACGCCACTCAAATTGCTTATTATCTTCCAACAGGCTAGAATAATTTTAATTGAACGTTCAATCAATAAAGGGTGCAACAAAAACAATGCCAAAAGTTGGAATCGAACCGATACGCAAAAAACAGTTGATAGAAGCTACCCTGAGCTCAATTGGAACACACGGGTTGCAAGGTACAACGATCAATACCATTAGCGGTATTGCAGGTCTGTCGTCTGGAATTATAAGCCACTATTTTGGTGGTAAGCAGGGGCTTATTAAAGCGACTGTCCGTTATCTATTGGATCAGCTGAAAGTGACTCTACTCAACAGCGCTGAACAAAAGGCGCTTTCACCAAAGCAACGCCTAATGATGATCGTTGAGGCTAACTTTACCAATATACAGCAGTCTGACGAGGCAACCCGAACATGGCTGAGTTTTTGGGCTCAGGCCATGCATGACCCTGAACTGGCAAAGCTTCAGCGAGTTAACAGCCAGCGCCTGCTGAGCAACCTCCGCTACTCCTTCAAACAACTGATGCCGCCTGATAAAGCGATAGATGCGGCGAAAATTACCGCCGCGATGATTGATGGTTTCTGGTTGCGCAGTGCGCTCAGTGACTCATCCAAAGGCGAATTTAAAGAGGCCGAGATGCATTGTAAGCAGGTTATCGATACGCTGATTTTGCAGTACGGAGAGCAGTCATGACGCTTAAACAATACCAGAACTTTGTTGATGGGCAGTATCTCCCTAATCAAAGCGGTGAGACGTTTGATGTGGTTAACCCTGCCAATGGCGAAATTGCATATCAAGTGGACGTTGCAGATGAAAGCGTGATGCAGGCGGCCATTGAGAGTGCAGAACGAGGGTTTAAAGCGTGGTCAGCGATGACCGGTATGGAACGCAGCAGAATTCTATTAAAAGCCGTTGCTCTATTACGTGAACGCAATGACGAACTTGCTGAAATTGAGGTTATTGACACAGGTAAGCCTTGGCAGGAGGCATCTGTTGTGGATGTGGTTTCCGGTGCTGATGCTATCGAGTTTTTTGCAGGGCTGGCACCCTCAATAGAAGGGAACCAGCAGGATCTGGGAGGTGATTTTTACTATACAAGGCGAGAGCCACTGGGTATTTGTGCGGGAATTGGAGCCTGGAACTATCCGCTGCAAATCGCATGTTGGAAGTCTGCCCCAGCACTTGCCTGTGGTAACAGCATGATCTTCAAGCCTTCTGAAGAGACGCCTCTCGGCGCTTTAAAGTTGGCGGAGATTTTTATCGAGGCAGGGGTGCCTGCTGGCGTGTTTAATGTTGTTCAAGGGGATGGCCGCGTTGGAAGTGAGCTCACTCACCATCCTAAAATCGCCAAGGTCTCATTTACCGGCGAAGTCGGAACAGGGAAGAAAGTGATGGCCGCTGCGGCCTCGTCATTAAAAGAGGTGACGATGGAGTTGGGGGGCAAGTCGCCGCTGATTGTTTTTGATGATGCAGACATAGAAAACGCTGTGTCGGGCGCGATGCTGGGTAACTTTTATACCCAAGGGGAGATCTGCACTAATGGTACGCGAGTCTTTGTGCATGAGGCTGTTTATGAGATTTTTGTCGAGCGGCTTTTAGAGCGTACGCAAAACAATATTATTGCCGGTGACCCAATGAATCCGGATACCAACTTTGGCGCGCTCATATCAGCTAAACATCAAGCGTTGGTGCTCGACTATATACAAAAGGGGGTCAATGAAGGTGCAACCTTGCTGCATGGCGGTAACGCTATGATGCCTGCCTCTTCTGAGGGAGGCTTTTTTGTCGAACCGACAATTTTTACTGATTGCAATGACGATATGAGCATCGTGAGAGAAGAGATCTTTGGCCCCGTCATGTCGATCTTGAAGTTCAATGATGAAAACGACGTGATCCAGCGCGCCAATGATTGCGACTATGGTTTAGCCGCTGCGGTATTTACCCGCGATATAAGTCGTGCCCATCGTGTGATTCATCAAATAGAGGCAGGTATTTGCTGGATTAACAATTACGGCGCATCACCTGTTGAAATGCCGGTTGGAGGCTACAAAATGTCGGGTATTGGTCGTGAAAACGGTGT
The DNA here is from genome assembly GCF_023650515.1 of Alkalimarinus coralli. Lineage (NCBI taxonomy): Bacteria > Pseudomonadati > Pseudomonadota > Gammaproteobacteria > Alteromonadales > Alteromonadaceae > Alkalimarinus > Alkalimarinus coralli. The sequence continues at coordinate 431,864 of NZ_CP096016.1, forward strand.
AGAAACCCTCAACCAGTACACTCAGCTAAAATCTGTCTACGTAGGGCTTACCCCTCTGCAAAGTCCTTTCTAAGGTTTAGTCCATTCTAAGGTTTAGTCCGTTATAAGGTTTAGAGGTCATCATGACACAGGAAAAGCGGTTTGATTATATTGTTGTCGGTGCAGGGTCTGCGGGCTGCGTACTGGCAAACAGGTTAACTGAGGATGAACAAGTCAGTGTTTTACTGCTAGAGACCGGAGGCAGCGACAAGAGCATCTTTATACAAATGCCCACTGCGCTTTCCATTCCAATGAATACTAAAAAGTATAATTGGCAGTTTGAATCCGAGCCGGAGCCGCACCTGAATAATCGTCGTATGCACTGCCCTAGAGGTAAAGTGCTTGGCGGTTCGTCATCTATCAATGGTATGGTTTATGTGAGAGGTCATGCCAAGGATTTCGACGAGTGGCAGAGTTATGGGGCCGAGGAGTGGGACTATGCTCACTGCCTGCCTTACTTTAAAAAAGCGGAAACATGGGCCTTTAAGGCCGATACTTACCGGGGTGACCAGGGGCCGTTGGCGGTCAACAACGGCAATCAAATGCAAAACCCGCTGTACCGGGCCTTTATCGATGCAGGTGAACAAGCGGGTTATATGCGTACCGAAGATTATAACGGTAAACAGCAAGAGGGCTTTGGCCCAATGCATATGACCGTTAACAATGGTGTTCGATGGTCGACTGCAAACGCCTACTTAAAGCCTGCAATGAGCAGACCGAACCTTACGGTCGTTACCCATGCGCTGGTTGAAAAGGTGCTGTTAGAAGGCAAAACAGCGGTGGGTATTCAATATAGGCACGACGGGCAAGTTAAAATGAGCCTGGTCAATAAAGAGGTTATTTTGTCCGCTGGCCCTGTTGGTTCGCCTCATCTGCTACAATTATCAGGCATTGGCCCAAAGTCAGTGCTGGAAAAAGCGGGTATTGCTGTTCAGCATGAATTGCCGGGGGTCGGTGAAAACTTGCAGGACCATCTTGAGTTTTACTTTCAATTCAAGTGCAAAAAACCGGTTACGTTGAATGGAAAACTTGACCTCTGGAACAAGTTCTTAATTGGTGCGCGCTGGTTTTTCCTAAAAGATGGATTGGGAGCGACGAACCATTTTGAATCCTGCGGTTTTATTCGTTCAAAGCCGGGCGTCGAGTGGCCAGACTTGCAATACCACTTTCTGCCCGCAGCCATGAGCTACGACGGCAATACAGCGTTTTCCGGCCATGGTTTTCAAGTACATATAGGGCATAACAAACCAAAGAGCCGCGGTTCGGTCAGGGTGAAAAGTGCAGACCCTGCTGAGAGCCCGGAGATAAGGTTTAATTATTTGCAACACGAAGTAGATCGTGAAGGGTTTAGGGATTGCGTTCGCCTGACCCGCGAAATTATCAATCAACCTGCGTTTGATGAATACCGGGATGGTGAAATTCAGCCAGGGGAAGACGTGGTCACAGATGCTCAGATTGATGATTTTATCAGTAATAACGTAGAGAGTGCTTATCATCCGAGTTGTTCCTGCAAAATGGGAACGGATGATATGGCGGTTGTTGATCCTCAAACCCGTGTGCATGGCATCGCACAGCTAAGGGTGGTGGACTCGTCAATCTTTCCGACGATTACTAACGGTAACTTGAACGCACCGACGATTATGGTGGCCGAGCGAGCGGCAGACCTGATCAGAGGACGGCAGATGTTGGAACCAATAGATGCCGAGGTAGGCATGGATGCTGACTGGGAAACAAAGCAACGGACAAATGAACCTAAGAAAATACCAGGAGAGTAGAAAAACAACATGATGAAATTCAGCAAGTTTATGGTGTCAGCCGTTACGACGGCTTCCCTGCTATTACAAGCGAATTCACTACAAGCAAATCAGTGCGATACGGTTAAATTTTCTGATGTAGGTTGGACGGATATTACTGCGACGACAGCAACGGCTTCGGTTGTGCTCAAGGGTATGGGTTATAAAACCAAGACTCAGTTGCTATCTGTACCGGTCACTTATAAGTCATTGGAAAACAAAGATATCGATGTTTTTCTAGGCAACTGGATGCCAACGATGGAAGGTGATATCAAAGCCTATCGCGAGAGAGGCACGGTTGAGACGATCCACAAAAATCTGGATGGTGCTAAATACACCTTAGCCGTTCCCAAGTACGTATACGATGCAGGCGTAAAAAGCTTTGCAGATATTGCCAAGTTTGCTGATAAGTTCGATAAAAAAATATATGGCATAGAGCCTGGCAACGACGGTAACCGCCTGATTCAAGATATGATTGACCAAGATGCTTTTGGCCTGAAAGGGTTTAGCGTAGTTGAGTCTAGCGAAGCAGGCATGCTGTCACAGGTCAAACGTAAAAAACGCCGTAACCAGTGGATTGTATTTCTGGGTTGGGAGCCACACCCAATGAATGCCAACTTCGAACTTAAGTACCTTGAAGGCGGCGATGACTTCTTTGGCCCTAATTTGGGTGGCGCGACCGTACACACTAATGTGCGCAAAGGTTACGCTGAAGAGTGCGGCAATGTTGGCAAGCTTCTGACCAATTTGACGTTTACTCTTCAGATGGAGAATGAAGTGATGTCCGGCATTCTGGATGAAGGTAAGAAGCCTGAAGATGCCGCTAAATCCTGGTTGCAAAACAATGCTCAAGTGTTGGATCAGTGGTTAGCTGGTGTGAACACTGTTGATGGAAAACCCGCATTGCCTGCTGTAAAAGCAGCACTTGGTCTTAAGTAGATACGTTATCTTGATGTTGCGGTAACACAGAAGAAAACCACATTAATAACTCGATATGGGTTGTTAATGTGGTTTATTTTTATTTAGAGACCTTTGCACGACTACTGCGCTTACAAATACAGCGTTAAAAAATGACTCAAAATGCTCATATATTGCATATATACTGCGCTTTTTCGCCATTTTTTGCCTTGTCTTTGCTTCGCTCATAACGTCGTGCAAAGGTCTCATACAACCAAAGAAATGCGAATAGCTATGAGCTTTATTACGGAGAACAAGATACCTGTCGGCGATTGGGCCGAAAATTTGATAGATGGATTGATTGAGCACAGCGGTGCGTTTTTTGACTATGTCGCGATGACGTTGGAGCTCTTGATACAAGGTTTGATCGATGCACTTTCCAGTCTTCATCCCATTATTTTTATTGTTTTGGTGGCCGTGCTTTCGATCTGGCGGCAAAGAACCTGGGGAACAGCGCTGTTTTGTACGTTGTCGTTGTTCCTGATATGGAATTTAGGATATTGGCAGCAAACCATCGAAACCCTGTCGCTGGTACTGTTTGCCACGGGGTCATGTGTGCTGATTGGTGTTCCGATTGGGATAGCAGCAGCTCACCGGCCAATGCTGTACCGCTTTTTACGTCCTATTCTGGACTTGATGCAAACGATTCCAACGTTTGTTTATCTTATCCCGACATTAACCCTGTTTGGTTTAGGGGTTGTACCAGGGCTAATTTCAACGATTGTTTTTGCCATTGCTGCGCCCATCAGACTGACTTATCTGGGTATATCTGAAGTGCCGGCAGAGTTACTGGAAGCAGGCAAGGCGTTTGGCTGCACTAACAAAAATCTTTTGGTGAAAATTGAAATACCGGCTGCGATGTCCAGCATTAGAGCAGGGGTGACCCAGTGCATTATGCTGTCACTTTCAATGGTGGTTATTGCGGCACTGGTTGGGGCTGATGGACTCGGTAAACCTGTTGTTCGGGCATTGAATACGGTTGATATCGCAATGGGGTTTGAGGCTGGTTTGGCCATTGTATTGGTCGCGATTATGTTAGACCGTTTATCTAAGAGTGGTGCCCGATGATTGAGTTTAAAGATGTTGACGTGGTTTTTGGCAAGAAACCAGAGCGAGCAATACCACTACTAGACCAGGGGATGAGCCGTAACAAAATTCTTGAGCGCACGGGGTTAACCGCAGCGGTTCGCAATGCCAGCCTATCGGTGGCGAAAGGTGAAATTTGCGTGTTGATGGGGTTATCGGGCTCTGGCAAATCGAGCCTGTTAAGAACCGCGAATGGGCTGAACCCCATTACCCGTGGAGAAGTACGGTTGGAAACAGACCAGGGGATGCAGAACTTTCTGGCACTCGACGAGGCGGAAAAGCGAAAGGTGCGGATGGAACGCATCACCATGGTCTTTCAAAAGTTTGCGCTGATGCCGTGGTTAACCGTGGCACAAAATGTGGCGTTCGGTTTGGAGCAAAAAGGGCTGGAAAAAGCGCTTATTCGTGACCGGGTTATGCACCAACTGGATTTGGTTGGCTTATCCCAATGGGCTAAAAAGAAACCTTCGGAGTTATCAGGCGGGATGCAGCAGCGGGTTGGCTTGGCCAGAGCGCTGGCCATGGAGACCGATATTATTCTGATGGATGAGCCGTTTTCAGCACTCGACCCGCTTATTCGCAACCAGTTGCAGGATGAACTGCTTCGTTTGCAAGAGCAGCTGCATAAAACGGTGCTGTTTGTCAGCCACGATCTGGATGAAGCGTTGAAGCTGGGTAATCACATCGCGATTATGAAAGATGGTGAGATTGTTCAGCATGACACACCGGAAAATATCGTGCTGAATCCGGCGGACGATTATGTCCGTAACTTTGTTGCCCATACCAACCCTGTTGAAGTGGTAAAAGCGAATGCGTTGCTACGGCCACTGAGCCAAATGCCCGTTGAAAACAACGAGTACTGCCTGAGTCGACGTCATGACTACTGGTTGAAGTTAGGGGAGACGCCTGCGGGCTGCCGTGTTCGCTATGGTGATCAGGAGCATGATCTGCAAAACTGGTCCCCTGGTCAGACGGTAGAGAGCCTGGGTAAGCAGCCCACCAGAGTGCCAATGAACACCCTCATGAAGGATGTCATGGAGATTCGATATCACACCGGCCATGGTGTACTGGTTGTCGATCAAAATCAAATGGCAGGGTATATTGGCGACCAAGATATCTATCACGCCATGCTGGGTAAGCTGTTCGAAGAGGACTAAACGGCTTCGACTAAGCTACGCTGCCCGCTCTTGCTAAAGCCAGAAACAAACGGAGAAAGGTCTATTGTCCTTTCACCGTTTGATTTTGCTAAATATCAGCAGCCACGTCTGTTATGTCTCAGGTTTTTGGCTGGAGTCTAAGGTTGTTGTATCCGTTGGCGCTCTTAGAGTGTTTGGCAATGTCGCTGACTCCTCGGGCGGTTTTTCCACATCGCTAGTTGCCGAAACGGCCCCTCGAGACAGGGTATTGTCAGAATCAGAACTGCAACCTGTCAATACAGACGAGAACATCAGTGCAGACATCATATATGCTGCCGATACCCACCGTCGCTTAGCTGGCACAGCAAACCTGGCTGGCATATTGAGCTTAAGCATGTGGCTCTCCTCTTCTAGTATTTCACCCAGATAGTTGCATTGGCCGGTATGCTTTGCAGAAGCTCCACATCGTCCGTCGCTTCTATTTGTTTGAGCGTCACAGGATTACTTGAATATGCCTGATTGCCGGACCAGACGATATAGGCGCTGTCAAACACCGACAAATCACTGATGCTCTCTTCTATCGTATACTCATTCCAACCGGGTGTGTGAGCAGGAACAACCCATAATGCGGGCGCTGGCTTTTCGCTGCTGCCGTGTTCCGTTTTGCCTTTAAACGTCCACTCACTTTTTATCGTGCTTTCATCGTCTGCAGTGCAGTTTTGTATTGTTGGTAGATAGTATTTTTTGAACGGCGTGTTGGGGATTTTGCTTCTGAACGAAAACTGATAGAGGTGCGTGTCGGACTCTAATACATCTTCTGCCGCTTTGTTCCAGGTAAGTGTTCTTACATCCTCTGTGTAGGTCTTGCCGTAAAGTTCAAAAGGCTCGTCCAGCACTTCCTTGTGAGTCACGGCTTTGCCGAATGTACTGTCGATAGGGCGTGTTAGCTTGAACGAGGTGGGAAGATTGACTTCAACCATATTGGTATCAAACCCTTCGCATCCATGTGGTACGTTAAGTGTGATAAGCTGGCTCGAATTGGCAGTTGCAGCGCCTGTTGCGACGGACACATGTGCCGACGCCGTGCCGGATGAAATGATACTTAAGGCGAGGGTGGTCAGAGTTAGTTTTTTCAATTCGTTTCTCCATATATAACGATTATATTGACTGACTGGGGCAGGTTAGCAAATAAAAAGCCTTTTGCCGTGTGACAAACTGTCGCTGTATGATCTTGATATTTATAATAATGTGCTTGAAATGATCGTGCCTGACTGGTTAGATTGCTCTCACGGATGAATTAAACGGATGATGACAGTGAAAAAGAAAATTGCAGTGGTAGGAAGTGGAATAGCAGGCTTGAGTGCCGCGTGGTTACTCGGTCGTCAGCATGAGGTGACACTGTTTGAACGCCATGAAAATCCGGGGATGGGGGCGTTTAATCTCACCTACAAAGAGGGAGATTTTGAAGAACGGATTGATGTACCACTCAGGGCGTTTAATACTTGTTACTATCAAAACCTTGTTGCGTTTTATAAAGCGATGGGGGTTGAAATACAGCGTACTGACCACTCGGCTGCATACTCATCCAACGATAACAGAAGTGTTTATTTTGGCTATCGCTATGTTGAATTCGGTAAGCGGGCATTCCCGGTTTTTGCTGGCCTGAGCAAGATAAATCCCAAATCGGTTCGCATTGCGCGAGACACCGGCCGATTCCTGTTGTTTGCCAAGCGAGACCGTCGTAAAGGGCTGACTGATGGGTTAACCATTGAACACTACCTTCGCGCCAATCAGTACTCTAGTGTGTTTATTGAAGAGGTGATATTTCCTTCATTTGCAGCAATCTGTACCTGTTCATATGCGGCGGTGAAACAGTACCCGGCTGAAATCATTATCGACTTTCTAGCCAGTGGTATGCTCTTTAACGGCATATGGCGAGCCAAGCGCGGAGCGGAAGACGCAATTCACAAGATGCTCGAGAATTGCCATACGCTGCACTGTAATGCGGAAGTAGAGTCTATTAGCAAGCACAATGGCAAGGTTAAAATAAGCGAGAGAAACGGTAATGAGCATGAGTTTGATCATGTCGTCATTGCCGTTCAAGCGAATCAGGCGGTGAAAATGATTTCGGCCGATGAGTCTGCGGCGGGCAAGTTACTTAAGAAAATACCCTATGAGCGCAGTGAGGTGGTGGTACATGGTGACACCGACCTTATACCGCGTGCAGAGCGCGATAGAGCGCCCGTTAACTTCCTGTTGGAATCTCATCAGGATAAACCGATGGCCAGTATCTGGCTAAACAAAATTTACCCATCACTCGAAAACAGATCACCACTGTTTCAGACCTGGAACCCGTTGCGAGAACCAGAGGAAGGGACGGTATTGGGCCGCTCTCATTTTGAGCGTCCAACCGTCAATCTTGAAAGCCTGGCAGCCATCAAGTCACTGAATCAACTTCAGAAACAGAATAACCGCCAGGTCTGGTATTGCGGGTCTTATGCCATGCCGGGAATACCGCTGCTTGAGAGCGCAGTGCAATCTGCGATGGGAATAGCACAGCAGTTGGATGTTGAGATTCCCTGGCCTGTTAACTGATCGGCTCTTGTTATCGTTTTACGATACTGGATTTTTGCGGTACTCGTTTTTTCTGGTACTAATTTTTTCTGGTACTAGCTTTTTGTAATGCTCGTTTTTGCAATACTAAGGGTTCCAACAGGCCTGGCTAGTTCTGCCGGGCATGCTCTGCTTATGGCAAACTCTTCAGCCAAAGAGGTAATGTTATCGGGGGCAAGCGTGTTGGTTATGGAGAACTGCTGAGCGGTTTCAGTGCCATATGTAGCTGCTTTGATAGGATTGCCTGAAGTCAATAGTGACTCTTCTTTGAGTTGCTCCAGAATGGCATCCGCAACGGCCAGTGCGGATGATGCTTTCACTATTTCCGCTCTTGCGTATCGGCTCCCGGCAAAGGATACGTCGGCCGCCCTCAGTGTCGGATCATCACCGGGGATTTGTTGAGCGCCAAACATCGGGTTGCCGCCAACAGTGGCGCTGCCAAATGCTGGAATGAATTGAGCAACATGGTCTATGGCTTTGTCGGTGCGTCGTTCTATCTCGTTTTGATACCAGCGATCCGTTAACTTGCGATTAAACAGGCTGTTTAGTTTAGGCTGAGCGCTGCTGCTGGACGATGAAACCAGCCCCTGTTTGAAGAGGGTAATCTCCTCAGTCATACCATGAAGTTGAAAATAACCGCCAGGGTAAGGCGTCAACTGGGCCATGCCATCGGGGGTGCCTCGCTCACCGTGGAATATCACTTCTGGCCACTGTCCGTGGCACTCTGGCCAATGTGCAATATAGGCGGCTTTGAACTCAACCAGTCGGTCTCTTTTAAATCCCGACATATCGTCCAGCGTCCCTGTTCGGTAACCACATGCATTAATCAGGTAGTCAACGTGAACCGAATCAGCTGCCTGTCCGCGGGATTGATATGATATCTCCCACCCCTGACTGTTTGTCCGGGGTTGAATATCAATAACCTTGGTACTGGTTAATACCCTGCAGTTGGCAAGTTTTTCAAAGGCCAGCGTGACTGTAGAGGCAATACGGAAAATACTTAACCCGTACTCCTGAACAATAATCAGAGGGAGTTTGAATTCATCCAGGTTCAGGTTTTTTGCCACTGGAATCATCCAGTCATCCAATGTCGTGACGGCATCGGGTATTTCTTTCTCTGTTAGCGCTTCCAGTGCAGCCCGGTCATATAGCTTAAAGTACTCACTGGGTGACCCCAGTACTTTTTTCGATGGTTGTTGTTCAACCAGTGACGCATATTCGTGTTGCAGTTTTTTAAGCCTGGGAAGCAGGGCATCAGGCGAACCCTTGTCACGTTTGGGAATAGCGATAACGGTGGGGCGTATATTGGCCGTATGGGGGTAAACCTGAAGCGTATCGATTGATTGATGAAGCAGAGTAATACACTGTTGATCCGAAATTTCCCGGTAGAGATTTCCGCCCGCATGGAGGTGGCAAATAGGTGGCCCATTCACCAGTGTTTTACCCTCTTCGAACAGTACAATTTCAAGGCCGAGTTCGGCCAGTCGAAGCGCGACTGTTGAGCCCGCCATACCGCCCCCGACAACACCAATACGCAGGGAAGGGGACGAAGGAGGTTGTTGAGAATCACATTCGATCATAGTTTGTCGTTACTGCTCTTTGAATCATTGTAATCGAGTGTGACTCATCTTTTTAAGTAGTGTAAGGGGAAGCGATTTTACTCTGTTAAGGACTATTTTTGAAAGGGTTTATAGTGGACTATAGAATCGGGCGCGGGGCGCCCTCGTACAAAGACCTTGGCAAAATAAGAGACTACAAAGGTAGGAGGGTGCCCTGCGCCCGATCAAATAAATTTTCAGCCGCCGGGCTGAATGTAAAAGGTTCGCTAATCCGAGCCTGATAAGTGTTAATATCCTCCCTTTAAGTGATATGCAGAAATGTAATGCTTAGGGAAGCTCTGGTTAATTCCTTTCAGCGGTTAAAATGACGAACTGCAAACTAATAGAGGCGTGGAAGGCTCCTGCATATAATCTACTTGCTGACACTGGTGCGCATGGCGCACCCTATAGAATCGGGCGCAGGGCGCCCTCGTACAAAGACCTTGGCAAAATAAGAGATTACGAAGGTAGGAGGGTGCCCTGCGCCCGATCAAATAAATTTTCAGCCGTCGGGCTGAATGTAAAAGGTTAGCTAATGTGGGTCTGATAAGTGTTAATATCCTCTCTTTCAGTCATCTGCAGGAAAGCAGTGCCAGGTAAATCGGTAAAGTACAGGTCAATCAAAATAATATGGCGTTTACACTTCGCAACTATCAGCGAGATGCCGTTAAAGCAACGGTAGAGCATTTTCGCAGCAGTGACGAATCCGCAGTTATCGTGCTGCCAACCGGCGCGGGTAAAAGTCTGGTGATTGCTGAATTGGCGCGACTGGCAAAACGCAAGATTCTGGTTCTGGCGCATGTCAAAGAGTTGGTCGAACAGAACCATGCAAAGTATGAGAGCTACGGCCTTAAGGCGAGTATTTTCTCTGCTGGCTTGAAACAAAAAAGTACGTCGCAACAAGTCACCTTTGCCAGTATCCAGTCGGTTGCCAGAAATCTCGACGCCTTCTCGGAGGCTTATTCTCTGGTGATTATCGATGAGTGCCACCGTGTCAGCGGCAATGTTGATCACGAAAGTATCGTTGATCAAGAAAGTGCCGTTGATCAAGAGGGTAAAGTTGATAACGAAAGCCAATATCTTCAACTTATTCGCCAACTTAAACAGCACAATAAGAACCTGAAAGTGCTCGGGTTGACAGCTACCCCTTACCGCATGGGGATAGGGTGGATCTATCGATATCACTATCATGGGTATTGTCGAGCAGACGAGCCAAGGCCATTTGCTCACTGTATTTATGAGCTGCCGCTAAATTATATGGTTAAAAACGGCTTTTTAACCCCGCCCAAGGTTGTTGATGCTGCGATTACCCACTACGATTTTTCAAGCCTGAAAAGCGATGCGGCGGGTCGGTACAATGAGCGAGAGGTGAACGAACTGCTCTCTCGTTACCCCCGAGTAACACAGGGGATCATCGAACAGGTTGAGTGGCTGGCAAACAAAGAGCCCAAGCGGCGCGGCGTGATGATTTTTGCAGCGAGTGTGCAACACGCTGTAGAAATTACCGGGTATTTGGATGCCACAAAAACGGCATTGATTACTGGCAAGACACCAAATCAGGAGCGCAATGAGCTGATATCAAAATTTAAATCCGGTCAGCTGACGTTTCTGGTCAACGTGTCGGTATTGACGACCGGGTTTGATGCCCCACACGTAGATTTGATTGCCATATTGCGTCCTACAGAGTCGGTAAGTCTCTACCAACAAATTGTTGGTCGGGGTTTGCGGTTATCGGAAGGGAAGAAAGATTGTCTGGTAATCGATTACGCTGGCAATGGGTTTGATCTATTTTATCCCGAGGTGGGCGCCCCTAAACCCTCATCGGAGAGTGTTCCTGTCATGGTTCATTGCCCTCGCTGTGACTTTGCCAATACATTCTGGGGACTAACCGATGATAGCGGTCATATCATCGAGCATTATGGGCGCAAGTGCTGGGGAGTTGAGGTTGACCCGCAGGGTGAGAAAATTCCCTGTGACTATCGGTTTCGCTTTAAAGAGTGTCGTCACTGCGGCGCGGAAAATGATATTGCAGCGCGAGATTGCCAACGCTGCCATGAAGCGCTAATAGACCCGGATGACCAGCTAAAGGCGGCTCTTCAACTTAAGGATGCGCTGGTGATACGCTGTGCTGGCGTCACCTTTGAAGAGAGTAACGGCAGGCTAAAAATTATCTATCATGACGAGCAAGGGGACGAGCTGAGTGAATCGTTTGATCTTTCCCATAAAGGACAGCAGCATGTTTTTAATCAGCTGTTCGGACGCCGATTTAAACAAGGCGCAGAGCCCCGGAAATTCACTAGAATTGATCAGGTAATGAGCGCTTCAGAATCATTCGCTGCGCCAGACTATGTAATAGCAAGAAAAGTTTCCAGCAAAGGTGCAGGGCAGATATGGCGGGTTCAAGAACGCATATTCGACTATCAGGGCGCATATAGAAAGGCTAACCAGCTTTAGACTGGTAGAGACCTAGGCAAAGCGATGTTGCCTACCAATACGGCGTTATTGAAGTTTGTTTTTTTCCCGCGTAGAATTTTTCCAATCTGTTCACTACTATGGCCGGGATATTAGATGCTAAGCTTTCTTCCTAATTGGTTCAGAGGTCTGTTGGCGTTTACACTAATTGTCGCAAACACCTTTTTTTGGCTTCCTTTCCTTTTATTCGGAACATTCCTCAAGCTTGCGCTTCCAGTTAAGGCTATTCGAAAATTAATGACCCTCCTGCTTATTGAGATCGCCAATGCCTGGGTCGCATTCAATAGTGCAATTCTGTCACTCACGCAAAAGATAAACTGGCACGTCACCGGGGTAAAAGGCCTGAAGAAAAACGACTGGTATTTTGTAAATTGTAACCACCAGTCATGGACCGATATTCCGGTGGTTCAAAAGGTGCTGAATAGAAAGATCCCGATGCTCAAGTTTTTCCTCAAGCAGGAACTGATCTGGGTGCCTATTATGGGGGTATGCTGGTGGGCGCTGGATTTTCCATTTATGAAGCGATACTCCCGCGAATATTTGAAAAAACACCCCGAAATGAAGGGGAAGGATCTGGAAACAACCCGTATCGCATGTGAAAAATTCAAGACCACCCCCGTAGCTGTGTTTAATTTTCTGGAAGGTACCCGGTTTACGCCAGCAAAACACGCAAAGCAGCAGTCACCATACATTAACCTGCTCAATCCAAAGTTTGGCGGTGCTGCATTTGTAATGGGAAGCATGGGCGAGCAGATGCATACCATGCTGGATATCACGATCTATTACCCGGAAGGCCCTCAGGGGATTTGGGGGTTGTTAACCGGCAAAGTAAAAAATATTGTTGTTGATGTGAAAGAGGTACCTATACCTGAGACTCTGAGAGGCAAAGACTACTCGCAAGACCCTGTGTTTAAGGCCGAGTTTCAGGCCTGGATTACCGGTATCTGGCAAAATAAAGATCAACTTATTGAACATTTCAAAGCCAGTGAAGTTTCATCACTTGGTAACAGCATGACTCAGCACTTGAACCAATCGTAACCGTACTCATCGAACGCTCTGTCTTTTGCTGGCTGTGCATGGTTCGTGCAGTCAGCTTGCATAATCCTGACGTTATAAATACTGGACTACCTTGAAAGCAAACCGTGGCTCGAACCTGAAAGCAAATAAATCTCAAGGCAAAGGATCGTTACACCCGAGAAACATTCACCGCGGGCGCTACGACCTTGAGAGGCTTTGCCAAGCCTGCCCGGAGCTGAAGGCCCATATCAAGCCCAACCCGAAAGGCGATAACACCATTGATTTCAGCGATCAAAAAGCGGTGCTGTCGCTCAATAGGGCCTTGCTTGCTTATTACTATAAAGTCACCCACTGGCAAATTCCTGATGGCTATCTTTGTCCTCCCATTCCTGGCAGGGCTGATTATATCCACTATGTGGCAGACTTGTTAGAACAGTCTGCGCCGCTTCACCATATAGACACCACGAAGGGGGACCGGCCAAAAAATGGCGTAGTTTCTGGCAAAACTATCGCACAGTCCGGCAAAACTGGCGTATCGTCCGGAAAAGGTATAAAGGTACTGGATATTGGTACCGGGGCTAACTGCATTTATCCGATTATTGGTAGCCAGTCTTATGGCTGGCACTTTACGGCGACAGATATCGACCCTGTTTCAGTAGCTGCAGCGACATGTATTGTTGAATCGAACCGCTGTTTAAAAGACAAGGTTACGGTGAAATTGCAGAAAGACCCTCAGTCAATTTTTAAAGGGATTATTACCGCAAATGACCGATTCGCCCTGACACTCTGCAATCCGCCTTTTCACTCATCCATGGCAGACGCGACAGCGGGCAGCCGACGCAAATGGAAGAACCTGAATAAAACATCAAAGAATGACGCGCAAAATAGCACAGAACCAGCGCTTAACTTTGGTGGCCAAAAGGCAGAGCTTTGGTGCAAAGGGGGAGAAATAGCGTTTTTAACCCGCATGGTTAAAGAGAGTGTTGGTTATGGTCATCAGGTCGGTTGGTTTACGAGCCTGGTATCAAAGAGGGAGAATGTTAAGCCATTAAAGGCAATGCTGCGTAAGTCAGGTGCTAAGCAGGTTAAGGTGGTGGAAATGGCTCAGGGACAAAAGATCAGTCGTCTGATCGCGTGGACTTTTCACGTTTGATGTAACTTTAAAAGGGGGCGGGAACTAAATTTATGCAGCACCTCACCTTAAGCTGTTTCTTAGCCGCTCATATATCCAAATCATGATTTTGGTCACAATTTCTTGTGGTCTCTCTTCACATATACCGTTTATAACAAAAATCCTTCCTATTTTGATAATGACTATCTGAGTCAAAAACAGCCAAATATCCCCCAAGTTCCTCCAAGGCCTAACTTGTTGCTCCACAGGACGGCGCACAGATCTTATTCTATGAAAGTTGGTCAGATAAGTTGTAGTTTCTGTGGAGGGCTTTTTGGAATGTCTAATAATTTTGATAACAGAGCACACAGGATGAAAGGATGAAAACAACAAACTTTAAACTTAACCCCTTGCGGGTAGCAGTAATGGGCGCCGCATTAATGGCTGCTAATAACGTGGCAATGGCTGCACCCGTCACCAAAGCTCTAGACTTTGTATGTCCATTTCCTTTGATCGGTGATCAAACGATTACCGCTAACATAACTGCAGACTACCCAGAGCAACTTGTTTTGGACGCAAGTGGTGCTGCTACGTTAGGTGAGGTTTTTATAGATACGGTCAATATAATCCCTGAAAAAGGTCGTTTAGGTTTGAGTATCGTTGATGCAACAACCATCACCGGTACAGCGACAAGCTTGAACACTTTTAGAACGGTTGTAGGCGACATTACCAATAACGCTGATCTTGTGATCCCTCCTACGACTATACCAACTGATGAGGCTGGCTCGTTTGAAGTGCCTGCTTCTGGCACAGCTCCAGCGCAAGCATTTGATTCATCTCACGCGGGTGTTGTAACGTTGACAGTTGATGATCTTGTTATGGATCTGAAAAACCTAAAAGAAAATGGCCAGGTTGCTCCGGCTCCTGTTGGTGAGTTTGTGGCTGATTGTGCGCTTGCACCAGGTCAGGACAATACACTGGTTACGTTTGAGGTCGTTGGTGGTGTCGTTATTCCAGAAATTCCTGCTGATATCGAAGTCGACCAGACATCAGTGGACTTCGGAACTATTCAATTGGGTCAGCAGACTAGCAAAACAATCATCATCACCAATGCCGGTGAAATGGATCTAGAAATTAGTCGAGTTGATATTGCAGGTGCAGATGCTTCTGTTTTCTCTCAGAATAACCAGTGTTCTGTTATTCCAGGTAAGTCAACCTGTGCTGTTACTGTGACGTACAACGCGTCAGAAGAAGGTCCTCAGAATGCGGTATTAACTATCGAGTCAAACGACGAGGTAGACCCAGCTGTAGACATTCAGCTTAGCGGATCAGGTGAAATCGAAGTATTCCCTGAGATTGATGTCGTTCAGTCTGTTGACTTTGGCACTATTGCAGCAGGCAATAGTAAAACTGAAGTTGTTACTGTTAATAATACCGGTGGAGCAGCACTCACGATTTCTAACGTAGCGGTTTCGGGCGAAGGCTTTACCGGCGTTAATAATTGTTCAACGGTTGCGGCTGGTGCTAGCTGTTCTGTTGATGTCACCTATTCAGCAAGTATAGGTCAGGGTACAGGCGCCGTTACAATTTTGTCTGATGATGCAGACGAAGCAGAAACCGTTGTAACCTTGACCGGTTTCGGTGAAGAAGTAATTGTTGACCCATGTATTGCAGACCCTGATAGCTGTACTCCACCACCTCCAGGCCCTGGTGTAGAGCTAAACTACAATGTAAACGGTTCATCTTATATTGCAGCCAATCACGGCACTATTCCTTTAAGCGGCGTCATTACCAATGATTTTGATCTGGCATCTGGCACGTTTGTTGGTAACCTGCTACTTGATTCAACTCAGGGGAGCTTTGAAATTATCCAAGGCTGGAGTCGCTATTTGGCGACCGCTCAAGTTGAGTTTGAGCCAGTGGGTGAAACAGTAGGCACGTTGATTGACGGTAAGTTAACGGCGGTATCTACGGCTTATGTTAAGCTACCCAAAGTGACAAAAACGATGTTTGGGTGGATTAACTGGAAAATTGGCGGTGGAGAAAATTGTCGTACCAAAGAACCCGTTACATTTACGGTCAATTCACTTGAAGGAGAGGATTTCAATCCATTGCTGGGTGGCAAGGTTACAGGTACTTATGACATGCCTGAACTTGAAAATTGCGGGGCGCTAACGAGTATTCTAAGCCTTAAAATGAAAGGTTCAGGAAATACAATCGAGTTAGATATGAGTCCTATCCTCGACTAATGCTTTCTCCTTAGTTGGCTTGTCAGGCCAATATTGCTTGATTTTTTAAGCGCTTTCCTTTGCGGGAAAGTGCTTTTTTTCGTTTTAAGTGGCCTATATCCTTCCAAGGGTAAGCGTGATACCTGTTACACACGGGTTGTGTGAGTTAAGGTGTTTAGCAGATATTATGAAGTAGCTCACAATCTGAATTAATCCTCATCACGGTTACCGCTTTTAACAAAATCCTTTCCTTTTTTAACAATGATTAATTTGTGCAAAAAAAGCCTAATGACTACGCGATAGCTTTACGGGCACGGTTGCTTTTCCGCTCGTTAAGCGAGACGACTCAAATCAAAAATAAAATAATCTTCAATGACGGAGAAAAATATGAAAGGCCTGAAGAAAATAGCGTTAATAGCTGCGATAACTGCAGCGTCAACAGCTCATGCTGACTTGGTTTCGCTAGATGATACAGAAATGGGGAATACCACCGGCCAGGCGGGTTTGACCATAGATATCCACTCAGCAGAAATAAAAATGGGCGCTGTTGACTATAAAGATGGCGGTTTTATATCTATTAAAGATATAACCCTGACAGGTGGAACCGGTGCTTTTGGTGGTACGGGAGACGGCATCTTAAATGATATCCAGATTATGGTGGATGTTGTGGGTGATGGTTCCGATCTCGGCCGAAACAACATGGGGGAGACTCTCATTGACTTGGCATCTCAAGTCGTTGTTGGTGGTGGTCAGGTAAGTGGTAACTACACGGCTCCCGTGCTCTCAGATGGCGACCTGCTGATATCAGTAAGTGCTACTGACTTTACTAATCTGCTCAATCAAGTGGATTACAGCTTGGAAATAGGTTCAGTGGGGCTTGGTAAATCTACTGAAGAGATAGGTAACGTGAGCACAGGGACTGTGTTGGTTTCTGATTTTAAAATCTCAGGTTACTTTGGGCCAACTGAGATTTTCATTGATAGTGATGGTGGTGGCATGAATATTTCGACTTACTTCAATGCTGAAGGTTCTTTGAAAGTTCCTTTTATGGGGGTTGAAACCAAAATTGCCATTCATAACAGTCGTGGTGCCGACAAAGTTTGGTTGGCTGTGGATGATAAGGGGCACTCAATGGCCCACGCACAGCTTAATATAAACAAAGGAACTAGCGCACAAGGCGTTGCAGGGTTAGCTATTGATTTGCAAAACTTTGAAGCCGATATCGATTTTGAAGATATTACAATTGGTGGTGCTGCTATAGGTAGCGTCTACATGACCGATATTAAAATGACAGGTTCGGCACTGGTCTACGGACACTAGCCACTGCTTTATTTCAAGAGTTAATGGCAAAAAGCTTCCATAGGAGGCTTTTTGCTTTATAGACATTTACTTAAGTATTCAAACATTTCTGATGAAACTAGATCAAAAATCAATATTAAAATGGTTGTCTTTACTTGGTTTTCTTCTGATGGAAAGCCTTTCGGGCATGGTTTTAGCTGAGGGGGGGGAATCTCAGGCAACGCAAGATAAGCCCGCGTTTGAAGAGCAAGAGGCTCGAACAAACCTAAAGTACCTTCTTGGCAATGTTTTACAGAAATCAAAGGGATTACAAGATACTTACGGGGATTTTTCCCCCTATGGTGCCGCGCTCTTCAAGAATGGAACTGTTAAATATGTCTGGTACGCGAAACCAGGTGAGGTTGCGAAGAACTCCGATAAAATCATACCGCTTATTTGGCAAACGCTTAATGCTCAAGTCAATACACGCCAGATTGCAGGCGTTGCTGTGGTTTATAAGTTTAAAAAGGCGAGCAGCAACCAAATGTATTTGGGGGTAGAGTTGGAGTATCAAACGGGATTTGCCGAATCTTTTGCGGCTGAAATATTAAATGGCTCAGATAATAAGCTCGAATGGGGAGGGGTTAACACCGCTAAAGCAGAGCCAAAGCTGTTTACCTTGAAAGAAAGTGATGAGCTGACGGACTCACTTTAGTTGCTATAAAGTGAAACAGTAATACACATTTACCACTAACTCTTCTGCTTATTGCCTTAAGCTTGTATTTACATGGCGCTTAAGGCCAATATCCTGTAAGCTGCACGCCCGCCTATCTGGCAGTTTTATCCTCCGCAGTAACACGAGATATATCTATGAGTTTTGATTCCCTGGGCCTTTCTGCTCCTATTCTTAAAGCCATATCCGAACAAGGCTATGACAAACCTTCGCCCATTCAGGCACAAGCGATTCCGGCGGTCATTGAAGGTAAGGATGTAATGGCGGCAGCTCAAACCGGGACGGGTAAAACAGCGGGGTTTACCTTACCACTGCTACAACGGCTTTCTGATGGCGAACGTGCTCAAAACAATCAAGTCAGAGCACTGGTTTTAACCCCGACACGAGAGTTGGCGGCCCAGGTGGGAGAGAGCGTTGCAACCTATGGTAAAAACCTGCCTTTGCGATCTGCGGTTGTTTTTGGTGGTGTTAAGATCAACCCGCAAATGATGAAATTGCGTAAAGGGGTTGATGTGTTGGTTGCCACCCCTGGACGACTGCTTGATCTATATAGCCAGAACGCCATTAAGTTCAAACAACTTGAAGTGCTGGTACTCGATGAAGCTGACCGAATGCTGGATATGGGCTTTATTCACGATATTAAAAAGATCCTCGCTCTGTTACCCAAAAATCGACAAAACCTGCTGTTTTCAGCAACCTTTTCTGACGATATTCGGAAGCTGGCTAAAGGGCTGGTGAACAATCCGGTTGAGATCTCGGTTTCCCCCCCTAATACCACGGTTAAAGCGGTTGAACAGTGGGTGTACCCTGCCGATAAGTCAAAAAAGTCAGCGATGCTTATTAAGCTGGTACAGGAAAACAAATGGCAACAGGTGTTGGTCTTTAGCAAGACCAAGCACGGTGCCAACCGGTTAACCAAACAGCTGGAAAGCAAAGGTATTACCGCGGCGGCTATTCACGGCAATAAAGGTCAGGGCGCGCGCACTAGAGCGCTGGCTGACTTTAAGAGCGGTGCAGTGAGAGTGTTAGTGGCGACTGATATCGCAGCCAGAGGCTTGGATATCGACCAGTTACCACAGGTGGTTAACTTTGACTTGCCGAATGTACCCGAGGATTACGTGCACCGTATTGGCCGTACGGGTCGTGCGGGGGCTAGTGGGCAGGCGGTCTCATTGGTGTGCGCTGAAGAGCTTAAGTTATTGTCTGATATTGAACGGCTAATTGGCGAGCTGTTGCCCCGCAAAGAGATTGAAGGTTTTAAACCCGTTGAACCACTGCGCGAAACGAAGCTGAATACACGTCCGCCAAAAACCAAGAAGCCAAAGAAACCTAAAAAGCCCAGAGTAGAACACAAAGACGGGCAGCGGTCTGGTGAAAATGCCCGTGGGCATAACCCTCGACCGAAGAAATAAGCAGCACCCATATTGTGAGTAGTTAGTGTCAGTAGTCGTCAGTGTCTATATTAATAAGCGTCAATTTTAGTAGTGAATATTGGTTTTAGTAGTGAGTATCTATGCGTCTCGATAAATTTTTATGCACCTGCACCGGGTTAACACGCATTCAAGCTAAACGAGTTATCGGTAAAGGCCATGTTAAAGTGGATGGGGTTGTTGAGAAAGACCAGAAGGTAAAGATCAATGACAGCCATGAAGTGGTATATGACGGGCGACGGCTGCGTTTCTCCGGCCCTCGTTATATTATGCTGAATAAACCTGACGGCGCAGTATGCACTTCACTGGATGATGATTACCGCTCGATATTTGATCTGTTTGATATTGAGCGAGTCGAAGATTTAATGATTGCCGGGCGCCTCGATGTTGACACCACTGGCCTGGTACTTATTACCGATGATGGCAAGTGGTCGCACCAGATTACGTCCCCTAAAAAACATTGCCGCAAACGCTATTATGCCGTTTTGGCAGAGCCGGTTACGGACGATGTGGCTCAACAATTCTCTGAAGGTGTTATGCTGAAAGGGGAAAAACAGCCAACACTCCCCGCCGAGCTGGAAATTCTATCGCCAAAAGAAGTGCTATTAACCATACACGAAGGTAAATATCATCAGGTAAAGCGCATGTTTGGTGCGGTTAATAACCGGGTTGTTGAGTTGCATCGAGAGCAAGTTGGGGAGATTCTCTTGGATGAAGAACTAGCGCCGGGTGAGTGGCGATATTTAACCCAGCAGGAAGTTGACTCGGTGAACCACTCGTAGCTGGTCTCTACTGCATTCAGCTACAACTATTTTTCAGGTGATCATTTTTCAGATAAGCACCTTTTCAGGCTGTCTGTTTCAGACCGTCTGTTCTTATAATTCGATTAAAGGCTCTTTTTGTCGCTAAGTCCAAAACAAAAATACCAGTTGCTGGTTAACAATGGTGCCGTATCGGAAGATATGGCGCAACGGGAGGTGTTGGATGCGCTTAACGTTTTGTATGAGCAGCTTTGCTCTGCTGATAAGCGCGTAGTCTCTCCTAGAGGTTTATATCTGTGGGGGAAAGTGGGACGGGCGAAACCGGAGAACGAAAGGTTGTGTTGTCATCAACGGATGATGCGGCGAGAAGGTTTATCGCGCTGGTTGATGAGTTTTATGAGCGCAAAGTGAAGCTCTTTGTGACCTGTTCAGTGCCACTAGCGCAGCTTTACTTAGGCGGTGCGTTAAGCTTTGAGTTCGAAAGGGTGCTTAGCCGACTCACCGAAATGGCATCCGAAGAATATCATGGTATGCCGCATGCTCCTTCTTCCTGAATTGTCCTGCTGATTCGGCCTGACGAGTTTGCTTACTGGCCGCTATCATCCTACAGTTAATGAGTTACTTATTGTTCTGATACCAAAGCCTATCTTATGATCTTGCATTGGACTAAACCCATTGTTGCCGTGTTGCTGGTTCTGTTTTTATCAGCCATGATGTTTATGATTTTGGGCTCGCTGAGTCTGCGATACCAGACCGATGCCAGACCGGTTGCTCAGGCTGGAAGCTTTAACTTAACTGAGTTTGACCTTACCGAACAGGCGGTATCACTGGATGGCGAGTGGAATTTCTTTCCCGGGGAGTATTTGTCAGCTTTCCAGGTTAATGAACGCTTGATGTCTGAAAATACTCACGTAATAGAGCTGCCGCATTCTTGGGATATGAGTGAGTTTCAAACGGTTCAGGATAGCGCTCACGGTTTTGGAACCTTCCATCTGAAAATCACTATTGGTGACGTTGCTAATCCCCTTGCGATAAGGTTACCTACGATAGGAACGGCCTATTCGCTATTTGTAAATGAAACACACTTAACCACTGTGGGTTTGCCGGGTACGAATTCGTCTAATACTAAACCTGCCTATCAACCTAAAGTTATCAGTTTTTCGCCACCTGCCAAGACATTTGATCTGACCTTGCGAGTGGCAAACTTTAGTTATAACTGGGGTGGGGTTTGGTATTCAATAGGGTTAGGTTCCCCTGAAGTCATCTATGATGAACAGCAGCACTCTTTGCTGCTCAGCGTATTTTTATCGGGTTTTCTATTCGCCGTTGCTGCGTTTAATTTGATTTTATGTCTACTGCGCAGGAAAGAGGTTTTACCTCTTTTGGTGGCAATGATATGCACCGCATTAGGTGTTAGAGAACTGATACTAAACGATATTATTCTACTTCATGTTTTTCCTGCCCTAACATTCAGCCAGATTATCATTGTTGATTACCTAACCTTCTATTTGAGTGTGCCGTTGTTTGCGCTATTCATTCGATCAAGTTTCCCGGAGCAGTTTAGTCACACTGTAATGATCGCGATGGGTGGTGTATCAGCCATTTATATTGGGATATTGCTTGTTGCCTCTGTTGACCTCTCTTCCAGACTGATTTTTAGTTTTCAAATCTATAGCATTTTTATCGTCATGGTCTATCTGTTCTACGTGTTAGGTCTGGCTATGCGTCAACGAAAACAGGGGGCGATCGCGCTATTTATCGGAACCAGTGCGCTGGCTATTACCGCAGTCAATGACATTGCTTATGCTCATGAAATCGGCACAGTAGGCTACCTTACAAGTTTTGGTGTGATGATTTACGTCTTGAGCCAGCTCTATGTAACGAATATGAGGCTGACAGAGGCGTTTAGCCTGTCTGAAAAACTAGGCGCTGATTTGGAGGCCAGCAATAAGGAGTTGGTCGACCTGACGGCTAAATTAGAGAGCACGGTATCTGAAAGAACCGCTGAATTAAGGGCTTCTAACCAGCAACTTGAAGCTATGGCGCACACTGATGCACTGACCGGGTTGGTCAATCGCTATGGTGCCGAAATGGTGATTAAACAGGAGCATGAGCGGTTCAAGCGCTCGGGAATCGGTTATTCGGTGGCGTTGATCGACCTGGATCATTTTAAATCAATTAATGATCGCTTTGGACATAGTACGGGTGATGAAGTTTTGGTTAAGGCTGCGCTATGTTTAAGTTCTTCCGTCAGGCATCAGGATATTGTTATTCGCTGGGGAGGAGAGGAGTTTGTAGTTATATTGCCCAACACAGCCCTAAAAGGCGCTATCGTCGTACTGGAAAATATCCGCCAGACGATAAAGTCTGTGGTTATTGTTAATGCAGAAGAGCCCTTTTCCATGACAGCTACCATAGGCGTTGCAGAAGTGGGTGAGGATGAAACGTTTAGTATGTGCTTAAGCAGAGCTGACTCGTTACTGTATCAAGGTAAGGCAAAAGGCCGTGATGTGGTTGTTTATTGAGCGGTGAGATATGTTTATTGATCGGTATTACAAGGTTATTATGTAGTGGTTTTTTGCTGTAAATGAGCCTTATTACCTTCTCAGCTGTTGTGACAAAGAGGCCCTTTCAACTCAGGTTAAATAATTAGGTTAACATCGCTGAGAAGCTTTTCGATACTCTGTCTGCTATCAAACACCAATAATACGACAATCTTTTCTTTCTCAATATCGACTCGATAAATAACTATATTGTGCTTATCTATTATCAACTGCCGATACCCTGCAACTCCCAAATCTATAAGACGATCACATATTGGCCCGATTAAAGGGTCACGGAGAAGCTTGCCTTCAATACCACTTCGGATCGCTATTTTTGTTTTATTTGCTAGTTTTTTTGAATGCTTTCTCGTTATAAAACTACAAAGCCTTCTCAGGGAGATCTTAAATACGGGACTAAAAATGAGTTGATATGACATAATAATTTAATCTATATCAAAAGCATCATTTATCGAGAGTTCTTTTGTTATGCTTTTCTCCGCTAGATTTACCAATTTAAGCAAAGCTATCGAATCCTGTTGATATTGATAATCTTCAAAACTCTGAACCACATATTTTGCTTTTCCATTTTGAGTAACTAACAAAGGTTCATCCACGTTAAGCTTGTTAGCATTCTCTTTTACGAAAGTAACTGTTTCGGTTTGCATTTACATACCTATATTCGGACTGAATAAAGTCTGATTGTAGCACGATGTTTTTTTTGTTACTAATAATGCGTCCAGAGTTGCCTACCAGTGCTGAACTCTCAATAGTTGCTTTGGGGAAGGGGTTGTCAGATAAAATCGAAAATCAATTCCAAGCCTGTCTGTTCAAGACTGAGTTACTACAGTTAGTACTACTACAGTTAATAGGGCCTTTTTAACAGCCCCTTTAACGAAGAAATTCCCTCTTCTCGTTGATCTTTTGTGGTATTGGCAAACCCCAACACCAGCCCCGTTTTTGTCGGTTTGTCATTAAAATATGATGAAAGTGCTGAGCTGCCGTAGCCCTGTTTTTGAAAATCCTGTTTTAGTGCCAGGTCGTCTACATCTGGAATCTCAACAGCCAGATGCATACCGGCACTTTGTGCGATGGGTTTTACATGCTGAGGTAACTGAGTGCCCAGCAGGTGGTTGAGGTGCAGCCACTTTTCCTGATACAGAAGCCGCATTCGGCGTAGGTGGCGGACAAAATGCCCCTCGCTAATAAAATCGGCAACAACGGCTTGTGTGAGCATCGGAGACTCGCCCCCCATATAGCTTTTAGCTTTGACAAAAACCTTAACTAGCGCTTCAGGCACCACGAGATAACCTAGCCTTAATGCGGGAAATAACGTTTTGCTAAAGCTGCCCATATAGATGACGGGCGTTTGTTCTGCCATCCCCTGTAGCGCCGCGATGGGTTTGTGGAAATAGTGAAACTCGCTGTCGTAGTCATCCTCTATTAACCAGATGTTATTCGCCGCTGCCCAGTCCAATAGCTTCAACCGTTGCGATGCGGGCAGAATGCCTCCTAAAGGGTACTGGTGGGTCGGGGTGATGTACATCAGTTTGGGGTGACATGACGCTATGTTTAAACGGCGTTGCAGGGCTGTAAGGTCTACTCCGTGCTCACCCATTGGGCAGGATATTAACTTAGCTCTACGTGCTAAAAATGCTTTTCTTGCCCCCATATAGCCCGGGTTTTCTACCAGAACTGAATCCCCTTCGTTTAATAGCAGTTGTGCACAGAGAGAGATCGCCTGCTGTGCACCCTGAGTAATGATGATCTGATCTGCTTTGCAGCGTACACCACGGGAGAGTGTTAAATACTCTGCAAGAGACTCCCGCAGTGGCCCATACCCCTGATTACCGTTATAGCCCAGTAAACTCACACGGCTCTGATGGGTTCTTTGTATTTGCAGCCAGGCTTTCTGAGGAAACGAGTTTATATCCGGTATGCCCGGCGTAAATGGCAGTATTTCGCCGTGTTCCATGAGTGGTGTTTTATTAAGGTCGCGGCCAAAGTCTGAGAGTTCTGGAAGTGCGCCTTTTGCATCCCAGCGAATGGCAGATGGGCCTGAAATATCACGTGGCAAGTCTGCCGATACATATACTCCTTTGCCTTGAACACTCTCCAGGAACCCCTCCGACTTTAGCTGCTCCAGCACAATCGTCACGGTATTGCGGCTAATGCCAAGCTCAGTGGACAGATGGCGAGAAGAGGGCAGGCGGGTACCCGGTGGCAATCGACCTTCGCATATCCACTGGGTTAGCTGGGATTGTAGCTGCTCCTGTAACGGACGGTCAGAGCTAAATTCAAAACTCGAAAACGAAGGGGCTTCCATCAACTGGCACCATGTATTATTAAAAACTGGATCTTTTAACGATACCAGTTGAGGCGCAAAATCACCATATCAAATCACGTAATGCAACCCATAGCAGGGGGGCTGACCAGCGGTTAGATTTTAAAGAGTAATAAATAGACAGCTTTAAAAACACAAGGAGGAAGAAATGACTGAACTTAACTGTACCGAACACAGCAGAGTGAAAAGAGTGGCCAAGCGCGCAAGCTATGACAAAGCAACGGTTTATCAGCTCATTGATGATTTAAAGCTGGGGCATATGGGGTTTGTGATTAATGGTCGCCCAGTAGTCATACCTATCACGGTATGGCGGGTTGAAGAGCATTTGTATTTCCATGTGGCGAATAAAAGCCGCTTGCAGCGACTGATAGAAAGTGGTGCAGAGTGCAGTATCTCATTTGCAGAGTACAACGAGTGGGTGATGTCCAAATCGGCCTTTCATCACAGCGCAAACTATCGCTCTGCGGTGCTCTATTGCACTGGGGTTAGAGTTGTGGATGACAAGGAGTTTGATCGGGCGTTCGAGGTGATTATCAATCAGCTGGAGCAAGGGCGTTGGGATCAGGTAAGGTCTCCCAACAAGTTAGAGCGCAAAGCAACCGCATTGATGAGGCTGACCATCAACGAAGGTTCGTTTAAGGCCCGCAAAGGTGGCCCTATCGAAGAACCAGAAGACTTATCGTTACCCGTTTGGAATGGCACCAAACCCGCTTGTCCATTTCATCTGTAGCCTTTAACTTAAGTTGATGGAATGGATATTTTCTATCGAGTACGGATAGAGGGGCTGCCGGTCACAGAAAGTACTTTTTTTCAGTTTGTTTAAACGTGGGCGTTATTAAATAGAAGGTAGGCGGGTAGCAACTGTGATTTACTTCATATTTTGGGCTCTTTTACCCGCTTACTTAATCAGTAACTAATGAGTGTTAACGCCTGTAATACCGTGTAAATTATAGGCTCCAAGTCATTTTGGTACGATTTATTAAAATTCACCCCCTTCTTTGGGGGGGTTAAGATTACCTAGTGCTCATTCTAACCTTCCCTCCAAGACAATAAATTATATTTGATTGCTTGGAATGGCTGATCTGTTGACCTGTTATTTGAACGACTAATCTGCCCTCAAGCGCTTTAATTGCCCTACCTTCAAAGCAGTTGTACTTATCTTACCTCAGGGCAAAGGAGTTATTATGCAGGATACTCTGACCTATGATGTGCCTTTAGTGTCTTCCAGGTACTTAGACCGCTTTTTGAGGTTCTTAAAAACTAAACGTATTTCTGAAGAGGTAGTTATCACTCACAACTCAGCTGCGAATGGCTTAATCAACAAAGCAGACAGTTATCTTTCAGTTAATCAGGTTATTCTGCTGCTGGAAAGTGCCCAGTGGTTACTTAACGATGAAAAAGCCCCCTTTGAATTCGGCCAGCAACTCGATATAGGTGCTCATGGGTTATTTGGATACATGTTATTAAGTCGAGAAAATTATCCTCAACTGATTGAGTCTGTTGTAAAGCACCTCCGGGTTTGTTTACCGTTGTTTGATATGGAGGTGTTGTACAGTGGCAGTGAGGTGGTGATACGTTTAAATGATAAGTGGGAACTTGGTGCCGCCAAGTCATTTATAGCCAAAGTATATATGGGAAGCATCTATACAATTGCGTCTACTATTTGTAAAGAAATACGTTTTGAATGTGATTTCAAAACGGGAAAAAATCAACACGAATGGGGGGCGTTGGCACCCAATACTGAGTGGGCGTTTAAAGCAAAGTATAATCAGGTTACTTTCCCTGATCTTAGACAACCTGTACACCGCAAAACTAAAAAAGATGATAAACGAAAAGTCGTATACTCCTTGGCTGAGAATAGGCATCGTGCCGAGTTACAAGGCATGTTTGATCGAGGCGAAGGCGCTGGTCATATAACGGCAAAGGTGAGGGACTATGTGTTAAAAACGCATGGACAGACAAACATTGAGCAATGTGCTGAGCGTTTGGGTATGAGTGCCCGTTATCTTCGCCAGCAATTAGCAAAAGAAAATGCATCGTTTAGGGAAATCAGCAACGAGATCAGGCAGAGCTATGCAGATCTTTATTTGCTTGATACGCCTATGCCTATTAGTGAAATCTCGAATAAGTTAGGGTTTGGTGATCAGGCCAGTTTTACCCGTGCATACCGAAACTGGACAGGAAAAACACCGGGCGAAGCACGTAAAACTTCAAAATAAAGCCTTTGCAAAGGCATGCGAAATAATCAATTAGAGCCTATTTGTTGGTAACTTTAGAAGTAGTTCACAAAGCCTATACAGATAATACTATTTTACAATTAAATGGTGTGATAATGATTATTCAGGGTACACGTGTTGCGTAAAAGTGCACTTGGTTATTGCGCACTTGGAACGATAAAATAATAACGAAATGTAAAAAGAAACATGCGCTACGAAATTCAAAGGAATGAGCTGCTCTGCCTGTTGGACAAAGGGCTTAATTACCCATTGACGCTTATCGTCGCGGCTCCAGGGTTTGGAAAAACGACCCTGTTAGGTCAGTGGCAGGTTCACTCCGCGGGCAATACCGTGATTAAATTGGATGCTTCCACTCGTGATGATAGCCCTCTTTCTATATTCAAAAAGATATTTAACGAACTAAAAAAAAGCACGCCTCTGTGGGATGCGCCTTTTTTTAACTTTTTCAAAACTGAGCAGCTGGTATCAACTGATGCGATGGTTGATATTTTGGTTCAGGCCTTCAATTTGGTCGATAATCGGTTGGTAATTATTATCGATGACTTCCATAACCTTAAAGACGCTTTTGTGTCGACTGTATTTTGCCAGCTGATCGCACACCTGCCGGGCCATGTTAGTTTAGTTTTGTCTAGTAGAATGCATCCAGAGTTTTCAGTGAGTCGATTGAAGCTGGCGGAACGAATTTTAGTTATTGACGGTAATGACCTTAAATTGACTAAACAAGACATCACCTACTTAAGTCTTGAAATTACAGGGAAGGAGTTGGAAGAGTCAAAAATCTTAACATTGTACACGCAGACTGAAGGTTGGATCGTGGGGGTAAAGCTTGCCCTGTTGGCCTATGTTAGATCTGGTGAATCCGCATTAAACTCATTTAGTGGGAATCAGCCAGAGCTATTAAATTACTTTGGCTTTGAGGTGCTTAAGCATTTAACTGAAGATGCACGAAAATTTGTACTAAGTAGCGCCTTATTTGAGCACTTTGATGTAGAACTTTGTCGTCAGGTTTTTGGACCAGAGAGTGCCATCATACTTGAAAGACTGGCGGCTCAAGAACTCTTTATCGTCCCCGTCAATGATGTTCACGGGGCGTTTCGTTATCACTCGTTATTACAAGAATTCCTTCAGAGCCGGTTGTTGGTTGAAGAAGGTGCCAGTTATGTAAATTATATTCACCGGTGTGCAGCGGAGTATTTTTTAACCAAACACTTACTATCTCAGGCGATTAGACATGCATCATTGTGTGGTGACGAGGATTACTATAACTCTGTTTTAGCCACGTCATGCAATGAATGGATTAAATCAGGGGAATTTGAGTCTGTTTTTAGCTCATTGTCGGGTATTTCAGATGAGATAACGAGGAAGAAATCATCGCTGTCTATTCCACTCATATATGCCTGCATATTTTCCCGGCGATTCAATCAAGCAAGATACTATCTTGAAATATTGCAACATGGTGATGTCGCTGATCAGGCTAGCGTAAAGTTCCTCGAATCTGTATTAGCGCTTTTTCAGCGAGACGCTGAAGTATTTGATGACGCAAGGGCCAAGTACTTCACTAGAACTCATGAAAATACTGACATGCGCGCAGTTTCAATGGTTATTATCGCCTATATTTTTTTATACAAGGGGCAACTCGAACCGGCGTTAATTGCTGCAAACGACGCAAAAGAGTACTTATCTAAAGCGGGTTATACGTTTCTTGAGAGTTATGCAGACCTGGTGGTTATATTATGTGATCGCTACATGGGGCGAGGCGTAGAAGCGGCCCAGTATATGACTGAGTTATATAGTCATCTGGATGAGCAGCACAAAACACCCGTGTGGGTTAACTTGGCAACTGGCATGATGGTTGTGTATTACGAGCAGAACCAGCTTGAGTCAGCAGTCGATCTATGCCAAAAGCTGTTACCAGTCGTGAGCTTTTCCTGTGCAACCGAAGTAGTTTCTACCGTGTATTTGAGCTACTCCCGACTGTTACATATACAAGGTGAAAAACAGAAGGCTTTTAAATTACTCGACCAACTGGATCGAATTCTCGTGTTTGGGCGTTATGATCGATTTCAGAGCCAAATAGTGCAAGAGCTTATGCGACAGGCTGTGGTAGAGCAGTCAGTGTCTTCGGCAGATGGCATAGCACAAAAATATGACCTGTCGTTATGGATAGAGCAAGAAGCCTGGCGAGATGAAGCATACTACCAAGAAAGTAGAGAGCGTTATGGTTTAGCGTCAGTCTATTGGTTAACAGCAAAAGGTCGATATGATAGAGCCAGTGATATATTAACCAAACTGATAGCGACACTTGATAAGCAAGGGATTAAGACCCGTGCGCTTATAGCGCATTGTAATTTGCTGGTTGTGAATTACCATCAGGGTAATCGGGATATTGTGATTAACCAGCTTAAGAAATTACTCGAGCGATATGGGCTGGCCTGCTTTTCGCGGACTGTGTTCGATGAGTCACCAGGGCTTGATAGTGTTTTTAAACATGCTCTCAGTCGAAACCGGATTGAACTTCCGGTTGTTTTTCGTGAGTTGTTTGAGGATCAGTTGAAAGAAACCGAAACCACTCATCAGCCGTCGCTTAACCCAAATATAGTACTGACAGAAAAAGAGCTGGAAATTTTTGAGTTACTAGCCGCTGGCCTGTCGAACACGGACATCAGTAAGCAGACAGGCATTGCGTTATCGACCACAAAATGGCACTTAAAGAATATCTATGCAAAGTTAGGGGTTTCAAACCGCAGCGGGGCAATGATGTTGGCGCATCAGCGGTAGCGTTTTTGCACAGCGGGTTGGCTCTGTCTAAGCATTGAAGGTTGTTTATCAATAATTTTCAATGCTGCTCCTAAAGCAGCAAGCCAAGCTGGTTAAGCAACTTTATGCGAATGCTTAGTTACAAGCAGAACGAAAGGCGCCAGGGGTCATACCCACCCACTTTTTAAATGTTCTGGTAAAGTGGCTCTGGTTAC
The DNA here is from genome assembly GCF_023650515.1 of Alkalimarinus coralli. NCBI lineage: Bacteria > Pseudomonadati > Pseudomonadota > Gammaproteobacteria > Alteromonadales > Alteromonadaceae > Alkalimarinus > Alkalimarinus coralli. The sequence continues at coordinate 462,209 of NZ_CP096016.1, forward strand.
TGAAGCCAGAGTCCAGGGCAACCTGTGCCAGTGGTTGCTGGCCGCTGAGCGCCTGTTTGGATTTTTCGATTCGAATGTGTGTCACGTAATCACTGGGGGTAAACCCGGTGGACTCTTTGAACATCCTTAAAAAATGGTAGTCGCTTAGACCTGCTATTTCAGCCAGCTCACTAAGGTGAAGCGCGCGATTGGAGTGTTGCTGAATATACTCTTTTACGCGCCGGGCAATAACCGGGCTTAAGCCGCCTGTTAGCTTTACGGGGTGGTTGAGGCAATAACGTCTATCTGACAGCAGGTGTTCAAAAATGAGTTGAATAATCTGTTCCTGGCCTAGAGAGTCTGAGTGGTCTCGAACCCGTGACTCTGGCATGAGAAACAACTGCTTCACGAGGGCAACCAGGGCAGTATCATCATGAAATGTCAACTCGGGCACGACTACGGTTCTAGGGTCTATGTCCAATGTTGCTGCCGCAAACTGCTTGATAGACTCATCTGAAAAGTACAAATGAGCAAAACCGATGGGGGCGCTAATTTCCCATTTTGACTGGTTATGCTGGGGCAAAATGCACAAACTGCCCGCATGACCGGTGCCTCTATCTTCATCTATACGACGAGAGCCTTCTCCGCCTTGCAGATAAAAGCTCAGTGTATGAACGTGGTCTGCGTTGTACGTTACTCGATCTACCGCGTTTGACCAATGCGCTGTTTTAAAGTGCTTGTTAATCCTGTGTTCGGCAAGTAACAAGGCATTGGACTTGTTTAGAGTATCGAAAACGGATTCTGGAATTAGCATCTGTTGTCCTCCTCTTGGCAAATCTCTTGTTGGGCGTTGGCATGCGGTAAACAGACTCCATTAGATTAACCGTTGTTTGCATCGGGCTCAATCTGCCAAGAGCCAATAACCGCAATATTGTGCAATACCCTGATCGCGCTGCATTGTACTCTGCAGCAATCATTACGATGGTTCAAACGACACTATGGAGGTATAGATGAGCGCTTCTTTATATATTATTACGGTGTTGATCTGGGGAACCACGTGGCTGGCTATCTACTTTCAGTTAGGTGATGTGCCGGTCAATGTTTCGGTCTTTTACCGCTTCCTGTTGGCTGCGGCGGTATTGCTGCCTCTAATGTGGTTATCCGGGAGGTTACAAAAGACTAATCGCACAGACCATATATTTATGGTGCTGCAAGGGGCTTGTCTGTTCTCGTTTAATTTCATCTGTTTTTACAACGCGACTCTATTCATCAGCAGCGGTCTGGTTGCGGTAGTTTTTTCATTAGCGACACTGTTTAACGCTGCGAATAACCGCTTGTTATGGAAAGAAGCCATTCCCCAACGTGTTTTAATAGCTGGCGCGGTGGGCAGCACCGGATTGTTGCTGTTGTTTTTGCCAGAGTTAGGCGGGCAACAACCTGGGCACTGGTTCTCGGTAGACACCCTTAAAGGGCTGGCGTTAGCAGTTACCGGGACTTACCTGTTCTCTCTTGGCAATATGATCTCAAAACGCCATAGTCTCAAAGGCATTAAACCGATCACTACCAATGCCTATGGTATGGCTTATGGCGCACTCATATTGGCGTGTGTATTGGTTCTTACTTCGCAGCCCCTGGTGATTGATATGCGGCCACAATACCTGGGCGCGCTGTTTTATCTCAGTATATTTGGCTCAATTATCGGGTTTACCACCTATCTGACTCTGGTTGCCCGCTTGGGGGCTAACAAGGCTGCTTATGCTACGGTGATGTTTCCCGTTGTGGCATTGCTGTTATCCAGCTGGTTTGAAGGTTATCAGTGGCAGGTCAGCAGCTTTATTGGTTTAGCGTTGACGATGGTTGGCAACGGGATAATTAACTGGGGCAGCAGCAAGAGAGAGGCCACGGTAATAGCGAGTCGGCAAATCAAGTTACCCTGATGGATCAAGCACTTAAAAGTAAGGTGCTTTAAACTCTATTATGCAAGTATCTTACTAATTCTTTTATTAAAAATAGCCAACGGGATAACAGAATAGAGAAATTCTTAACAGTAAACTGGTCACTCACTGACAATGAGGGACCTCCTTTTGAAAAATGATCTTCGCGCCAGAAAAAGAATGCCAACAGCGAATTTAACCTCATCTATAAGAGTATCGAAAGGCTTATTAAAAAGCATATGGGAAGAGGCTCGACCAAAAGACTTTTCGCTTTTTGGCATGTGTTTAAAGACGAATCGTGTTTATAAGCCCGATGACCGAATTACGCTATCTCTGACGCTCGAGCTGGATATGGGAACAATCAACGTAGAACAAATCTCTGCCAGAGTCGTTAGAGTTAACAAGCTGGTCGGGTTTTATGAGTACGGAATTGAGTTCGACAAAAAGGTTGTAGAAAACCCAGATAATGGAACAACCCTGAATATGATGCGAATTGAAAGTTTTCTGGCTAAGCAGGAAGCGCTTTCTGCAAAAATCTCACAAAAAACCGCATAACGCTTTGCAGTATAGTTCCTAATTCATTAATAGATAGCACAGTCATTCTGGCGATTTTTACTGGGAGAGCCTATTTGTAGCCGTGATGAAAGGAGGGACGACTGGAATCAAGGAGAGTTAATGGTGGATTGCCAACCCAAACCCTGATTCCGCTTCGCTGCATCAAGGCTACAAGGGTGCATAGTCTTGTGAACCATTGAATTCAATAACGTGCGTTGAAGCTTTCTATGTAAACTTTTAATGCCAGTATCAGCTAAAATCGATATAGTTGTTAACGTCCTTCGTTACTGTGACACTCGTTTTTTATTAACTCGTTCACCTATTGTGAGATTTAAGTCGATATGAGGCTGAAACTGGATAACGGCAAAATATATGATGTCGGCGCAATGTTTAAACCTGTGAAACTAAGCAGGGCAGAAGCCTGGGGCTGTTTTCGTGGTAATCTATCGGCCTGGCCCAAAGGGCTTTTGATCCCGGTAGAGTCAAAAACTACGCTGGCCGGTTTGCTTAAATGGCTAGTGGTCTTTCCTCTTCATACGTTATCGCTGCTGTTACTGCCTTTACTGTGTGTCTTTGGGTATTCAATGTACGCCTATGCCTTTTTTACCAAGGATGATGCATCCAAACTCAAAGATTACCGGTATAACTTGCAGAAAATCTATGAAGCGTTAAGTGACATCGAAGATCAGGATGAGTACAAAAGGCGGTTGAAAGAAGAGATCGCCAAAATCAAGCCATATTAATAGTAAGCAAATAAAGGCTCTCCATGCATATGTTTGGGGCAGGAATACCGCGGAGTCGATCCAGGGTATGTGTAGGGGTTGAAGTGGTTTTGAGATAAAGGGGGGCAACGGTTTTATTGGATCTCAACATATGTGATATGTTTGAGTAGTGAACAAAACCCAGATTTGGCTCAGGAGTGAGTGTGACTGAAAGAAATATTTTGTTGGTGTCTATTGGGGTTACCACGTTGTTTGCATTGCTGGGCGTTGTCTGGGGCGTTGCGATTGACTCCAGTATGATTATATTCGATGGACTGTACTCATTAATCAGTGTTGGTTTAAGTTTTCTCTCCCTGGTCGTTCTAAAGCAAATTCAAGATAAAGGTGCCACAGAGGATTCTCGTTACCCATTCGGGAAAGCGCATTTTGAACCATTGCTTATTGTTTTTAAATCCCTTTCTCTAATAGGTATGTGTTCATTCTCGGCGATTAATTCATTTTCAGTTTTGTTGGCTGGAGGACGCTCAGTTGCACCTGGTCCTGCGGTTATCTACGCACTGATCAGTACGCTTGGTTGCTTGGCTGTCATGCTTTTTATTCAACGAAACAACAAACTTATTGAGTCAAACTTACTGACGGTCGAAAAAAATGAGTGGTTAGGTGATTTTCTCTTGAGTTTAGGTGTTCTAATCGGATTCTCAGCGACCTATATGCTTCAAGATGGTCGCTATAACTGGATTGTTCCTTATGCCGACCCCGGAATGGTTGTAATGGCTTCAGGAATATTTATTTTTCTGCCTCTTAAAAGCTTTATTGGCGCGGCAAGGGAGATGATTTTTTATCAGGTGAATGATCAATCTATGAAACCTGTTGAAAACGAAGCCGCTGACATCGCGAACGAATATAATGCCAAGTATAAACTGCGTATGGTTTCTATTGGGCGAGAGTTAAATATCGAAGTGAACTTTTTATTAGAAGAGAATAGATTGTTGAGTGTTGAGGAGATGGACGCTATACGAAGCAGAATAGCGATAGTGGTAAGCAAAATGAAAAAACAGCATTGGATAAACATCACGTTCACACAACAACCTCTATGGCTTTAATTGTTTCGATGGTGCGCAAGAGAACCCTGTATTATTCGATGTCCAAAATGTAAATGTCCGAATACAGATGGTTACGGGTAGTTATCCGCTCCAAAACAAATAACACGGTTATCGATGATCAGTATTAATACCTAACTGGATGCCAGCCATACCCCTACGCCAATTAACAGCGTACCTGCTATGCGGTTCAAGTGCTCCAGGTTACCTGATTTCATCATAAATGAGCGAAGTGACTTGCCACCCCCGGCGTAAATGAGCAGGCAGATAAATTCGAGTACCAAAATTAGAAATATCAACTGCACCAGTTGCACAGCCAACGGCTGTGAATAGTTCAAAAAAGGAGGCAGTAAGGCGACAAAAAATGCCCACCCTTTAGGGTTGGCAATCGCAGTTATAAAACCCTGTATGATAAATGACTTTTTACTCATGACCATTTGGCTATCATCATTAATATTCAGCGCCATCTTTCCCTTGGACTGCCACATCTGAATACCAAGATAGATAAGATACGCACCCCCGCCATATTTTAATACCATGAACAGCGCAGGGTAGGTCAGCATCAGCGCTGCAACGCCGATGGCAGAAAGAGATGCCACTAAACCGACGCCCACCAACTCACCGAGCATCATCCAGAGGGTTTTACGCAGACCAAACCGCATACCCATAGTCAGGGCAAGCGTCATGCACATGCCTGGCGTGACGGACACGAAAAAGAACGTGGGGATGAAAACCGCAAGGACTGAAAGCGACAAGTAACTCAAAAGGGTTCTCTACTATAAAAAATAAGGCGAAGGTGCGGAAATATGAATACAGCACCGTAATATGTTTGTGATACCGGGTAAAGCATACTAAAAAAATCTTGACCTGGGAGTAAGACCTAGGTTTATATTTGCTCCAACTGCCTAAAACTATTTGATGAATCATTACTGATGTCATTAGCCGAAGTCCGCAAAATAAGTCGCCACATTGTAGGCCCGTTGGTTCTACTCTGGTTGCTGTGCCAAAGCATGGTGCTTTGTGCTGGGCTGATGGGCAATAGTGCAGGGGCGTCAAACGAGAGTACGCTAAGCTTTAGTGATGTAGTGTCCAGTATGATGGTCATGCCTACCGCAATGGAAGGGCACCATCATGGTGACTCTCACGGAATGTCCTCGTCTCAGGCAGATGTTGACCAAGCGCATCATCATTTGTCAAACAGTAATATGGCGAGTGCCGATTGCTGCGACGAGCAAGAGAGCTATCTCTCTAACTCCTTCTTTTCGTCTATCGTGTTTTTATTGTTTTTCCCCCTCTGCTGGTTGGTCGTATCGCTAAGGAATAGCCTTAGTCACTCGCCTTACTATCGAGAGCCTCCGCCTCTTTATAACTACCCCAGAAATCACGTTTTTAACTGCACCTTTTTGAATTAAGCCTCTTCTCTTAAGCGGGTTCGGTTGGTATTGGCTGAACGCTATTCCAGCGCCTCACTGAATCGTCTGCTTACCATTTGGTTCGCCTGTAATTTGGGGGCAGAACCCACTCTGTTTTTTAAATTGCCTTTCTTAGGCATCGTATAACATTGATTAATCGAGACATTACTTATGACTGTAAGTATGGCTACGTCCTTAAAAGGGCTCTCACCGGTTCGAGAAGAAGGCCTTTTAGGTGGTCTATATTCTGGCGCGTTGGGTGCGCTGCTGTTTGTCTCAACTAGCATAGGATTTGCGCCTCTTGGCCACGCTACCCTTACCATGGAAGAGGCGCAAAAGATAGCAATAAAGAGTGATTTGGGTATTGCTCAAACACTGAATCGCTCATACTCGTCCAAGGCAGACGCCGCTTCGCAAAGCCAGTTGCCAGACCCGGTGTTGGTGGTTGGTGCGCAAAACCTGCCAACCGATACGTTTAAGTTTGATCAGGAGCCGATGACCCAATTTAAGGTGGGTATCCGGCAGATGTTCCCGCAGGGTGACACCCTGTCACTTAAAGAACTCAAACTTAACTCTCAAGCATCTTCTTTCGAACGTGTTGCGCAAACACGCTATTTAACGGTGACTCGAAAAACCAGAAACCTTTGGCTTGAAGTGCTGTATTGGGAGCGCGCAAAAAAACTGATTGAAGAAGATGAAGCGCTTTGCAAGCAGTTATTAGAGGTGACGCACTCGCTTTATAGCGTTGGAAATGTTCAGCAAAAAGATGTGCTGAGAGCAGAGCTTGAATTGAGCCGGTTGAGAGAAAAGATCATTAAGGCCAAAAGGCAGGGGGAGGCACAACGAGCCCAGTTATCCCGCTGGATTGGTGATGTGGCGTCTATCGAAGCATGGCCAGAGCGTGCTCCGAAGATGGTGCCGCCCAGCGGAATAGCTCATCAACTGAACGATAGCGGTGCTCAACGATACGGCGTTGTAAACAGGCAGCAGCTATTTGAACAGTTGAAAGCCCACCCCATGTTGTTGAGTCTGCAACGCCAGGTCGATGTGGCCAGTCATGATATTCAGATATCAAAGCAGCAATACCGCCCGGCATGGGGCGTGGAGCTGAACTATGGCTACCGGGATGGCCAAAACAATGATGGCTCAGATCGGTCTGATTTTGTGAGTGCCATGGTCAATGTATCGATGCCGCTGTTTACCAATAGCCGACAGGATAAGTCGGTGCAGAGTGCGGTTTTTCGTAAAGAGGCTCAACAGAATGCCTATCAAGACAAGCTCACTGAAATGGTTGGTGATGTGCAGACGACACTTAGTCGTTTAGGGCAGACGGAGGAACAAATAGCGCTGTTTAATGAGCAGATTCTGGACAAGGCACGACTTCAGGCTGAGTCATCGCTCAATGCTTACCAAGCCAATGCAGCCGATTTTGCAGAGGTGATGAGAGCCTTTATTAGTGAACAACGTGACCGACTTGATTATGAACGGTTGGTGGTGACAAGGCTGCAATTAATTTCAGATTTACAGTTCTATTTTTTAATCGAGACGCCCGAGTTAACCCTGAGTTCCTTTGGGTCTTTAGCAGGAGAGGCTGAATAATGAAGAGCGTTGGAGTTTTATTCGCAATCGCGATGGCGTTAGGGGTCGGCGTGGCCCTCCAGAAATTTGTACTGAGTGATAGTTCATTGCCATTTTTAGGTGCGCACCCTGAAGGTGAAACCGTAAACAGCAGCGCTGAAAAGAAGCCTCTGTACTGGGTGGCACCTATGGACAAAAACTATCGCCGCGACAAGCCAGGCCTGTCACCCATGGGAATGGATCTGGTGCCGGTTTATGAAGAAAATGCTCAAGGTGGAGATGAAGGCACGGTAAAGATATCGCCGATGGTTATCAATAACCTTGGCGTGCGGTCAGAAGTCGTCACCAAAGGGCCGATAGACCTGCCGATAAATACCGTCGGTTATATTGGTTTTGATGAGGATAAGCTCTCGCACATTCATAGCCGGGTAGAGGGCTGGATTGAGGTGTTGAATGTCAACAGCGCTGGCGACGCGGTGTCAAAAGGGCAGACGCTCTATGAGCTTTACTCACCAGCACTAGTTAACGCCCAGGAAGAGTATTTGGCGGTACTGCGCAGTGGCAATAAAACTCTTAAAAAAGCGTCGCGCTCACGCTTGATTTCGCTGGGCTTATCGAGTCAGCAGGTGCAACGGCTTGAGAAGCGCAAAGTCGTTGATCAGCGGATTAAGGTTACCGCTGACCGCAATGGTTTTGTAAAAGATTTAAATGTTCGGGAGGGCATGTTTATTAAGCCCGCAACCGAAGTGATGTCGATTGGTTCTCTGGCCTCTGTATGGGTGATTGCAGAGGTGTTTGAGCGACAGTCAAGCTGGGTAAAAGCGGGCCAAAAAGTTGAAATGCGCACAGAGGCACTGCCTGGCCGGGAGTGGCGTGGTGAAGTCGATTATCTGTATCCGGTGTTAGATAGCAAAACAAGAACACTGCGAGTGCGTATTCGTGTGGATAACCCAGAGTTAGCACTTAAGCCCAATATGTACGCCGATTTAACCTTGTTTGCGCCCGTGTCAGACGAGGCCTTGAGTATCCCCAGAGAAGCCTTGATTAAAGGGGGACGATATAACCGTGTTGTCACGTCAATCGGGGACGGGAAATTTAAATCGGTATTGGTTGAAACCGGCATCGAGTCCGATGGCCGCGTGCAAATATTATCAGGGTTGAAAGAACGTGATGTGGTGGTTACATCGGCCCAGTTCCTGATTGACTCTGAATCCAATATTGATGCCGAGATCGCGCGTATGGAGTCCCGTGAAGCAAACAACGGCAAGGCTGATGCACTCGAGAAGAATACCTTCAAAGCGACAGGGAAAATAGAACAAGTGATGGCTGATATGGCAATGCTAACCATCACTCATGACCCGATTAAAGCGCTTGACTGGCCTACGATGAGAATGGACTTTGAAGTCGCCAGCGATATTGATTTAAAACCATTTCAATCCGGTCAGTTGATTGAGTTTGAGCTTAAAAAGCAAGGTGATTGGGACTACCTGATTACCACGATTAAACACGTAAAAAGCAAATAGAAAACACCTTTAGGAGAACACAATGAAAAACTTACTAAACCGCACTTCGTCTAACCGTGTGATCGCAACATTGATTTTCAGCGCCATGTTATTGCCAGCAGCCGGATGGGCTGACGCTAACCGTGGGCACAATAAAAACCATATGAACGAGAAAGGCCAGATGATGAATCAGGCAGAGATGGGTCAGCATATGCGAGAGGTCATGGGCACTGGCCGTATCAATAAAGTGATGGCTGACCGCAAGATGGTCAACATTGTTCATGAGCCGATTGCCGAGTTGGATTGGCCAAAGATGCGCATGAATTTTAGAACCGCCCAAGAGGTTAATCTTGGTGAACTAAAACCGGGGCAGGAAGTGACCTTCAAGCTTCAGGTTAATAAAGACAACAGCTATGTGATTAAGCAGATCGACGTTAAGTAGTGCTATTGAGCACTTGAGGGTGCCCTATGACTAAAAGGTCAAAATGGATTCCTGCCTACGCAGGAATGACGGTAGGGGGATGTTGTCATCCTCGCGAATGCGGGGATCCAGCCCTGATAGATCAAATGGATTCCTGCCTACGCAGGAATGACGGTAGGGGGATGTTGTCATCCTCGCGAATGCGGGGATCCAGCCCTGATAGATCAAATGGATTCCTGCCTACGCAGGAATGACTGAAAGTTCGAGCTGCTGAATGTGTTTCTTTGGAGTAAATAATGATTGCTGCTGTTATTCGATGGTCAATCGCCAATCGCTTTTTTGTGATACTGGCAACAGCTGTTCTTTTGGGGCTTGGGATTTTTACCGTTCGCAATACCCCCGTCGATGCGTTGCCCGACCTGTCTGATGTGCAGGTCATTATTAAAACCAGCTATCCGGGGCAGGCACCCCAGGTGGTTGAAGATCAGGTGACCTATCCGCTGACCACGGCAATGTTGTCAGTACCCGGAGCGTTGACGGTCAGGGGGTATTCGTTCTTTGGTGACTCGTATGTCTACGTGATATTTGAAGATGGCACAGACCTCTATTGGGCGCGATCCCGGGTGTTGGAGTATCTCAACCAAGTGGCGGGAGAACTGCCTGCGGCCGCTAAACCTCAATTGGGGCCAGATGCCACGGGCGTTGGCTGGATATACTCCTACGCGCTGGTAGATCGAAGCGGAAACAATGACCTTGCGCAGCTTCGCAGCATCCAAGACTGGTTTCTAAAATTTGAACTGCAAACAGTGCCTGGTGTATCCGAAGTGGCCACCATTGGCGGCATGGTTAAACAGTATCAGGTGGATGTAGACCCTAACCGTCTCAGGGCTTATAGCATTCCGCTTTCACATATTCGCAACGCCATTCAAAAAGCGAATCAAGAGACCGGCGCGTCAGTGGTGGAGATGGCCGAAGCCGAATATATGGTGCGCGTATCAGGTTATCTACAGAGTATTGATGATCTTGAAAAAGTGCCATTAGGGGTCAACCAAAATGGCGTTCCTCTGTTATTACGCGATGTTGCGGATATCAACCTGGGGCCACAAATGAGGCGGGGGATCGCCGAACTGAATGGTGAAGGCGAAGTTGTAGGTGGTGTCGTGGTGATGCGCTTTGGCGAAAATGCGCAAACCACCATTGATGGGGTTAAAGATAAACTGGAAAAACTCAAAGCAGGCTTACCTGAGGGCGTTGAGATTATTACTACCTATGACCGTTCCAGTTTAATCAGCCGAGCAATTGATAACTTGTATGAAAAGTTACTCGAAGAGTTCATTGTTGTCACGCTGATATGCATGTTGTTTCTTTTTCATATTCGTTCATCCCTGGTGATTATTATCAGCCTGCCAATGGGGATTTTAGCGGCGTTTATCGTAATGTATCAGCAAGGGTTGAATGCCAATATTATGTCGTTGGGCGGCATAGCGATTGCTATTGGTGCCATGGTGGACGGTGCGATTGTGATGATCGAGAACGTCCACAAGCATATTGAGAAAACCAAACTCACTGATGAAAACCGTTGGCGTGTGATCGGCCAGGCGGCCAGTGAAGTCGGCCCACCACTATTTTTCTCGTTGCTTATTATCACCATGAGTTTCTTGCCGGTGTTCACCCTTGAAGCACAAGAGGGCAAGTTGTTTGCACCGCTGGCCTATACCAAGACCTTTGCCATGGCCGCCGCTGCAATGCTCTCTATTACTTTGGTGCCGGTGTTAATGGGGTATTTTATTCGCGGCAAGGTGACACCAGAGCATAAGAACCCGCTTAACCGGTTAATGATCGCGCTTTATCGTCCGGTGATTAAGGGTGTACTGAGGTTCCCAAAATCCGTTCTGTTACTGTCGTTGGTGGTGCTGGGAGTTGGCCTATGGCCTGCAACTAAGCTAGGTAGCGAATTTATGCCCCCGTTGGATGAAGGCGACCTGATGTATATGCCTACCACCTACGCGGGTGTGTCAGTGGGTAAAGCGAGAGAGATTCTTCAGCAGACTGATAAACTCATTAAAACCCTGCCTGAGGTTGAGACTGTTTTCGGCAAAATTGGGCGAGCCGATACTGCGACAGACCCCGCGCCCCTGACGATGATCGAGACGGTTATTCAGTTTAAACCGAAAGATCAATGGCGGCCTGGGGTCACCATAGAATCAATCAAAAAAGAGCTAGACGGCTTGGTTAAATTCCCCGGATTAACCAATGCCTGGGTGATGCCGATTAAAACCCGTATCGATATGCTGTCAACCGGCATTAAAACCCCGGTAGGCATTAAAGTTTCAGGGCCTGATTTAGGTGAAATCGAGAAAATTGGTAAACGCCTGGAAGAGATACTGCCCGAAGTAGCGGGCACTGCGTCAGTCTACTCAGAGCGCGTGGCAGGTGGTCGCTACGTGAATGTCGATATTGATCGTGACAGGGCGGCCCGCTTTGGCCTCAATGTCGCTGATATCCAAAGTGTGGTTCGTACTGCGATCGGCGGCATGAATGTTACTGAAACGGTGGAGGGGCTTGAGCGTTACCCGGTCAATATTCGTTACCCCCAATCGTATCGAGACTCCGAAGAACAGCTAAAACTGCTGCCTATTGTGACCCCGGCAAAAGAGCGCATCGCGCTGGCAGATGTAGCCAGTGTCTACGTCGCAAACGGGCCACCCGCTATTAAGAGTGAAAATGCACGCCTTAATGGTTGGACGCTGGTTGATATTGATGGTCGTGATCTGGGCTCTTACGTAGAAGAAGCCCAAAAAGTCGTGGCTGAACGCGTTGATGTGCCTGCGGGTTACTCCATCGCGTGGTCTGGTCAGTATGAATATATGGTGAGAGCGCAAGAGCGATTATCAGTGGTCGTGCCGCTCACTTTAGCGATTATTATGTTGCTGCTGTATATCAACTTCAGAAATGTGGTTGAAGTGCTCATTATTATGGGGACACTACCGTTTGCTGTGATTGGTGGGTTATGGCTGATGTATCTGCAAGATTACAACATGTCGATTGCCGTTGCCGTTGGCTTTATCGCGCTGGCTGGAGTTGCGGTAGAAATTGGCGTGTTGATGCTGGTTTACCTTAATCAGTCTTATGAAAAGCTGAGAGCAGATGCCGCCCGGGATAGTCGTTTGCTGACTCGGGAAGATGTACGCCAAGCCGTTATGGAAGGGGCAGGGCTCCGGGTACGGCCTATTATGATGACAGTTTTTGCGATTGTGATTGGTTTGGTGCCGATCATGATTGGCAGTGGCACTGGGTCAGAGGTGATGCAACGCATAGCCGGCCCGATGATTGGGGGGATGATCAGCACTGTATTGCTGACTCTCTTAGTCATTCCGGCTATTTACACAATTTGGAAACAAATGGGTCTAGAAAAAAACAAACCTTCATTAAACTCTGAAGAGAGCAAACCTGCAGCGGGAGAACAATAATGAGTTATTTGCGAGTGATGATTTTGGTTCCCATCGATAAAGAAAAGGTACTGGAAGAAGAACTAAAGCAGGTCGAGCTATCTTGTATGCATTTTCTTAAGGTACGAGGGTATGGCTGTAATCCTAACTTCTATGCGAGTGACTGGTCTGATGAAGTCGCCAAATTTGAGCTGGTCATAAAAGAAGATCAGCTTGAATTGGTGAAAAACTCGATAAAAAAGGCCTGTCAAACAGGGTCGGAAGATGACGGAATGATAGGTGTCACTCCATTAACTGAAATGGTCTCTATTAAAGACTTATAACGTATTATCTATTTATATTGGAGAATAATTATGAAAAAAATTCTAACAATTGCAGCTGGTATCGCTTTGATCTCATCAGGCACTGTAAATGCTGGAGCAGGATCGGCTGTCCATGGTCATGGTGCGGGGCATGACACTCAGGCTAAACCATCGAATCATATGGACAGTAGCTCACACCATGAGCAAATGATGAATAGTGAAGGTATGGAAGGCCATGCACATTCAATGGACTCTTTGGCCGGAAAGCCAGGCGAAGAAAGTAGCGTCTCTAGAACCATAATCGTCACCGCAGATGACTCCATGCGATTCACCCACGAGCCTTTTAATATCCAGGATGGAGAGACGATAAAATTCGTTGTCACTAACAAAGGTGCCATTCCTCATGAATTTGCGATCGGTACCAAAGATGAGCATATGGAACACGGCCAAATGATGATGGCGAACCCAACAATGCATCACGGGCCAGGAGGAAATGCGATTACGGTTCAGCCGGGTGAAACGGAAACGCTAATCTGGACGTTCGAAAATGCCTGGCAGATTGAGGCGGCATGCAATATTCCGGGGCATTATCAGGCGGGGATGCATAGCTCTGTAAATATAGAAGACGAATAACGTTGAATGCCCCCTTCGAAATTGAGCTAGGGGGCACAATTGGGGGAGGTTTGACATGCGTGTTAACGAGCTGTCTAAAAGAGCGGGAGTGACGTCTGATACCGTACGTTACTACACGAGAATTGGGTTGCTGACTCCATCAAAGGAGAGGGAAAACGGGTATAAAAATTACAACACGGCGGATGAGAAACGTTTGCACTTTATTATCAAGTCTCGCCACCTCGGGTTTTCGATTGTCGAGATTCAAGAAATTATCAATATGTCCTCAACAGGTAACTCGCCCTGCTGTCGAGTTAGAGAGGTTGTTAAAAAACGTCTTAATGACGCACAACAGTCGATTGAAGAGCTTCAGCAGCTTTATCAGCGCCTGAAACGAGCGGCCGCTACCTGGGAAACAATGCCTGATGGAGAGCCCACTGGAGATTCGGTCTGCTCTTTAATAGAGATGTGGGAAGAAATAGAACTTGGTGAGGCTTCACTACAAAAAGTATCAAGCCTTACTCCGTAAAGAGATCCCCAAACCGGATTGTTGACTTGTGTCTTGGACACAGGGCTAAGCTCAGCACAGAGTTCGGTAAATTAAGTAGCCATTACATGGGGTAACGACTATGGATCATGTTTCACACAAAGAACCGGTAAATAGTCACTGCGATAAACATGATCGCACCAGTGATGAACAAACGACACAAGAATTTCTTATTGAAGGGGCAAGTTGCGCGAGTTGTGTCGGAAAAATTGAGGCCGCGTTAAAGGCCGTGCCTGGCGTGGTAGATGCGACAATGAACTTTGCCCAGCGGACTGTAACGGTCAGTGGCGCGGTAAAGGAAGATCGACTACTAAAGGCAGTTGAAGCTGCTGGATACACTGCAAAGAGCCGTGAGGGCAATTCAGAGGATGAGCTGCTTGACGAAAAAGAAGCAGCAGATTTGGCCTACTACAAGCGACTCATGCGAGAAATGACGATCGCGCTGATGCTGGGTGTGCCACTTATGGCGTATAGCCTTATCATCGGTGAAATGACGGTTTCTACCACTGCTGAGCGTATAGCCTGGTTGATTGTTGGGTTGCTTACGGCGGGTGTTATGTACTTTTCAGGTAGACACTTTTATATCGGCGCCTGGAAATCGTTTTGGAATCATAGCGCCAACATGGATACATTGATTGCGCTTGGAACAGGCACCGCATGGCTATACTCCATGGCCGTTGTTTTTTTCCCCTCAGCCGTACCGGAAATGGCGCGCCACGTTTACTTCGAAGCGACCGCCATGATTATTGGCTTGATCAACCTGGGGTTGGCGCTAGAGCTTAAGGCGAGAGGACGAACCTCTCAGGCAATCAAGAGACTCATCGGCCTGCAATCTAAGACGGCCAGAGTCGTCCGTGACGGTAAAGAGATTGATATCCCCATAGAACAAGTCCTGTTAGATGACCTTGTACGTGTTAGGCCAGGCGAAAGTATTTCGGTTGATGGCATCGTCGTTGAAGGACATACCTCAGTAGATGAATCAATGCTTACCGGGGAACCGATGCCGGTGGAGAAGAAAGCATCCGATGAAGTCGTTGCCGGCACACTGAATAAAACGGGTTCGGTGATATTTAAAGCAACGCGAGTCGGTAAAGATACTGCGCTGGCGAAAATTATCAGCATGGTCAAGCGTGCTCAGAATTCAAAGCCACCTATTGGACGGTTAGCGGATGTTATTTCTGCTTACTTTGTACCGGTGGTTATGATTATTGCCGTTATCAGCGCACTTGTTTGGATGAATTTTGGGCCAGAACCAGCGGTTGGGTTCGCTATTGTTTCTGCAACGACAGTTCTGATTATTGCCTGCCCATGTGCGCTGGGCCTGGCTACTCCCATGTCGGTGATGGTAGGGGTGGGTAAGGCGGCGGAAGCCGGTGTATTGATCCGTAATGGTGAAGCGTTGCAAACGGCGTCTAAAATCACCGCGATGATTCTGGATAAAACCGGCACTATCACCTTGGGATCTCCGAAGGTAACCCAAGTTCACCTGGTTAATGCCGTCGACGAAAACAGCGTGCTGCTAATGGCTGCTAGTCTGGAGGCTGGATCAGAACACCCTTTAGCCGTTTCTATTGTTGAGTCTGCCCAAGAGCGTGATTTGAGTCCACTGCCTGTTGATAGGTTTAAAGCGATTGCAGGGCATGGCGTTGAAGGGGTTGTCGACGGTAAAGCCTTGTTGTTTGGCAATGAGAAGTTGATGCGTGACCGAAATATTGCGTTAAGCGATGCTATTGAGGTTGCACAAAATATGGCCGCTGACGCGCAAACGCCGATGTATTTTGCCGTGGACGGACAACTGGCCGCTGTGATCGCAGTAGCAGACCCCATCAAAGAGGACTCTATAGATGCTATTAAGCGTCTGCAAAAAAATGGCATAAGAGTGGTGATGCTGACAGGAGACAATAGAGCGACAGCCAAGGCAGTCGCCGACAAAGTGGGTATCACTGAATTTTTTGCAGAAGTATTACCGGAAGAAAAATCAAACAAAGTCGCAGAGCTTCAAATGCAAGGTGAAATAGTCGGTATGACCGGTGATGGCATTAATGATGCACCTGCCTTGGCGTTAGCCAATGTCGGTTTTGCTATCGGCACCGGTACTGATGTTGCAATCGAGAGTGCTGATATCACACTAATGCGCGGTTCACTTCATGGTCTGGCCGATGCCATCGCGGTGAGTAAGGCGACCTTGCGCAATATAAAACAGAATCTGTTTGGAGCATTCGTCTACAACGCGGCTGGTGTCCCTTTTGCGGCAGGCGTTTTATATCCATTCTTTGGCCTGCTGCTGAGTCCCGTTATAGCAGGTGCTGCCATGGCATTCTCCTCTGTTACGGTGGTTACTAACGCCAATCGACTGCGCTTATTCAAAGCTAAGGAGCACTGATTATGTTAATTATAAATATTTTTGGAATCCTGCTAATCGTCGGTATTGTTTGGTGGTTTTGGCTCTATAAACCGGCTGAAGTGAGTTCAGACGCAGGGGAGTTACTGGTTACCTTAGAAAGCGGGGTCTATCAGCCTGCGCGTTTGAGCGTACCCGCTGGCCAGCCCGTGTCGATTAACTTCTTGCGGAAGGAAGCCTCTCCTTGTGCCGGTACGGTGGTTTTCTCCGACCTTGATATTAGTGAAGAGTTGCCTCTCAACAAGCGAAAGGCTATTCAGCTACCGGCATTAACGGCTGGAAGCTATAGCTTCACTTGCCAGATGCAAATGTATCGAGGTGAGTTGATTGTCACCGATAAAGCTTGAATAAGGAGGATTTAAAAATGTCTTCAAAATCATCTTTCTGGTTCACTCCAAAGGGGATAGGGGCGTTGGGCCTTATTGGTGCCGTGAGCTATTTTCTGTTAATGGAGCATCGCCAACACCTAGTTGATTTTTTGCCTTTTTTGATCTTGTTGCTTTGCCCGCTCATGCATCTGTTTATGCACGGGGGGCACGGGCACGGAAAGCATGCGCACGAAAAACAGGGCGGGCACGAGAATGCTCATTTAAAAGAGAATGTCGATATGGATGACTACAGGCGCGGTTATGACGATGCGCTGAACGAGAAAAAAGATCAACCAGATACTAAGGACGATAATCATGCACGGTGAGAGTGGTTACGGACTGTGGATGTTAGTGGTACTCAACTCCGCCATTTTTATCTTTTTTGCGTTTAGCTTTGTAAAGCCAAAAACAAAATTGGATTGGCGCAGTTTAGGGGCGTTTTCAGCCTTTGTGGTGGCGCTGTTTACCGAAATGTACGGATTCCCTCTCACAATCTATTTTTTATCTGGTTGGTTAACAGAAAAATACCCGGAAATCGACTTCTTGAGCCATGACAATGGCCATTTACTCCATACTATTTTGGGCTTTGAAGGCAACCCTCATTTTGATCCGCTCCATATTTTGAGCAATGTGGTGATCGTACTGGGGTTCTTTTTATTATCCAGCGCCTGGAATGTACTCCATCGCGCACAGCAATCATTCACATTGGCTAAAACCGGGTGGTATGCAAAGTGTCGGCATCCACAGTATCTCGCGTTTATAATGATTATGTTTGGTTTTTTGTTGCAGTGGCCCACTCTGCCGACTGTGGTGATGTTTCCCATTTTAGTGGTGGTTTATCTTAGGCTTGCGTTACGTGAAGAGCATATGGCGCTTCAGGAGTTTGGTGATGAATACCGTGAATACGCCAAACATACACCGCGGTTTATTCCATCGTTCTCAAATCTAGCCAAGAAAAAAGGAACCTATGATGTCTAGACCCGTATTTAAAGCAGGTTGGTCAATAGCGATGTTAATAGCGTTTAGTTTTTTAACGACAGCCTGTTCAGAGCAAGCACCGTCCTCTAGCTTAACGCCTAATGATATAACGGGTCGTTGGTACTCTGAACAACAAGTGTCGTTAGGCAAATCTGTCTATGACGCAAATTGTATCAGTTGCCATAACCCGAATGCGCGCGGCACCTTTAAATGGACGCAGCCACTGGAAGATGGCAGCTATCCACCGCCACCACTTAATGGTTCTGCCCATGCCTGGCATCATCCATTACCGGTGTTATTGAAAACGATTAATGGTGGTGGCATTCAAGTGGGGGGAAAAATGCCGCCGTTTAAAGAGGTACTGAAAGACGACGAAAAGATGGCGGTCATTGCCTATTTCCAAAGCTATTGGAATGACGATATTTATAGCCGCTGGTTGCAAAGAAATCAGCCGCAATAAGTCGTTAAGACTTTTCTGAATAGGATACTTGCAGGAGATTATAGTCATGAGTGGGAACGAACATAAAGCCAGTGTTGATAAAACGTATTTAGTAAAGCGTCATCTCAAATTAGAGGGCGAAGGTGATATCCCATGGCAACAGATCGAAAAAGATATCGATCAGTTAATGGGAATAGATGAGGTTCACCTTGATAAAGGTAAACATACGATTACGGTGGCCTATGATGCGTCGTATAAGAGTCTGGAGGATATAGAAAATATCCTTGATCAGCACTTTATTCATACCGCAGATGACTGGTGGACCCAAACCAAAAAAAGCTGGTACGAGTACACGGATGACAATATTAAGGCTAATGTAAAACACGAGGCGTGGTCTTGTCATTCCAGTCCAGTAAAGAATAAGAACAGACATCAGTAGAAGAGGGTTCTATGACGCTTCGGGTTTCAAGTGCTGTAGGGATTGCAGGGATTGTCAGCGCTGTTTTTATCGCAGGGTGTTCCGACTCAATGCATTCTAATATGACGAATAGCTCCGTCAAATCAACGTTCAGTAGTGTAGGTGAACGTATTTATTTTACTGGTCAGTCTAGCTCAGGTAGAACTATCAGTGCCGTGAGTGGGCACCATCATATGCAGATGCACGGTGGTAGCTGTGTTACCTGCCATGGAGCGGATCGGGAGGGGGGGGCGCGAATGTGGCCCTGGTTCTGGGTCACCGCGCCTTCACTGACGCAATCAGCATTATTGGGTGATCATGAGGATACGGGGCATAGCCACGAGGTTTATGATGCTGCTTCATTGAAACGCGCAATCAGTGATGGGGTTAACCCTGCAGGAGAGCAATTGGATGACCTTATGCCAAGGTGGAAAATGTCGGAACAGGATCTGGACGAGTTAGTTCACTATTTGTTGGGCAGTCATAATGACGGGAATCATTAGCTAATGGTGCATCTGTGACTAACATTTATAAGGGGGAAACCGTAATGAACATGGAACCTAAAGAGGGTGAAAACCATATCAGTTATCCCTGGTACGTAAAACTGTTTTTCTGGAACCAGAAACGACGTTATGGCCAGGTCCTGGAACCTGCCAAACTTTGGGGAAGAACGCCTAAAGTGTTTGCTGCGCTTGCGCTTTTATATGGTGCATTAGATCGTAAAAACACGCCCATTGAACCCTCTTTAAGATCGCTCGTTACCGTGCGCGTCTCTCAAATTAACTGGTGTGAGTTTTGTGTCGACATTAACTCCATGATGGTTTTAAGGCGTGGCAACAGTGAAGAAAAGCTTGCTAGCCTGGCGCACTTTAGAGACTGTGATTTGTTTACTGACCGTGAAAAATCCGCTTTAAACTATGCCGAGATTGTGACCTTTTCAGACCGACAGGTTGAATCAGAGGACCGGGAGTGGTTAGCCCAGCACTTTTCAGATGATGGAATTATTGAATTAACCGGGCTGATTGCGTTCCAAAATATGTCGAGCAAGTTTAATGCTGCATTGGGTGTACCGCCGCAGGGGTTTTGCAAACTAAAAGGGTGAGGGCGCTTCTGGCGTCTCTCTCTTTAACGGGGTTTCCAAACATGAGCCAAACGGTCGCTTATCTTTTTATATGTTTTTTGCTGGTTCCCGGCACGGCTCTGTCTAAAGAGCAGCTACAAAAAGATCATATTGTTATTGGTCGGTTCTCTTCGAGTGAATTAACCGGGTGGGAAGAGAAGGTATTTGATAATAAAACCGCCTATTTCTTTACTAAAATTGATGACCAAATCGTTTTAAAATCCGTTAGTAATGACTCAGCCTCAGGTCTTTTTAAAGAGGTGACCGTTGATATCCAAAAATACCCTTATCTGAACTGGCGCTGGAGAATTGAAAATAAACTCGCTCCGATGGATGAAAGCCAAAAAGCCGGTGATGATTATGTCGCCAGACTCTATGTGATGGTTTCTGGCGGGTTGTTTTTTTGGAATACCAAAGCACTGAATTATGTATGGTCTAGTCGGTCGAAGAAAGGCGAACGTTGGCCAAATGCCTTTGCGCCGGACAATAACCGGATGGTTGCCGTGAGAACGGCGGACGATCAGGTGGGCACTTGGTATAGCGAAAAGCGTAATGTTTATGACGCGTTTAAACACGAATTTGGAGAAGAGGTACGCTTGATCGACGGCGTGGCCATCATGACCGATACTGATAACTCAAATACCCGGGCAACGGTATATTACGGCGATATCTACTTTTCTAAGGAGTAGTGGTGGCTTTCCCGGCGGTCGGCTTGGAATCATGGATCATAATTTTATAAAAGGGAGTGATAGTAGATGCTCAACGCCTTATGCTTAATAATTTTTTGGCTGCTCGTTTCTAGTGCCCAGGCGACGGAAAACGCGCGAGCTCTGATTACCGGTATGGAAACGTTGATGTGGAGTAAGAAGAGCCACGGCATCTTTACCATGTCGATTAAAACGCAATACTGGCAACGCCAACTTGAGCTAGAGGCCTGGCTGGACCGACCGAACAAAACATTCATAAGAATTCACTCACCGAAAAAGGAAAAAGGTGTTGGGTCGCTGCGGATCGGTGGCGAAATGTGGAACTACATTCCCAAGATTGATCGCACGATTAAAATTCCTCCTTCGATGATGCTGCAGCCCTGGATGGGCTCTGATTTTAGTAACGATGATCTGGTTAAAGAGAGCAGTCTGGAAAATGATTATAACCATGAAATATCAGAGTCATTTACTCAGGATGGAAAAACGGTTTACCGCATCACATCAATTCCAAAACCGGATGCGCCAGTGGTTTGGGGCAAACTCGAATTCCTGATTTATAGTGACTTTATACCCTTGCAACAGTCCTTTTTTGATGAGCGAGGGCAGATCGTTAAAGTAATGAACTACAGTGATGTTCGTGTAATGGGCGGGCGAAAAATACCGACCCGTTGGCGCATGGTGCCGCAAGACAAAACCGACCAGTTTACTGAAATTGTGGTAAAACAACTGTCCTTTGACGATCCTTTGGATGATGAGTTGTTCAGTCTTCGTAACCTTCGCAATCCAAAATAGAGGAGGCCTCATGAGCATCGTCGAAACCCATGACCTAACCAAAACCTACCAGCAGAATTCGATTAAAGTGCATGCTCTTCAGGATGTTACTTTGAACATTGATGCGGGGGAGTTTACTGTCATGGTAGGGCCTTCGGGGTCAGGTAAAACAACGTTGCTTAATCATATCGGGGCGCTGGATACTCCTACCTCAGGAGAAATACGCATTGGCGGGCAGTTGCTGAGTGACCTTAGTTGTACGGCATTAACGAAATTACGTTTATGGAAACTCGGATTTATCTTCCAGGAGTACAACCTGATCTCGGTATTGACCGCACTGGAAAATGTTGAATATGTCATGTTGCTACAGGGAATTTCAGGCAGCGAACGCCGTAAGCGTGCAGAAGCGATATTGCACGAAGTCGGTTTGGAGTCGATGGCCAATCGTCGGCCAAGCGAATTGTCAGGCGGTCAACAGCAAAGAGTAGCAGTGGCAAGAGCGATGGTGACACAACCTTCCATTATTTTAGCGGATGAACCCACGGCAAATCTGGATTCTAAAACCGGCGCGAGTCTGTTGGATCTAATGAGGGATCTGAATGAACATCACGGCACCACGTTTCTCTTCTCAACACATGACCCAATGGTGATGGAGCGAGCCAAAAGAGTGATTCGACTAAAAGATGGTCGAGTTGACTCTGAGGAAAGGAGATAGTTGATGCGTATTTTATGGCTCACGCTTCGTAATTTGCTAAAGAATCGTCGCCGCACCTTGATTACGCTTTCATCTGTTATTGTGGGTTGCGCCTCGCTTATATTTGTTTGGGGGTTTATAGACGGTATTAACTCGCAAATGATTGACAACAGCACCGGATACGTGAGTGGTCATATCAAAATTCATCGTTTGGGTTATCACGATACGAAAGAGCTCAATATTGCTATCGACCAACAGAGCCCGATTGCTTCGCTGTTAGATCAGCAAAAGGGAATAGCCGGTTTTTCGCCTCGGCTGGAAGGCTATGCGCTGGCCAGTGTGGGTGAAAAGTCCAGAATGATGCAGGTGGCCGGTGTCTCGCCTGATGCCGAACCGTCAGTCACCCAAATAAAACAGGCCATTATTGAGGGGCGATACTTACAAACGGATGCCACCAATGAAGTGGTATTAGGTGATGACGCATTAATGGCATTTAACGCCGGCGTTGGTGATGAAATTGTCCTGATAACCCAAGCCGCAGATGGGTCTATCGGTGCAGATCGCTTTCGGGTTGTGGGTAGTTTTAATACCGGCATTGAGATTATGGATCGTAATCTGGCCTATATTTCATTGGCGGGTGCGCAGGAGTTATTTTCTTTATGGGGGAGGGTATCCGCATGGTCAATCAGGCTTGAAGATCGAAGCCAGGTTGACATGATAACAGCGGTTATTAGCGGTCAACTCGCTGACCAATATGAGGTACTGAGTTGGCAAGAGATGATGCCCTCCCTGTTACAAATGGTGCAGTTTCATGAGGCGGTCGCCTATGTGGTTCTGTTTGTGGTTTTTACCGTGGTCACCGCGGGAATTGCCAACACCATATTGATGTCTGTGATGGAAAGAACCCGGGAATTTGGCGTGATGATGGCGCTTGGCACGCAACGTTATCAAGTGCTCATGCTGGTACTCTCTGAGTCAGTCGTGCTTGGAATCTTGGGGGTTGCCTTGGGAAGCATTTTGGGTGTCGCCATTAACCAGTATTTAGCCGAGACGGGGATGGATCTCGGGCAATTTACCCAGGCCATGGAAACCATGCCTGGGTTGTCTGGCATGGTGTATCCGGTCACCGATATGGGGCATGTCTGGTTGGTAAATGCAGTCGTATTGATTGTCGCTATTTTACCGGCGCTCTATCCTGCCTGGCGGGCGTCTAGACTTCAGCCTGTCACCGCTATTCGAGGATTGCATCCTCAAGGCTGGACAGGACTGCGTAGTCGAACCGATAAACCCAGTCAAAGCCAGTGGGTGTTCTGGCAAATTGCCTTTCGATCGATGTTTCGTAATCCAAGACGTTCCATGCTAACCGCGGGTGCAACAGCATTTGGTCTTGCTGCTTACTGGTTTCTCTACGCCTTTGCTGATGGCTTTTTTGAACAGATGATCGAGAACTCGACCGGCCAAATGAGCGGCCATCTACAAGTGTCTGCCTCTGAATTTCGCCAGGACTATTCGCCTTCGTTGCGTATTGGCGATACCGATTCTCTGGTCGCAAAGGTCGCACAATCGGCCGAGGTTAAAGCGGTTGCGCCAAGGGTCATCGTAAAAGGCATGCTGGCCAGTGCCAGAAAAAGTTGGCCTGTAGAATTGAGTGGCATTGTTGCGCCAAAAGAAAAGCAAGTCACGACCTTGTTCAAGCAAATGTCACAAGGGCAATATGTTAATCCAGCGGTACCGGAAGGTATGGTGATCGGCCAAAAAATAGCTGAAGAACTTAGCGTTGAGGTGGGCGATAAGGTGGTGGTGACCATTCAGCAGGCGGGGGGAGACCTGGCCTCTGCCGCCTATACTGTGAGTGGCGTTTTTGATACCGGCAGCGAAGTATTTGATGGGGGTTATGCCTTCGTTAACTTTGACTCTCTTCACCGTTTATTGGCATTCAAACCGGGGGAGTCATCTGTTGTTGCTGTTCGTTTGCAATCCCGCTTTATTAGTCAGGAATTCGCCCGGCAGTTAGCCCAACAGGTTGATGGATCTAAGTTATTAGTGCTGCCCTGGGAGCAGGTTATGCCCATTGTGGTTCAGATGGTTGACCTAACCCAAATTGATTTTTACCTGATATTGGTGGTGTTTATCGTCGTTGCCATGGGCGTAATGAATACCATGCTGATGTCGGTATTAGAGCGGACGCGAGAGTTTGGCGTGATGATGGCGCTGGGTACCGAAGGCCACCAAGTGATTCGACTGGTTTTGTATGAGGCCATCGTACTGGGGCTGGTGGGGATGGTGGTGGGAGCCATGTTAGGCACTGCAATAACCGCTTACTATGCCCACTTCGGCATTGACCTATCGGGTTTAAGTAAATCTATGCAGACGATTCCGGGCATGACCGATATTATTTACCCGGTACTCATCCTTCAGCATATTTGGTTGCCGAGTCTCTTGCTGTTTGTATGCGGGGTTACGGTATCCATTTATCCGGCCATCAAAGCATCGCGACTGAACCCGGTTGAGGCCATTCGTCATGCCTAGGCGTGCATACGGGGGCGCGGTAAACGGCCTGTTTCTGACAATAGGTTTCTTGATTTTGCTGCCGACACCGACCAACGGAATTGAACTTAACGGGTATTACAAAAACTTGTTTATTGGCAGTGAAACGATTATTGGCCCTGTAGAAGACTATTGGTTAGACATCAACCGCTTGAGGCTTGGCTTGTCAGAGCGGTGGGATAAGATGGAAGTAGACTTAGTTTATGATAATGAAATCCAGTTGGGCAGCTATCTTGATACCATCCAATTCAGGCAGTTTGCCGAGAGGGATGACCCCAGGTATTGGGACTTGCAAGGGAATACGATCGACAAAAATGATGTTTATGGGACGCACCAGCTCTACCGGGGGACGGTTCGATTAAGTGGTGATAAAGCCGATTTGCGAGTGGGGCGGCAGCAAATCAACTGGGCCACTGCGCTGATTTGGAACCCTCTTGACCGGTTTAATCCGCTTAATCCTCTACAGCTGGAAAGAGATGAGCGAACGGGTGTTGATGCGATGCTGCTTGACTATGATGTTCAGGATTTAAGCCGGTTGAGTATTGCTTATGCCCCTCAGCACAAACCGTCTGATGCTTCTGCCGCAATTCGCTTTAAAAGTAATATTGATGTTGTGGACTGGTCAGTTATGGCTGGGGAGTTCGTTGATGAGAAGAAACTGGGATTGGGGTTTGCAGGACAAGCACAGTTGATTGGATTACGGTCCGAAATCGTTTTCAGCGACCCGGACACAAGTGATGAGTATGTTGAAGTGGTATTAAGCGCTGATTACACCACTGATGATGGGATAAGACTTGTATTGGAAGGCTATTTTAATGGTGATGGGGAGAGTGATCCCTCCAAATATGATTTTAGTTTACTCATCAACGGAGAAAAATTGGGGTTAGGGCGGAACTATCTTGGCGGAAGTGTGGGGAAGGAGGTCTCTCCCCTCATAACTGTTGCGTTATATGGGATAAGTAATCTGGACGACCATAGCCACTTTCTCTATCCGTCGTTTAATTATGCCGTTCCTGCCTTTGAAGATCTCTATGTGGGGGGCGGAGCTCAACTGTTTTTTGGTAGCGCTCAGGACGAATATGCTTTTTTTAGCAATATTTACTATATGGAGCTTACACACTATTTTTAGTCACAGAAGAAGGAATATTAGAGAAACCAGAGGCCCAAGCATTGCTATCAAAACCATGCCCGGATGCCAATTAGTATCTCCGTGATATCAACTGAGTTTCCCTCATCGCGAGCAAAGTCGGCTGTCTTGCCCACCTTTCTAGACCAGTTAACACCTATATACGGTGCAATTTCACGACGTATTTCGTAACGTAACCGGAGGCCTGCTTCTAAATCCGAAAGACCCGATCCAGTTTCTGTTTCAACATCGTCCTTGGAAAAAAAATTCATTTCCAGCTCTGGGCTAAGAATGAGTTGTTGAGTGAATAGTAGCTCGTACTCCGCTTCAATGCGTGCGGCTACTCGTCCATGATTGCCCACAAAAAGAGCCGTATCTATTTCGAAATAATAGGGGGTGAGTCCCTGAACCCCTAATGCCAGCCAATGTCTATCGGGAGAGGGTTTTAAATCTCCACGCCAACCGAACTGAACGTCCCAGTATGGTGCAACCGCCTGGCTATAAAGCACTTGTAGTTCCGACTCTTCTGTTGCTCCGTTTGTATATTCGCCTTCACTTTTTAACCATAGCTTTTGCAGGTCTTGCCCGGCCCAGAGTTGGGCATCCCAGACGGTGATATTATCATCCCCAATGTCCCTGATCTCAAGCTGATTAACCATCATTTTGGCAAGCACTGGGTCATCTTTTACTCCAGCGATAACGGGCAAAACAATAAGTGAGAAAAACAGAGGGAAGAGCGTTTTTACATTTATCATGACAGACCTCTAACTCACTATTACTTCTCGAAACATGCCGGGCATATGGTAGAGCAGGTGGCAATGATAGGCCCAGCGACCTATTGCATCGGCAGTAACGAGATAACTGATTTTGGCGCCTGGTTGTACTATTACAGTGTGTTTACGTGCAATGTAATGATCATCTCCTGTTTCTAATTCACTCCACATACCGTGCAGATGTATCGGGTGGTTCATCATAGTGTCATTGACCAGAGTGATTCGGACACGCTCTCCATAGCTAAGGTGCAGTGGTTCAGCATCCGCGAATTTAGTTCCATTGATAGACCACATATAGCGGCTCATATTGCCGGTCAGGTGCAACTGAATTTCCCGCTGAGGTTCTCTTGTGTCTTGAGTCTTGTAGAGATTCTGAAGATCAGCATAGGTTAGTACCGTGCGATCGTAGCGCTGCAAGTGGTTTCTTAAACCTACACCAGGGTCATCAAGGCGGTAGTTTGGGTTATCGGCACGCATATCTACGTGAGGGCCAAATTCAGTTGTGGAGTGCTTTACTGGGGTGGAACTGCCAAAGCCTGCTTGTCCTGTTCCCATCATTCCTGCGCCTGGCATTTCACTCCCTTTCATTTTAAACGTAGGCATGCCAGAACCACTCATGTCATGCCCTTCGTGAGCCCCTTGACCACCCATCCCCATATCTGCATGGGTTAATATCGGAGCAGGATCCAAAGCGGGTATGTCGGCCTTCAGGTTAGGGTGAGGTGTTAATGTGCCCCTAGCATAGCCTGTGCGATCAATTGATTGGGCAAAAATGGTGTAAGCCGTATCGCTTTCTGGCTCGACAATCACATCGTAGGTTTCAGCAACCCCAATACGAAATTCATCGATGGATATCGGTTGAATATTTTGACCATCTGCGGCGATGACGGTCATTCTTAACCCTGGAATCCGAACATCAAAAAAGGTCATAGCTGCAGCATTTATAAAACGTAACCGGACTTTCTGACCTCTGTCGAAAAGCCCTATCCAGCCATCTGCAGGCGCTTGCCCGTTCATCAGAAAGGTATAGGTGTAGCCAGTGACGTCGGAAATATCCCGGTCACTCATGCGCATCTGATTCCACATGCGACGGTTGTTCCATGCGTTTGCGACACCATGTTCGTCGGCTTCTTCGAAGAAGTCTGCAAGGGTTCTTTCTCGAAAGTTGTAATAGTGACTGAGCTTTTTTAGTTTGTTGTAGATATTGCTCGGAGATTCGTCACTCCAGTCTGATAGCAGCACCACATAGTCTCGATCATAACTGAATGGTTCAGGTTCAATGGGGTCAATAATAATTGCACCATACATCCCCGTTTGTTCCTGAAAACCGGAATGGCTGTGGTACCAGTAGGTGCCGCTTTGTAGCAGGTCGAATTGGTACTCAAACGACTCGCCAGGTGGAATGCCTCCAAAGCTGAGGCCCGGTACCCCATCCATATCGGTTGGCAATATAATACCGTGCCAGTGAATAGAGGTTGTTTGATCAAGATTGTTGTGCACTCTGAGTGTGACCCGCTCGCCTTCTTTCCACCTCAAAATGGGGGCTGGTAGAGCACCACTGATGGTGGTGGCTATACTAGGGGAGCCAGTAAAATTCATTTCTTGATAGGCAATGTTTAAGTCAAAGAGTTTACCCTGCATGACAGGGGGCGCATCAGAGTAGCGCTTACTTCCCAAGAGAAGTGGCGTACTTCCCAGAATGGAAAGTGCTGTGGCGGAAGATAAACCGGTTACGAAACGTCGCCGGGAAAGGACTGGCTGGCGGCATGTATTCATATGAATAGCCCCTTCATCGAATATCCTTTAATTACAACTGATAGGTGTTGCCGAGAAACAGAGGAAGAGCCTTTAGGCTCTTCCTCTGTACGGGGCTATCAATTGCTACCAAACTGCCATTGTTTGTATTCATGGGCTGTCATATTCATATGTGGTTGTTTACCTCCTTGCACTGTATGAGGGTGAATGGAATGTCCGTGTGCCCGATCTTCACCTTTGTCCATATGAACATCACCTTCCTTCATCATTGGCCCAGCAGCAGTATCTCCAAACTTGTTATGAATATGTTGCACTACCTCATCAGCTCCTTGCTGTGTGACTGGCGCATCACTTCGTTGGTCTGCTTTACCTTCAGCCATTACGTTGGCACTTAAAAGGAGTGATAGGGCTGCCCATGGCGTTAATGTGCTTAGCTTTTTCATGACGTATTCCTCAGAAAATTTCGCTATCAAAATGATGATTTAATCATTTCACTTGACACTTGATCATATAGAGTCGATTACTGAGGTGGGTGGTCAATTGGGAATACAACGAGGGATACAGTTGGTAGCAAAGGGAGATAATAGGCCCCTTGTTTATGTGTGGTGTATGTCGGTGAATGGCTTAGTAAAAACGCACAATAAATACAGTGGCAACCATGCTGATCTTCCAGAACACAATCATCACTGTGGGTATCTGTTACATCTTTGATGTCATGGTCTTGGCCTCTCATTGTCGCATGATTGACGTTAGACTCAAGCTCGACATACGATGGAGTTAACGTTTCAGTGGTAGCCTCCACATTATAGGAGGCCAAAAATGCTAACCCTACTAAAAGACTCAATAGCTGGCTGATGCGCATAACTATAGCCATTCTTTTGCCCATCTAAACTAAAATACTCAACTTGAGCTTATAGTGTGGGTCTCGAAATGGTATTTTTGAAATATCTTTTTGAAATAATAAGTGTGCTTTTAACGCTGTTTTTAGGGGGCGGGCTTAAATGCTGTGTTCTGCTGAAAACAGGAGCATCTGGAGCTCAGGCCATTCAGAGAAGGGGGCCTTGCGGGATAAACGCAAGGCCGAGTTTTTATAAAGCTATTTATTAGTTTCCACCAACCATCTCAAACTTATGATCGGAAGCCATATGGTTCACGTGTTTGGGGACGGAGTGTTTATGCTCTGAAACATTGGCATCTAGCTCACTATTTTTGGCGTCATCAAATAACCACCTTTTATGTTGTGCAGCCGTGTGCTCCATCTTACTGGCAGAAGGGGTGCCGGTGTGAAGGTGTGGTACTGAGTTACGCTCAACCATTTGTTCCCACCTCTTACCACCATCAGCGGCGACACTCATAGATGTAGTGATTAACAGCGCAGTTGTGAATGAAATAAATTTGTTCATGTTTGAATTCCTTATGGATCAATTAAATACGGTTGTATAGATAAATGTACTGTATTGATTAAGCACCGTGATTTAAGGGGTCAATCAGGTGCATAAGAAATTTAAACGCGGGGAGGTTTGAAGTGGTTTTTGATGTTACTTAAAGGAAATTGAAATTGATATGGCGTAGCAGCGCCAGAGTCAGTTACTGACATTTTTTCAGCGTAAACAGGTAGTACGGCGCAAGCCGCACAGCTGCCACATTGGTGAGATGAATTGTAATCTGGGCAGTGGTCGTTCATGTCGGTACGACTCATGCTCATTTCTTCTCGGTGTTCCGCTGAGCCTGAAACAAAAAGACCAGCAGCTTGGGTATTTATCTGCTCGAATTGCGTTACTTCAGGGGATGACACAATCTCAGCCGTAACAAAGGGGGTTGCTAATGCCAGCAAGGGCAGCAATACCAATGTTTGTAAAATTGTGATTAACCTCTGACGTAACATTATCAGTACCCGTATATCTAATTTGAGGTTACTTTAAAGCTATGCGCTGGACATAGGTCAATAGGAGAAATCTAAAAAAGTTGATAAATAATCAGTCCTGAGACTTTTTATTCATTTATTGTGTTGAGGTTTTACCTGCCAACCCAGTGCTCATCCGCATGTTGAAAGTTAATAGCCAGTCTCGCAGGTCTGGGTCTCTGTTAGCGTCGTACCGTGTTAACAGCAAGACCGCTGTATCTGTATAGGAGGGCACGGGGTGTCTGCATATGAACAAAATACGCAGCAATCACCGGGTCTGGGCTTAAGCAGCGTTTTACAATTTTGGCATTCATAGAAAAACTGGCATGAGTTTTCTGGCATCATTTCTATTTTTTGATATCCGCAGTTCGGACAGGTGATTGCCGATTTGAGCTTAAGCGCCATATCTTTAGTCTCAAATTGCTATTCTGTCTGGTTAAAACTCACTTTCGCCCGACAATTCAGGGAACAGCACGCTCTGAGCATTGTAAAACACCTCCATTTCGTTGGATGTCACACCATCAAGTGAAATGAGATGGTTAAGTTTCTTCATAAATATCATGCGTAAATGTGGGTTTTGCTTCAGGTAGTGATCAATCGTCTCTAAATCTGTAGCGAGACTGCTGTTAAGGTGTTTTGCCTGCTTATAAAGGCTGGCAATCTGGGCGTCGTTAAGATCAAACTCCGTTCTTAGAATATCGGCAAACTCATGCTTTTCCCGGTCACTTTCTCTGTGGTCAGAGGCGATTACACGGTAAAGCAACGAGGCGAGTGCTATATGGATCGTTTCTTCATCCGCATGGTTGAATAATTTACTCTCAGTGGCCGACGACTCAAACCAGTGTTTAAGAGATTCAAACATTTTTAGTGCTCCTCGATGCGTAGTCTGTCTATTCAGTTGTTAAATTGTCAGTTGTTAAATCAATAGTTATTAAATGAATATAGAGACCGTTGCACGGCGTTATTAGCTACACAAAGACCTCTAATAGTGTACCGCAAGCCATATTGTTTCTGTATCGGGTGACGTCCATGACACTTTGTGCCTGGTATGAGCGGGGATGTTGATATAATCACCAGCCTCTAGCTTGACCGAACCTGAATCTTCAAAGGTTAATTCACCAGCCCCTTTTAGCACGATAACCCACTCATCTCTTTCCTGGTCATACCATCCCTCATTAGGTGAGGTGTGCCCATTAGATACAATACGTTCAATTGTTACGTTCTTATTCTCAACAAGGGTATTAAACACTTCCTGATCTAAATGTTCAGGGAGGTTTTCAAATATGTTGGTTTTATTCATCGCGTTTCATATCGTCTTTCGTGCTGGCTCCGTAGCTGAGAGTCGCTCGGATTATGATGCCCATAAATGGTTAGTGTAGGGTATAGCGAGGCGAGGTGAAAGGTGGCTATCTGGAAGCAATACTTGATTTATAGAGCTAGATGAATCAGATGGAGATGTCGTTATATGACAATGAACGAGTCGCCATAGGTCAATCATTGCCCTTATCGGTATGTCATAATTTTATTCAAATAAGCTAGGCTGTGTATGCATGCACACAACGACAATAAAAAAGGCATAACATGAAAGAGAAATATGCACTGGTGACAGGTGCTTCGGAAGGCATTGGGTTTGAATTCTGTAAAGTGCTGGCATCAAATGGTTATAACATCGTACTGGTAGCCCGCACCCAGCAAAAGTTAGAAAATGCGGCGAGTGAGTTGGAGAACTCATTCAGTATTAAAACGGCAGTGATCGCATGCGACTTAGCGAGCCCTGATGCTGCACAAGTCCTGTTTGATAAGGTCACTTCTCTCAATATAGCTGTCGATATATTAGTTAACAATGCCGGGCTTCTGTTTAATGGTTACTTCAAACAGATTGCCCTGAAAGATCAGGAGAACTTGCTTCATTGCAATATTGTTGCGTTGACTGCGCTTTCTCACTTGTTTGCCAACGAGATGGCAACAAGAGGAGGTGGTCGGATTCTCAATGTTGCCTCAACCGCCGCCTGGATGGCCATTCCAAATCAGGCACTCTACGCTGCATCAAAAGCGTTTGTGTTGTCTTTTAGTCAGGCGTTCGCCAATGAAATGAAGGCCGCCAACACAGGCGTCTCTGTGACTGTTGTCTGCCCAAGTTATACGGCTACTAAAATGTTAGATAACCCGGCCCAAGGGCGTGTGATGAAGATTCCTGCTTTTTTGATATTGGCACCGG
Organism: Alkalimarinus coralli; assembly: GCF_023650515.1. NCBI lineage: Bacteria > Pseudomonadati > Pseudomonadota > Gammaproteobacteria > Alteromonadales > Alteromonadaceae > Alkalimarinus > Alkalimarinus coralli. The sequence goes on from NZ_CP096016.1 coordinate 494,579, forward strand.
ACTATGTTGCACAGAAAGCCGTTAACGCCTGCCTGGCAGGGCGGCCCACCTGTATTCCGGGTTTGTCTAATCAGATAGGGATGGCCCTCATTCAAATGCTGCCGAAAATGTGGGTTGCCAAGGTCATTGGGCGTTTATATCGACGTGCTCAAAAGCTGAACCCTTAATATCGGTTGGAGATGGTATGAAGCGTTTACTGGTATTTGCGCTTTTGATCGGACTTTGTGGGGCAGGTCTGGTCTATATGCTAAAAGCGGAGCGAATAAATGCTCCCGAACCTGTGGCGATAACGCTCGACTCACCGTGGCGGATTGAAGCAAGCGAGACACAGGGTGAAGAGTCTGCGCTTGCAGAAGGGGCTTTGTTGTTTGAGGGCTGTGCTTCGTGCCATATGGCAGATGGAAGCGGCCGCAGTGATGGCAGTGTGCCCCGTTTGGCGGGGCAGAATGAAGCGGTGTTGGTGCATAAACTTCAGAAACTAAGGGGCGGGCGTGTCAATCTACCCGTTATGACCCCGTTTGCCCGAGCGCTTTCGTCTGATGATATCGTAAAGGTCGCTCGTTATATCTCAACACTACCGACGCCAGAAGGCGGAATATCCTCAAATCGTCCATATATAAAAAATTGCGCTGCATGTCATGGCGTTAATGGCGAAGGCAATAGTGAGTTGCTGGCTCCTAAGCTCTGCTTTCAGCATAAACAATATCTTAATCGCCGGATTAGTGAAATTAAGCAAAACACTCGCGGTGATGCAGATCAGGGGATGATTGCGATATTAAACACGTTAGATAAACAGGCGCTTGATCGTATTACACAGTGGTTGGCTGCCGGAACCTGCAATAGTCACGCTCAATACTCTATGCAGGCTCACGAACCCAAAATGCCGGAGAGCATTTATGAAGAGTAACCGAAGAGATTTTTTGCGTCTGGGTATGGGGGCTATTGCATCGGGCGTGCTGCCTGCGAGCTTCTCATGGAGCGCGCCAAACGTACAGCGCGTTCAGGTAGCTGTTGTGGGAGGAGGACTCGCGGGCCTTACCACAGCACGTAATCTGGTGAACAACGGTATTGATTCGGTGGTGGTGTTGGAGTCTCGAGACAGGGTGGGAGGGCGCACCCTTAATCTGCCACTGCCGGGAGGGCATGTCGTCGAGGGTGGTGGCGAGTGGATTGGGCCAGGGCAGGATCGCATTGCCTCACTGGCAGCAGACGTAGGCGTGGATACGTTTGATGCGTATTATGACGGTGCAGGTATCTATGAGATTCAAGGGCTGGTGTCCAAAGGGCTGCTGCCGGAGCTTAGCTTTAAGAAAGGTTATGACTTTACCCGGTTGGCGTGGCGCTTACAGTCAATGGCTGACCAGTTGCCGCTAGGGAGCCCATGGCAAGCGGCGAATGCGCATTACCTGGACCATATAACACTGGCAGATTGGTTAAAAGGAGAGGGGGCATCCAAGTGGACGGTAGAAGCCTTTCGCATTATTTGCCGAGCCATTATGTCGGGTTACCCTGAGCGCATCTCTCTGTTGTGGTTTTTACACTATATTCAATCCAGTGGTGGGCTGTTAGGTATCGCGTTGAATGATAACGGGCTTCAGGACTTACGATTTGTAGGCGGCTCACAGCAGGTGTCGATCAACGTTGCTAAAGCGTTGGGCCACCGGGTGAAAATGGGGGAGCCGGTAACCTCTATTAGCGATAATGCAACAGGCCCTGTTGAAGTGCGTACACCAAAAGGAACCTACCTTGCGGATCAGGTTGTGGTGGCAATGGCGCCGGCTGACACATTACGAATCAACTTTAAGACTGGCTTAACCGCCCAACGGAATGCATTGGTCAAGCAGTGGGCGGGGCTTACCCGGTTGCCGTTAATTAAGCATTCGGTTATTTATAAAACCCCTTTTTGGCGTGAGGCGGGCCTAAACGGTAATGTCGTCACCGATCACGCGCCACTGCAGTTGGTGTTTGATAATTCACCGCCGGATGCATCATTAGGCGTTCTAACTGCCTTCTTGTCTGCTGCTGAAGTACCCGCTATGGCCAGTGAACCCGATCGGGCAAGGTTGTTGCCGCAGGAGTTAAGCCGTTATTTTGGCCCTCAGTCTATGGCAACAATGGGCTACGTCGAAAAAGACTGGTCAACAGACCCTTGGAGTATCGGGTGCATTACGCCGCTGACTAAAGGGCTCCTTACATCGGCAGGCCCGGCCTTGCGAGCGCCTGTGGGTAGAATACATTGGGCAGGCACGGAATGCGCTGAAGTAGGTTGTGGCTATATGGATGGCGCCGTGCGCTCTGGCGACAGGGCGGCTATTGAGGTTCTCTCGGCGCTAACAAGCTAGGGCTCTTTGGGGGCGGTGATATTGAGTGTATTCCCAAAACATTCACTATACTGAAAAGGCTATCCAGTAAAGGTGTGAGTTCTGTTAGTTGAACAGTTTCGAGAAAGGGTATGGAATTCAAAGACTATTACAAAATTCTTGGGGTCAATGTCGATGCCGATGCTAAGGAGATTAAAACAGCGTATCGGAAACTGGCGCGAAAATATCACCCTGATATGAACCCCGCTGAAGGCGCAGAAAGCAAGTTTAAAGAAGTCGCAGAAGCCTATGAAGTGTTAAAAGATCCAGCTCGTCGTGCTGAATTTGACGAACTTCGAAAATATGGCGGCCAGTCAGGGCAGAGTTTTCGGCCCCCTCCAGGCTGGCAGCACTCCGGTGGTTTTCAACATCATGGGGCTCAGCATTTTGAGGGCGACTTCTCTGAGTTCTTCAACTCTATTTTTGGTGGCGAAGGCCATGGTTTCGACCATGCAGGCGATATGCGCCACCGACATGTCAGAGGGCAGGATATTGAAATTGAAATGCCTGTTTTTCTGGAAGAGACGCTTAGCAATCATGTTAAAACGGTAGAATATAAACTCCCCGTATTTGATGGCCAAAAACTCGAAAATATTAACAAGCGTCTGAAGGTGACAATACCGCGAGGGGTTGCCGATGGAGAACGCATTCGGGTTAAAGGCCAGGGTAAACCGGGCATGGGCAATGGCGCGGCGGGAGACTTATATTTACATATCCGTTTAGTGCCTCATCCATTGTTTGATGTGCAAGGCCACGACCTTATGATAACGCTACCCATTGCCCCGTGGGAGGCGGCACTCGGTGTAAAAGTGACTGTTCCTACGCTGGAGGGCAATATCAATGTGGTGGTTGCGCCCAATAGCCAGTCAGGCAAAAAACTACGCATTAAAGGTAAAGGACTGAAGGGAAAAACGGTGACCGGTGACCTGTATGCGATTATTAAAATTGTTATGCCTGCTACCGCGAACGAAAAAATCAGGCATTTGTGGCAGCAGTTATCAGAAACAGCCAAGTTTGACCCACGCGCTGATTGGGGGGTAAAAAAATGACAGAAATATCATTAAGTCTTCCTCTCAATGAATTGTGTCAACTTGAATGCATTGAACCTGATATCGTCATCGAAATTGTCGAGTATGGCATTGCTCAGCCGGTAAGGGGGGAGAAAACCGCCGACTGGGTATTTGATACGACCAGCGTTCACTGGATCAAAAAAGCCGTTCGCTTGCACCAGGACTTGGAAATAGATTGGGTCGCGGTGGCGTTGGTCATTGAGTTGATGCAGCAGAATGAGTCCCTGTTAAGGGAAAATGAACGTGTTCAGTACCTGTTAAAGCGGTTCCTTGAAAGTTAGTCATGTCGCTGATATCTGGCAAGAATATATCAGCGAGGTGGCCGCAAGGCGTAAATAGAGAATTCTCGATGCCTTGAAACGGCCAAACTAGTGATTAATTGGAAGCGTTCATTAATCCTCCATCACTTAAATAAACATAATGAAAACGACTCTTAAGTCAATTCAGGGTATAGTTCACCCCTCAACAATTCGTTTATTGGGGCACGTTTTTTGTCGATTGAAAGTACAATCACTTTTTTTGTTGCGATATTTATCTTTGGTATTACGCCAGGCCCTGGGGTCTTCGCAATCCTTGCCCGTGCACTGGTGAGTGGTGTGAGGTCTTGCATTTCTTTAGCGCTGGGGATGGCGATAAGTGACATCGCTTACCTTGTCTTGGCCTGCTATGGCTTAGCCGCTATTGCTGAGAACTGGGGTGAGTTATTCACTGTTATTCGACTGGTTGGTGCGGCATACCTGTTTTATCTTGGCTACAAGATGTGGGTGACGCCTGTTAATGTTGATGGACAACAGTTGGAGCATCAGCGTTCATGGGCTTCAATGAGCTTTGTTCAGGGCTTTTTAATTTCTGCCTCAAACCCCAAGGTTATACTGTTTTATATCGCCTTTTTACCTACATTTTTGGATGTGTCTGAACTGTCAGGCAGTGATATAGCGTTGGCTTCGCTATTAACGTTAGTGGCTTTAATGGCGGGATTGTTGTTGATTGCATTTTCCGCCTCATCTGCGCGACGCTACTTTAAATCTCACCGTTCAATGAAACGGTTGAACCGGTCTGCGGGTTCAATCATGGCTGGAGCGGGTGCTTATCTGCTAGTCAGGCATTCTTGAGGACGGCACCCTGTCGCAAAGCTAAGGCGGGTTGATTGAAAATGAACCAAACTCATGATTCAATGTCGAAACAACCTGTAGGGGTTTGCTTTGACGAAACCAATGGGCCGTTGGTCGCAGATTCCAGCTGGCTGAAGATTTTAATTTAGCTATAGATACTAACTTAACCGTACAAACTAATTTAACCGTAGAAACTAATTTGACTGTAGATACCAACAATATGGCAAAAGAGACACAGAAAAAAGGCGGCCTTTTAGGCAACCTGGCGTTTAACATCATTATTCCGGTGGTAATTCTCAGCAAGTTTTCGGCGGTTGATAGCCTGGGGCCGGTATGGAGTATTGTGGTCGCGCTGGCATTTCCTATTGGTTATGGCTTATGGGATCTTAAACAGTCCGGTAAAGTCAATGCGTTCTCAATTCTGGGTATTGTGAGTGTGTTTTTAACAGGGGGAATTAGTTTATTAGAGCTTGACCCTCAGTACATCGCGATCAAAGAAGCTGCAATTCCTGCTATTATTGGCCTCGCCGTGCTGATAACCCAGCGTACAAAATACCCTATTGTTAAAATGATCATTTTGAATAAAGAGATAATCCGCACTGATGATCTTTATTCAGCGCTTTCCGACAACAACTACACAGATGAGTTTGAAAAACGTTTAAAGTTGGCGTCACTTATTGTTGCGGGTTCATTTTTTGTGTCATCTGTTTTGAACTATGTCTTGGCAAAAGTCATTCTGGTTAGCCCGCCTGGCACACCTGAGTTTGCCGAAGAGCTGGGAGAGATGACGGCATTGAGCTACCCCGTCATCGCCCTGCCGAGCACTGTAATTCTAATGCTGGCGATCTGGTATCTGTTTAGTCAAATCAAAAAATTGACCGGAGAAGACTTCGAGAGCTTTTTAGTCGGAGTAGAAAAAGAAGCCTAGAAAACTCTTCTGGCTTGCCAGAAATTCTCTTTCCAATAAGGGTTATCCAACCTTGAAAACTTAACTCCTCTGCTGGTTGAGGCGTGCAAAAAACGTTGTTCACCGGCATATATACCGATATGCCGGTCTTTAAATCCTGTTTTAAATAGCACCAAATCGCCGGGGCGTAACTGCGCAAGTGTTACAGGTAAGCCTGTTTCAGCCTGACGCCGTGTTGACCGTGGCAGCACAGCACCAAATTGCTCTTTAAAGGTTAAGAATACAAACCCTGAGCAATCCACGCCAGACTTGGACAGCCCGCCATAACGGTACTTCACTCCTTTCCACGCTTCATGTTGGTCGTGAAGACTTTTAACAATAGAGTTTGACGCAGGTTGAAGTATCGGTAGTTGGCTCGTCTGAGGCTCAACTGAGGCAGGTGGAATCGAGCTACAGCCTGCAATGAGGGTAACCGCTATTAATAATAGGCAGGGCTGTATTGCTTTCATCATGGCCTCTCACTGGTCTTCATGATAAGTATTCTAGTAAGCAAATGATTATTCGTATGTATTTATTCTGTAACGCTCTTTCAGACTGTTAGCTTATGAACATTTAACTCTCGGGGCGCTGTGGGTTTGCTGTTTCGTAGCAGAGCTGATCAAGTCCGCTTATTTAGGCGCCATATCGATGCAACACTCATCTTGAAAGAAGCTAACAACCGCTTGTAGCTGGCCATATTCAACAACGCAGAATAGCGTTCGCCCTTCTCGTCGTTGGGCAATCAAACCTGCCGAAACCAGGCTTGATATATGGTGAGAAAGCGTTGACCCCGGAATTTTCAACTCTTCCTGAATGTCTCCAACGGGCAGCCCTTGATAGCCCGCCTTGATAAGGCGTTTGAAAATGGTTAAGCGTGTAGGGTGGCCCAGCTCTTTTAATGCCTTGGCCAGTTTTTCTATTTCCACTTTGTTCCCCTCAGATTTTAATATTTCGATATTAGCAGAAATATATTGCTATTGTCAGAGTTTAAAACTATATTTCGAAAATACTAGAAATATAGTTTTAATTAAGGAGAGAAAAATGATGACTGTATCAACTGAGATGATTCAGGAGTCAGTCAGAATGTTTACCGTTCTGGCTATCGAGCTAACCGTACTGTTTTTGGTGATTAGCTATATCGTAGGCATTTTGCAGATGCATATTCCACCTAAAAAAATCCAAAGTATATTAAGTGGTAAGCAAGGAAAAGGTTATGTTATTGCTGGTTTCTTAGGCGCTATCACGCCTTTTTGCTCCTGTTCTACCATTCCGTTCCTGAAGGGGTTATTGAGGGCGAATGCAGGCTTTGGAACGATGATGGTGTTTTTGTTTGCGAGTCCGCTGTTAAATCCCATTATTATTGGGTTGTTTGTTGTGACCTTTGGGTTGAATGTCGCGGTATTCTATTTCTCGGTTGCGATGGGTGTCTCTATTCTGGCCGGGTATAGTCTTGAAAAGCTGGGCTTTGAAAAGTATATCAGGGCTGAGGCATATATCGCGCCTGTGTCTTCTAAGATATCGCAGGACAGTTCGGCTGAAACGATTATTGAGAATAAGTGGTTAGAAATCTGGAGAACCACCTGGAAGGACTTCTTGAAGGTCTTGCCTTACTTATTAGGCGGCCTCTCAATCGGGGCGGTGATTTATGGCTTTATGCCGGCGGACTATGTGGCGAGTGTGGCGAACGAAAACAATCCATTAGCGGTACCTATAGCGGCGATTATCGGCATTCCCCTTTATATTCGTGCCGAAGCGGTTATTCCACTCAGTGCAGTATTAGCCACCAAAGGTATGGGATTGGGGGCCATAATGGCACTGATTATCGGAAGTGCAGGGTCCAGTTTAACGGAAGTTGTGTTACTCAAATCATTCTTTAAGAACCAGATGATTATAGCTTTCTTGCTGGTAGTTATTGGAATGGCTGTCACGGCAGGTTATGCATACTCATATCTATTCTAGATTTGTGTGAAGAATAATATGAACAAAAATTGACCTGTTATTTTATATGTGTGACTATTGGTCATATTATGACGGCGGGTATTATGCTTTTGCATCTAGCCGCCGTTTTAAATTCAGGTCGTATGTAGTGAAAGTCTGTAGCGAAAGTTGGTAGCGTAAGCTTGTAGCCGGAGTTTGCAGTGAAAGCATGTAGTGGACGAATGTAGTGAAAGCTTGTAGTGAAAGCTTGTAGTGAAAGTATGCAGCCCTTAACACGAAAAGAGAGAGAATTTGCTCGCAGAGAGCGGGAAATAATTGATGCAGCGTTGTCACTATTTGAGACCCCAAACTGGGAGCAAGTGACCGTTGATCAAATTGCCAAGAAGGCGGAGATTGGTAAAGGGACGGTTTACAAGCATTTCTCAACAAAAGATGAAATTTACGCGTGCATCACGCTGGAGTTTCACGAAAGGTTACTGGCCGAGTTCAGAGCCATTGACCACGAGATGCCGGTTGATAAGGTGATGAAAGAGGTGATACGCCTCTCTTTTGAGCTGTCGCTGGCGTGTCAGGCTCATGCTCGAGTGAGTTTTTATTGCAAGAGGGCTGATTACATTGAACGACTGAGCAGTCAATATCAGGAAAAATTTGAACGTATTGAAGGGCTGTTTGAGTCATTTATCGGCAGAATTCTGGATACGGGGATTGAGCAGGGCATTATTCCAAAACGGCCACATGAGCATTTAATCATTGGTTTGGAGGCAACGTTTGATGGTGCGATGTCAATGATCTTGAATACCAACATCAGCTGTCATACTGAGCTGGAGCAAGATGAGTTTATTACCATTATCAGTGAGTACATGATTGCTGGGTTAATGGGCCTAAGAAGTTAATCAGGGTTGCGAGCATAAATTGGGATCACCTTTGCTCGAATATGACTAATAGTCATAAAAAGTATGCTGGCATATCGTCACCAGACATATCTTTGCCAGACATACCTTTGTCAGGCGCAGCAACAAAAACAGTTTATCTGTAGGAAAGCATGGGTTGTGTATTGATAGGGCGAGAAAGCATGGACTGTAGAATAAGAGGAAACATATGAGTCGTTCATTAATAGTGGCAATAGTATTGACGGTTGTTGCAGTAGGGTGGGTGCTTTCCGGTTCGAGGTCTGCGCCTGAAGCCGCGTCGGTCGATCACTCGGCCGAACAGGCGCCCGCAGAAAAATTTAAAGTGAAGGTCAAAAATATAGAAGCAGAGCTGATTACCGACAACCTGTTGCTTCAAGGCCAGATTGAAGCTGCCAGGGAGATTGAGATTAAGGCAGAAGTGCAAGGTATCGTTACCCGGCTGGGCAAAGACAAGGGAGCCCGCCTGAACAAAGATGATTTAATTGTCGAACTGGATGTCAGTGACAGACTGGCTCGCTTGAAGAAAGCCAAGGCTGAGCTAGAGGTTCGCAAGTCGGAAGAGCGCGCAGGGGCGCAACTTCGGCAAAAGAATATGCTATCGAAGAACCAGCAACAACAGAATATTGCCAATGTCCTGTCTGCCGAAGCCGCAGTAAAAGAGATTGAGGTTGAGATTGATAAAACCTCGGTCAAAGCACCTTTTGCCACGGTGCTGAATGAACGCCATGTTGAAGTGGGAGATTACGTCTCTCCCGGTGATCCTCTGGCGTATTTGGTGGATGACAGCTATACCCTGATTAGTGCCGATGTTCCCCAGCAGTATATTGCCAGGCTATCGTTGGGGCAGACGGTTAGCGCGAAGCTGCTGAACGGGCAATCGTTAGATGGAAAAATTTCGTTTGTATCAGCATCCGCTGACCCTCGCACCCGTACCTTTCGTATTGAAGCCAAGTCTGAAAATGTTAAGCGTTTTGTGCGCTTTGGCCAGAGTGCCAGCGTAACCATTCAGTTAGGTCAACAGCGTGCCCACAAACTAACGGGGTCTCTGCTTGACCTGAATAGTGAAGGTATTCTTCAGGTGAAAGGGGTTGATGGTGAAAACAGGGTGATCACCAAACCAGTCGATATCTTGCGAAGTGAGCGAGATGGCATATGGCTGAAAGGCTTACCGGATACATTTCGCCTGATTACCGTTGGCCAGGGGTTTGTTAGTGAAGGTGATGAGGTTGAGCCAGTCGAGGATGATGCGGGAGCTAGCTCTCAAGGCAGTTCTGAAGATAGTTTAGAAGATAGATCTCATGATAGCTCTGAAGAGAACAGCTCAGAGCCGGTGGCGTTATGATGGATGACAAACACAACCTGATTGATTGGGCGATCAACAGGCGGCGATCAACACTGTTAGTGCTGATTTTCCTGCTGATCAGCGGCACGTTTGCGTACCAGTCGATACCTAAAGAGTCTGAGCCGGATATTGCCATTCCTATTATTTATGTCTCTATGTATCACGACGGCATTTCGCCCGCTGATGCCGAGCGGCTGCTGGTGCGGCCAATGGAAAAAGAGCTTAAATCGATTGAAGGCGTTAAAGAGATGCGCTCTTCGGCAGGTGAGAGCCATGCCTCGGTGACACTGGAGTTTGATGCCGGATTTGATAGCCAGTCTGCGCTGGATGATGTGCGAGAGAAAGTAGACCGAGCAAAAGTTAACCTACCCACCGATACCGAAGAGCCAGAAGTTAATGAGGTCAATGTTGCGCTGTTCCCAGTATTGAGTATGAGCCTATCCGGCTCAATTCAAGAACGAAATTTACTCAGAATCGCGCGAGACCTTAGAGATGATATTGAAGCGCTACCGGGCGTATTGGAAGTTGATATCGGTGGAGACAGAGAAGAAGTACTGGAAATTATTGTTGATCCGCTGGTACTCGAAACCTATAACATTGATTTTGAAAGTGTACTTAATATTGTTAACCGTAATAACCAGTTAGTGGCGGCTGGCGCAATCGATAGTGGCCATGGTCGGCAGGTTATGAAGGTCTCCGGGGTGATTGAAAGTCTTGATGATATTTTGTCACTACCGATTAAAGTCGTCGGGGATACGGTGGTCAGCTTCCGGGATGTCGCGACGGTGCGCCGTGCCTTTAAAGACCCGCAGAGTTTTGCGCGTGTGAATGGTGAACCGGCAATATCACTTGATGTAAAGAAACGTGTTGGTTCCAACATTATCGAAGTTATTGGGCAAGTTAAGCAGATTGTTGATGAGAAACAGCAGTTTTGGCCGAGTTCGCTCAAGCACACTTACACCATTGATAAATCCGGCCAAATTGTAGATATGTTAAAGGATCTGCAAAACAATGTGTCCAGCGCCATTGTAATGGTGATGATCGTCATCGTTGGGGCTTTGGGTTTGCGCTCCTCTCTGTTGGTGGGGGTGGCGATTCCTGCGTCATTCTTAACCGGCATTTTGATTATCTATTCGATGGGTTACACGCTTAATATTGTTGTGCTGTTCAGCCTTATTTTGGTGGTGGGGATGCTGGTAGACGGCGCGATTGTGGTGACCGAGCTGGCATCCAGAAATCAGGAGCAGGGGTTAGCTGCGGGCAAAGCGTTTTCTCAGGCGTCCAAGCGAATGGCATGGCCGATTATTGCATCAACCGCGACCACGCTGGTGGTCTTTCTTCCGCTGATTGCATGGCCGGGGACGGTGGGAGAGTTTATGAAGTTTCTCCCGATCACCGTTATTATTTGCCTGCTCGCCTCTTTGGCCGTTGCGTTAGTGTTTTTGCCGGTATTGGGTAGCTGGTTGGGTGGCAGTCGCAGCCAAGCGAAGCCATCATCCGAGTCGACCCAATCACTGCTGATGTCAGGCTATATGCGGTTATTGGGCGCATTGCTCAGGCACCCGGGTAAAACACTGCTGCTGGCCATGTCTATTATTGTCGTTACCTATATTGCTTACGCGCAGTTTGGCAAAGGGGTAGAGTTCTTCCCCGATGTTGAACCAGAAACCGCACAGGTGCTGGTGCATGCTCGTGGTGATCTCTCAATCTATGAAAAAGACAGATTGTTGAAAGAGGTTGAGCAAAGACTGTATGGCATGTCAGAACTCAAATCGCTCTATGCGAGATCATTCAACCGCTCTCAGGGTGGCGTTGCAGAGGATGTGATTGGCTCAATTCAATTTCAGTTTGTTGATTGGCAAGGTCGCAGAGTCGCATCTGAAATATTAAACGAGATGCAAGCCAAAACCTCTGACCTCGCAGGCATAAAGCTAGAATTTCGCAAAGAAGAGAACGGCCCTTCAGGTGGCAAGCCGATACAGCTACAAGTCGGCGCGATGATGCCAGAGCACCTGCAGGAAGCCGTTGTCACTATACGCAAAGCCATGACCGAGTTAGGTGGGTTTAAGGATGTGGAAGACAACCGACCGCTGCCAGGCATAGAGTGGAGGCTGGAGGTTGATAGAGAAGTGTCGGCGCGTTACGGCGCCGATATCGCCTTGATCGGTAGCGCCATTCAGATGATTACCAACGGCTACCGTGTATCTGATTACCGGCCTGATGACTCAGACGAAGAGATCGATATTAGTATTCGTTTCCCCAGAAAAGAGCGAACGCTGGACAAGTTTGATAACTTTAGCATTCAAACCGAAAAAGGAATGATACCGCTTAGCAACTTTGTCACGCTGATTCCCGCGCAAAAGACCGGCAATATTAAACGGGTCGATGGCAAGCGGGTGATTACGATTCAGGCCGACGTTGAAGAGGGGCGATTGGTCAGCGAGCGGCTGCAGTCGTTACAGGAGTTAATGAAAACCCGTGAATTGAAACCTGATGTGAATATCACCGTTAAAGGTGAAGATGAAGACCAGAGAGAGACCGCACAGTTTTTGTCCAGCGCATTCGTACTGGCAATATTCCTGATGTTGCTGATACTGGTAACGCAATTTAATAGCTTTTATCAAAGCCTGTTAGTGCTCAGCGCGATTGTTTTCTCGACGGCGGGTGTGCTGATTGGCTTAATGGTCACCGCTCAACCGTTCGGCGTTGTGATGGTGGGGCTGGGGATTATTGCGTTGGCGGGTATCGTGGTCAACAACAATATTGTTTTGATTGATACTTACAACGCCTACCTTAAAGAGGGGCTGTCTCCTTACGACTCGGCTCTGATAACCGGAGAGTTGAGAATGCGGCCAGTGCTTCTTACCGCAGGCACTACCATTCTCGGCCTGATCCCTATGGTGCTCTCGATGAATATTGACTTTATTAACCGGGATGTAACCTTTGGCGCCCCCTCTACCCAGTGGTGGACTCAACTCTCAAGCGCCATTGCAGGCGGGTTAGCGTTTGCAACACTGCTGACGTTGTTCCTCACGCCGTGCTTGCTGGTGCTGGGGGCGAATGTCAGCGCCTATTTTAAGCGCAAGTTTGCAAAGGAGTCTGAGCTTGGGGCAGAAGTGAGGAGTGACTTAATGGTTGGCACAACAGTAGGGCTTGAAAAGAAAGGGCAGAAGGATTTAACTCCGGTGAATGAGTGAGGAGCACTAACCCCCAAGCTCAGCGGCGAAACCGAAAACTGCGAGCTTCGTGTGTCATGTAGTTGAGTGTTTGCCATAAAGTGCTGCACCAATGTCGCGTCAGTAAAATTTACGCAATTTGTTGATAGTAGAGGGTTTATTTTTCTCAAGCCTTGCATTATCTAGTGTTAGTCATGACAGGCCCAATTCTTGCCTTTAGTGATTTCGTTAAATAAATAACTAAAAATGGACTTACTATGAAATACTTTTTTTTTGTTCTTGTGTTATTTTCCTCTCAAGCCAACGCTCTCCTTATCCAATTTGAATCTGAAGCCGGAGAATCATTTAGCGGCAGCTTTTCTGTAGATACAATTAGCCCCAAAAAAGTAGAAGGCAGTGAAGAATGGGGAGTAACCAATTACGTAGCTGGAGAAATAACCAACTTCTCTACAACATTCTCCCCAATAAAATACAAAAAACTCACTGAATCATATGTCAATTTCTATCAAGCAACCCATGTAAGCTGGGAGCTGGTAATCGTTCTCCGCTTTGATGACTTCATTGTATCTGCTATGTCGACGGCAGGAGGCTTTGTACCGTTCAACTCACCAGATCCGCTTGCAGATTTTTTGTCTAGGCCTGCATCACTCGTATGGTGGTACAAAGAAAATAGAAATGATCCCAGCCTCCCAATTAGTGGGGACTCTAACTTTAAAGTGTCAGCTACCATCCCAGAACCAGGCTCTTTATCGCTGCTAAGTCTTGGATTGCTTGGCTTTGCTGCCAAACGTCGATTTTATTAACACCTTAGAGGCGGGGTTAACCCGCCCAATTCAGCAGTAACTGCCGAATAAAAAATAAGAATAAAAAAGACATCCACTTCTTGAAACAGAAGACCCTTACGAATAGCAGCAATAAAAAGATCTGTTTTCTCCCTATCGACACAACCTACACGTTTATCAGGCAAATAGTTTGGTCTTTAGAGCAATTGAGAAGGTCAAAGCCCTGTGAGTTGTGGCATTGAGCAGTGGAAGACTCTCAGAAGGCCGTCGGAAAATAAAAAAGACATCCATTTCTTGAAACGTAAGCTCCTTACGAATAGCTACAGTGTTAAGATGGATGTCCCGAGTTTCGGACAAACATGATTTTGGTATGTAAGTCGATACCACAGTGAAATTTGTGCTGTTTAGTATAGAATTTCATAATGATGGCCTCCTGAGGTACGTGCCTTTGAGCAAGTTCCATCTTGGATGGTAGTTCAACCTGCCAAGCTAGAAAATCCTTGGGAGGTCATTGTTAGTATCAAGTGCCTCCAGCGGACATGCGAGCCTACGCAGTTTTTGTGTCCATTCCGCTGCGCTGCATTTTCACACAAAACTTGCTCCAGTCCGCATGCGGCTGAGCCAAGCGTTAACCTTTGATCATTATGGCAAAACTTTTTCCAGCTAGATTGCACGTAGTTCTTGCTTCCAACAGCCCTAGAGCCGTTGTGTTTAGGCGCGGCCCTTCCAAAGAAGTCTGTACTTTCTTGTGGGATAGGAAAAGTGACAGTGTTGAAATAGGTCAGTGGTTAAAAGGGAGAATTTACGAACGCAGGTCAGATTTATCGCCTGACGGTAAGTTTTTACTTTACTTTGCTATGAATGTTAAGTGGGATTCAGAAACTAGAGGGTCTTGGACTGCTGTGTCAAAAGCTCCTTGGCTCAAAGCAGTAGAATTACACGCCAAAGGGGACTGCTGGGAAGGCGGAGGCTTATTCTTAAGTAAAAATTCTTACTGGTTGAATGATCGATATGCTAATTCAAATAATAGGCTGATTACATCGAGCTTAGTGAAGCAAAATAAAAGCTACGTCCCAGAAGGCCAATTTGGTGCGGAAGATACAGGAGTTTACTATCGAAGGCTAATGCGTGATGGTTGGACACTTCTAAGAAAAGAGCAATACGGTAAGTGGAATAGAGCTACCATTTTTAGCAAAGAATTAAAGAACTCCTGGATACTAACGAAGGTGGCTCACGAGCAGGTAGGATCACCCGAAGGCAAGGGTTGCTACTGGGATGAGCATATGCTTGAAAACAAAGTCAGCGGTTCGCAGTTTATTTTTGATGATTGGGAATGGGCTGACAATGATGGGGATAGTATCATTTGGTGTTCTAAGGGTTGCTTATATCGAGCATCACTTAAAAGCAAAAAAGACTTAGGGGAAAGAATGCTTGTCAAAGACTTCAATGAATACAAGTTTGAGGCTATTGCTGCACCCTACTAGCAGGTTAACAAGTGCGCGCAGTGAGTAAATAAAAAAATAAAAAAGACACCCATTTCTTGAAACAGAAGCTCCTTACGAATAGCAGCAGTGTTAAGATTGATGACCTGAGTTTTTCGCAAATATTATGCTATTGTTTTTCGTGGTGCTGGCCTCCGCTATAGTGATTAACAACTATATTATGGCTCTGGCTTTGCTAACCCACGAATTGGAGGTCAGCACTCTTTGGTGACGTGGGGAGTCATTATGTCTATGCACAGGGAGAGATCGGTGCCATTGTTTGAAACAGAGAGGTTGATTGCAAGGAAGCTATCCCATCAAGACGCTCCGGTGCTCTCCGCAATGCTCTGTGATCCGGAAGTCATGAAGTTCTCCGTTCGTGGAGTTTGCGACGAAGAAGCTACTCGAAATTTCGTTGATTGGTGCCTTGAGTGTTACGACTCTCATGGAATTGGGCCATGGGCATTGTGTGAGAAGGAATCAGGGAATTTTATCGGCTTCTGTGGCGTTGGGCCGGAGTTGTTTGGCGATGTTGAAGAAATCAATCTAGGTTATCGTCTGGCACGCAGGTTCTGGCATCAGGGGTATGCGACAGAAGCTGTCAAAGGTGTTCTCCGGTATGCTTTCGACCAAAAACACTGCGAGTCGGTAATTGTTATTATCGAGCCGGAGCATACAGCCTCCGTTAGGGTGGCGGAGAAGGTCGGGTTCGGAGCCTACACACACCAAGAGTTCCATGGCCGATCTGTGCGGGTGTATCGAATGACGTGCGACGACAGGGCATTGCATAACAAGTTGTTGAAAATAAAAAAGACATCCACTTCTTGAAACACGCCTACAAGCCGACAAATAGGACAAGTAATAAAAGAGGCATTAGCAAGACACCCATCGTATAGAGCAATCATTAGCCCATTAGCATACATTCGCAATACACTCACCGTATAGAACACCTTCAATAAATTACGTCTTAAGTAAGTACTATCGCGCTATGAGCTCTATGTTAATTATCTGCTTATTAAAACTCATTTTATCGGGCGCGGGGCACCCTCTTACTTCTTTGTAGTCACACATTTTGCCAAGGGCTTTGTAAGAGGGGGGCCCCGCGCTTTCACCTATCGGGGTAAGGTCAAGGGCTTTTCGTGTTGATGCTTTGACATGGCTCATTTTGCTTGATGCTGATGGTGTGCTGACCAAGCGGGGGGGGGGCAATCATGTGTCTTATTAATACCGCAAGTCCTCAGAGCGAATTTTGTGCTGCAGAGCTTTTACTATGAGGTCTGATTGACCCGGCCATTCCTTGGGCATGGTGCTCATCCAAAACGCAGGCTAGTTGAACGGGTTGAGTGTCAGAAAATCTAACCAGAATCTCCTTGGTGTCTCCAGGTTTTAAAAACACGGCGGGGTGCTCATCAATCAGTTTAACCATCGGAGAGGCATCATCTGCGGTTGAACTACTGCTGCCATGGCTGTGCCCTCCCGGCACCGTAACATCTTCGCTTCCGTGCTCTAAATACGCATCAATAAATGGCTGATCGGCCAATACTTCGTTGATATCGAGCGCCATGACCATAAGATGGGGCAGGTTACTGCTGTTGGTGAATAGAAACCTGGTGTTGGTATCTGAATGAATGTTGAGGTGCTTGGGCGCGAACGTTAAAGTGTTGACTTCTACAACGACGCTTTCTTCTGCGGTCAGCCCGGCAGTGGACGTTGTTTGAAATGGATAAATAAAATGGATATTCTGAGTTTCTTGTAATATCGGTACCAACAAAAAGCTGAATCGTTTTAGTCTTAGAAGTAAAAAGAAAGTCCAAGGGCAATGGCAGATGTATTGTATGATTCACAAAATTGAGTTAACGAACTACGGACAGTTAGCGGCGTAACAGGGCTATGAGTTTAGAATTTTGATGCTGATTATTGGGTAGATAGCGACGATTTGAAATCAATAGTAATATTGAAGGGTTTGCGTTGCTGAAATGAGAAAGTTCAGGCATGGTAGTCGGAAATTTAATAATTAATAAGGGCAGCGGGAAGGCTTATTTTAAATGAGTTTTTCTACAGCCTCGTTAGGCACAAAAGAAATTAAAGATCGCTAAATAGAGAAATTAAATATGGCATTAATAGAAGGGCTTAGAGTTAAAAACTATCGCGCTTTAAAAGATGTTCTTTTAGGCCGAACAATTAATGATCGGGGTGCGAGTCCCTTGGACCCATTAACTGTAGTCATTGGTCGTAATGGTACTGGCAAAAGCTCGTTATTCGATGCTTTTGGATTTCTAGCAGATTGCCTTACTTTCGGGGTTGAAGAAGCATGCTACCGCAGTGAAAGGGGAGGATTTGAAAGATTAAGGTCTTACGGCCAAGATGGGCCAATTGAATTCGAGATTTATTATCGAGAATCTAAAAATGACAGGCCTATTTCTTACTCATTAGTCATTGATTCAGATAAATATAAACGGCCATTTGTTGCGGCAGAAAGACTACGACAGAGAAGAAAAGGGCAAAGTAGAGGTTGGCCATATTCTTTTCTTGATTTAAAAAATGGAAAAGGATCAGTGTGGTCTGGTGACTCTTTAGGAACGACTGAAGAAGAAGATAGTGAGAAAGAATATATAGAGCTTGATGATTCAAGGTTTCTAGGGATAGCGACCCTTGGTCACTTGAAAGAGCACCCAAGAATCTCTATGTTTCGCCGCTTTATAGAAGGATGGTATCTTTCATATTTTACTCCCGACTCGGCTAGAGATTTACCTAGAGTTGGACCTCAGAAGCACTTAAATAGAGACGGAAGCAACTTAGGTAATGTAGTTCAGTTCATGGAAAAAGAGCACCCAAGAAGATTTTCTCGAGTGCTTGAAGAAATAGCGGACAAAATCCCTGGAGTTTTGCGTATTGAAACAGAAGTCTCAAACGATGGGCGTTTGCTAATCCAGTTTCATGCCGAAGGATTCGATAAGCCTTTCTATGCTCAAAATGTTTCTGATGGAACGTTAAAAATGTTTGCTTATTTACTCCTGCTGGAAGACCCGGATCCAGCACCGCTTTTATGTATAGAGGAACCAGAAAACGGACTTTATCATAAGCTCTTGCAAACTCTAGTGTTCGAGTTCCGTGAAGCAGCTTCTGGAAAAAAAGGAGGAATACAACTTTTTGTCACAACACATCAGCCATACCTTGTTGATGAGTTGAACCCTTCAGAGGTTTGGATTCTTGAAAAAGAATCTGATGGTTTCTCTAAGCTAACTAGAGCATCTGAGATCCCAGAGATTGTTGCTATGGTTGAACAAGGCCTAACTTTAGGTAGTTTGTGGTACAGCGATCATATTGATATGCGAATCTAGAGGGAATTATGCATTACGAGATTTTAGTAGAAGGGCAATGTGAGTTAACTGCGCTATCAATAATAATGTCGAGAATACTTGGGGAGTATGCAGCAGAGAATACATGGAAAATACACAAACACCAAGGTGTCGGAAAAATCCCAGATGATGTTAGCAATGTAAACCCAAATGACAGGTCTCTGCTTGGACAGCTTCCTGCGAAAATAAGGGCTTACAATAGTATTGATGATGAGAGCAGGGCTGTTGTAGTTCTCTTGGATCTTGATGGAAACGATAAGGATGAGGTGATGTCATCTCTCGAAGGCCTAATACCTGAAGATAGTAATTTGAAGATTGAGTTTTGCTTTGCTATTGAAGAGCTCGAAGCTTGGTTCTTAGGTGATCAAAATGCAATACAATTAGCATATCCAAATACAGACAATACTGTTGTTCGAGCATATGTCCAAGATTCAATTTGTGGAACATGGGAAACCCTCGCTAGGGCCGTTTTGAGCAATGTGACATCTTTACCTAAACGTGATCGGAGAGTATTGATGGAAAAGTGTGAATGGGCAAAAAGGATTCCGCCATTCATGGATATTGATGCAAACCTTTCCCCAAGCTTTCAAAGCTTTAAAGATAGCCTTTTGGGTCTCGCCGCATGAGTGCTAACAAGTATCTGAATACAGACAGTCAGGCATCGAATTAAAGGGGACGTATTGGAATGGCACTTGCTTAATAGGTAATCGATTGAATTAATTAAAGAAAAAATAAAAAAGACATCCACGTCTTGAAACAGAAGCTCCTTACGAATAAATAATAATAGCAATAAAAAGGCTTCTGAAATGGAGTAGCCTTGTTCCAATACCAAAGCTACAGCTTCTTCTTTAAACTCTTTCGTATATTGCTTGTGACTGCGTTTCTGACTCATGCTGATACTTTAATTCATTGACGATTATTGTCTCTCAATTAAGTGTCCGGTGCTATTAGACCACTACAACCTTTCCATTTTTTGTAAGCTGCATCACGATAAAAACCATCGACCATGTTTTGATGAAGTTCAACAAAGGTTGAATACGATAAGTTTGTTCGCGCTTTACAAAAGGCTGCTTTGCTTACAACCCGCTGATCGTATTCTAAATTTTGGTGATGTTTAAAAAAGGAATCTAACTCATCCTGAAGTGAGTTTTTTAGCAAATTCATCAAGAATAAAGACAGGGTTTTGAATGTTAGTATGCGGTTTCTGGTAAAAGGCTTAGCTGATTTTTTATGGCGCGAGACAAATTCACTATCATCTAGAAGGTTGAGTGTATTTTGTACAATTTTGGGTGGTTATTTGATCAGTCATTTATCGGCCCAGCTAGTAAATTTAGGCGTAAAGAGTAACATTAACTGCCAATTTAATATACAAATGCTTAAGTTAATGGCATTGGTATGCCCGCTGGTGTGGGGGGGGAGATGCATCGTGAGGTGCCTCCCTATCCCGGTTAGCTGTCTTAAGAGTTGAGCAAGAAGGAGGTCAAATGCCAACTATAAAAAATTAAAGGTCCGGCTCTTGTAGCAAGTGCTGAAGAAAATGATGATGGGTCACTTGATCTAATAACTGACAAGGTAATCTTGGAATCTTTAAATGGGTTAAGGTATGTAGATGAAGAATTCTCCGACTATCTATTTGATGGTGAGGAAACAGAGAGTTTTGCGGAACAAGTATCTGGCGGCGTCTTGTCATTTGAATATGACGCTTCTTCTAGCTCATTGATCGGCTCTATTGAATACCAGCTGTCTCGAACGCTCTCCGATGATGAAGTCGAAGCCCTCGAAGAATACACAATAGAGCAATTAACTGATGGTATAGGTTCTAACTTTTCTCAGGAAAGGGCTTTGAATGGCGAAGTTACACCATTTATTAACACTGAAGAGTTGGCCTGCGATCAAATCAGCTAACAAACTGAGTAATGATCGGCCCGCCAAAAGACGCGGACCTGGACTTGCTATCGCTCGCCGCAGCTAAAGGTGTTAAATGCTAAAATATACCTAACGAGGGTGCATACATTGTTACAAAAAATAGAAACCTATTTCTATGCTGTTTTGACTATATATATTTTTGTGGAACTGGGAGTTAAACCTGAATCAGTAACTCTCAACCTAGGTGTAATTACGTTAAATAGTATTGAAGTCTCTAATTTCAACTTGATCCTTCGTTACATGGTTTCATCTTTAGGGTTGTTATGTGTCGTTATAAATTATAAGGAAATTGGTAATGAATACCGACAAGCTTTATCTACTAATAAGAAATTGAATGAGTACGTCTCTTCCTCTTTACAAAATATAACTGGAAAAGAGCGTGATAAGGTTAATAGCTCAAACTTGGTGGGGTGGGGGGATCCAAGTGTAAATACTGGTGCGTGGTCATCATACAAGTTCGGTAGAGAGGTGGTGATTATAACCGTTCCGATTTTAGTGGCATTAGTCGCAAGGCTGACTTCTTTATTTGTTTCCGTTACTTTGAAGGCCCACAAAACACTCCTACCTGCAATAATAGGGGGATTGTTACTATACATTTAACAACACGCACTGAGATGGACAGCTAGTCTTTTTAGCTTCTTTAGACGTGGTGATCCTCTCCTCTTTAATGCTGTCACCGACAATGTAAAACTGACCCACTAACGACAATTTAAAATTGACCCACCTGAGGCACAATTACCGCTTTTTGTTAGCGAAAAGGCGGTGTCGATGAAATGTTGACTCAGGAGAAATTAGTGGAAATACACGTTTTACACCGACAAGGCATGAGCATTCGCAAAATCGCTAAAGAACTCAATGTATCCCGAAATACGGTACGAAAGTATTTACGCGATGTTGCTCGAACACCTACGTATAACCAGCGCGAACCTAGCCCCTCGAAATTGGATGCCTTCAAGCCGTATTTAAAAGAACGTATCGACGCGGCAAAACCGAACTGGATTCCGGCGACGGTTCTGTGCAGAGAAATCCAGGCCATGGGTTATCAGGGCAAAGAAGGTATTCTGAAAAACTATATTCGACAATTTAAGCCCAAAGTCGACGACCCGGTTGTCCGCTTTGAAACCGCATCTGGTCAACAGATGCAGGTGGACTTCACCACGATATGTCGAGGGCGAACCAAGCTTAAGGCCTTCGTGGCAACACTCGGTTATAGTCGTGCCAGTTATGTACGGTTCAGCGAATACGAGCGACAAGAAGACTGGTTAGCAGGGATCGAAGGTGCACTGCATTACTTCGGTGGTGTACCACAGGAAATGCTGTTCGATAATGCCAAATGCATCATGATCGAACGGGATGCCTTCGGGGAGGGCCAACATCGGTGGAATGCCAGTCTGTTGGTTATGGCGCGAGACTATGGATTTAGACTTCGTGCCTGTCGTCCGTATCGAGCCAAAACCAAAGGTAAAGTGGAGCGTTTTAACGGCTACCTGAAAAACAGTTTTATCACGCCACTTGCGGCGTCATTGAAACAAGCAGGACTAACACTGGATATCGATATTGCTAATGCGCAAGTGGGTCCATGGCTGGCTGACATTGCGCATCAGCGCATTCATGGTACTACGGGAGAAAAGCCTCAAGTATTACTTGATACAGAGCGACTTAGTCTAATGCCACTGCCGTCACTTCCCGAGTCTGCGAGTGAAATCAAACCGCATGATAATGTGCAGGCCATCCCAGTCGAAAGCCTTCAGCATCCACTCAGCACCTATGACCAGTTGTTGGGAGTGGCTTTATGAACCTACAGATGGACAGAATACAGCAGGCTTGTGAAACCCTTAAACTGAATGCTGTCGCCCTGGAGTGGTCGGCCATCGCAGATAAAGCTTCTGGGGATGAATCATCACTGGCAGACTTCCTTGAGCGACTGTTACAAGTTGAGTTGGACGCTAGAATGCAACGGACCCGAGAAACCTTACTGAAGTTCGCCGGACTCCCGAGCATTAAGCGCTTTGAAGACTATGACTTCAAGTTTGCTACCGGCGCTCCCCGTAAGCAGCTACAGGAATTAACCAGCTTAGCCTTTATCGAACGTGCCGAGAATATCGTTCTACTAGGACCAAGTGGAGTTGGCAAAAGCCACTTAGCAATTAGCCTGGCATACAAGGCCGTTATGAACGGCATAAAAATCCGCTTCATTACTGCTGCCGATCTCATGTTGCAGTTAGCGACAGCCAAAAAGCAAGATCGATTAGAGGCATATCTCAAACGCAGCATACTGGCACCTAAACTTCTCATCATTGACGAAATCGGCTATTTGCCATTTGGCCGAGAAGAGGCCAACTTGTTCTTTAATGTGATTGCCAAACGCTATGAACAAGGAAGTGTCATTGTGACGAGCAATCTACCGTTCTCACAGTGGTCAACGGCCTTCGCTGATGATCAGACTTTAACTGCAGCCTTGCTTGATAGGCTACTGCATCATGCGCACATCGCTCAGATATCGGGAAACAGCTATCGACTAAAAGGCAAGAAAGCGGCAGGCATAGTGCCAGTTACTGACCAGCAAGTGAGAAAATAAACGAAAAGAAAACGCTAAGGGTGGGTCAATTTTAAATTGCCGTTTTACAGGCAAAGTGGGTCAAAATTAGATTGCCGTTGACATGCTTCCAAGTAAGGCGACTCGTCGTAAGGTGTTTTGGCTTTCCCTTCTCAATTTGATGCTCGTAATAGGCTTTAGCCCAATAAGAAAAACGAACCGATTGTCCTGCCCACTCTACAAAGGTTTATCGAAGAAACTGGGGACAACTATAGAGCCAATGTATCCAGCTCTTTTTGGCCGATCCTTTCAAGTACAGGGCTACTCCCGCGTATTGTTATAACTCAGTAGCCGTTTGATAGAGATTTCGATTGCTCCCAAATGCAACCGAATAAAAAAAACATCCATTTCTTGAAACAGGGCTCCTTACGAATAACAGCAATAAAAGATCTTTTTTTCCTATCGACACAACCTACACGTTTATCAGGCAAATAGTTTGGCTTTTAGAGCGTGACCTTCACCTGCCGGGAATAGCCGTTTCGTGTTGATGCTTTGATATGGCTCATTTTGCTTGATGCTGATGGTGTGCTGACCAAGCGGGGGCGGTCAATCATGTGTCTTATTAATACCGCGAGGCCTCAGAGCGAGTTTTGTACTGCTGGGCTTTTACTGTGAGGATTGATTGACCCGGCCATTCCTTGGGTATGGTGTTCATCCAAAACACAGGCTAATTGAACGGGTTGAGTGTCAGAAAATCTAACCAGAATCTCCTTGGTGTCTCCAGGTTTTAAAAACACGGCGGGGTGCTCATCAATCACTTTAACCATCGGAGAGGCATCATCTGCGGTTGAACTACTGCTGCCATGGCTGTGCCCTCCAGGCACCGTAACATCTTCACTTCCGTGTTCGAGAAAAGCATCAATAAATGGCTGGTCTGCCAATACCTCATTAATATCGAATGCCATGACCATCAGGTGGGGCAGGTTACTGCTGTTGGTAAATAGGAACCTGATGTTGGTGTCTGATGGAACATTGAGGTGCTTGGGCGCGAAGGTTAAAGTGCTGACTTCTACAACAACGCTTTCTTCTGCGGCGGCTTCTCCGAATAGTGGATCTGACGTATAGTCACCCAATACTTCCTCTGCTGTGAGCCCAGCAGCGGGTGCTATTTGAAATAGAGGCCAGGTTAACAGTCCGGCCAAAATCAGGCTGGATGGGCTAATTCGCTTCATGTGTTTTTTGTCAAAACGTTACGGTTGAAAATGGTTCAAGGCATTGTAGAGCTAAATATCCCATTTAACCGAGAGAGATTGCAAGATTTCTTGAACTGCTTCCAGTTCCAGGCGCTTTTCGTTGTTCTTGCAGTTATAAGATATGAACACCAATACGTGCCCTGACTTAACAAATGCTCTCCACCAGAAGTCGCCATCTTCATCATACTCAAGGCAAAAACCAGAAAAGTCCCCCAGTTGAATCGGTGTTGTTTCTGCTGCTTTGTCCAAATACTCAGAGGCATAAAACCTGAGGTCTTTGTCTTGGGCTACGACATCATTCATTATTGATGTGATATCAACGACACCGACCCCGTCCTGATAAAAAATTGAGTCACTTTCACTTCCGCGATGCCCATTCCACTGGTCGGGAAGGTTGAGCACCCAATAGTGGCCACTATACTCTTGCACAGTTGATCTCCTTGAAATTCAGCTTACACCTTTATGAGTATAGACTAACAGCTTGAATTGACTGAGTAATAATCAATGGAGAGGTCTCCAATAGCAATATCTGACTTTTTGTTGCGGGTTCAGCCGCATTTTAGCCAATGACGTTTGCTGGCGGATTTCGTAAAATTGCGCCATGACTATTGAAGCCACTGCCAATAAGTGGCTCATTAGACCTTATCAAACTTTCTGTTGAGACGTGTTATGCCTGTTGTAAGCACAGCAAAAGAATTGAAGACCAAATACAAAGACGTTCGCAGGGTTTTAGAGCGTTCGACAAGCAATGCAAAGCAACGATTTTTCGAAACAGATAAACTGTTGCAAGCTGAGAAGACCCCTTTTGAGGTTATTTATCAGAAAGATATTGTTCGCCTTCGTTATTATCCGCCGCTTAGTGAGTCCAGTATTATTGTCGATGGCGAGACGGTCAAGGTTGAAAAAAACACTCATAAAATTCCACTAGTGATGGTGGCCCCTCTGGCGGTCAATATGTATATCTATGACCTGTTTCCAGAACGCAGCTTGGTTAAATATTTACGGGCCAAAGGCTTTGAGCTTTATTTGGTGGACTGGGGACAGCCCGGCTGGGATCACAACCATTACACTATCTCCAGCTATTTTGCCGAGTGGATGCCGAAGGTGCTGGCAGAAGTAAGGGCGCACAGCGGGTCTAAAAAGCTATCGTTACACGGCTGGAGCTTTGGCGGGCTATTCAGTGCTTGTTATGCCTCGTTGGGTGATTCGGATATTGTTAATCTGGCGTTGATCGGAGCGCCGAGTGATTACCATGCGAACGGTGAGTTGGGTAAGCAGTACCAGCGCATATCCAAGAGGTTAAACTGGCTGGAGAAAAAAACCGGCTGGCGGGTGCATAACACACGTCGTCGCTGGTGGCGGTCGCCAGGCTGGGCTAACTCATTGGCATTTAAATTAACCAATCCGGTAGGGAGCCTGCAAGGTTATCTTGACCTGCTTAAGAATCTGCATGATGAAGAATACGTTATCTCCCATGCGACCAATGGTGCGTTTCTGGACAACATGGTGGCTTACCCCGGTGCGGTGATTCAAGATGTCATCCAGTACCTTTGGGCCGACAATATTGTTGCCCGAGGCGAGCTTCCAATGAAAAATCCTAATGGCCATCTTAGTAATATAACGTCTAATTTACTCTTGGTGGTCGGCAAACAAGACCCGGTTGTCACACCGGAGTGCAGTGTCGCCATGCTTGATCATGTAGCCAGCAAAGACCAGTCTGTATTGGAGGTTAATGGCGGGCACATGGGTATATTGTCGGGCAGCAAAGCCCCTAAAACGATTTGGCCCCAGGTTGCTGAGTGGCTGGCTGAACGTTCAAATTAACCGTTCCATTTATTGATTGTACCTATCGGCACCTGACCATTATCAGAATAGGGCAGGTGCCGGTATCAGTTTGGGCTGTGCTTTTGTGGCACACTCAACAATTGACCCGTCGACGGATTCTCATTCCAACAAACACTTACACGATGTAATTCTTTTGCACTGTTATTTGCGCTGCTCGCTATTTAGGTTAAGAGCAACCGCCGTTTTATAAGCTATGGATTTTTAGCATTACGCTTCTGGGGTTCCGCATCTGGATTTCATAGTTTTACCTTGCCGTCATTGTTGCATGGCACGGAAGTAATAAACGGCCGTCATGTTTACTGGATAGGCCATTGTGAGTGCATAGTTTAAAAAGCAGTTTAAAACGATGCGTATCTGCATTTTTTAGTCTTCGGTCTGTCGTCGCGATGTTTGCCGTGTTGACGCTACTGCTGCAGCACCAGCACGCTGTTTTGGCGTGGGTTGATCAATCACTTTTTCTCATCGGCCAGGAAATTTTATACCCGGAAATGAGTGTGTCTATATGGCCACCGGAGATCCGTGATGGTGCCTGGTTCAGCCAGCAGCTCATGGAATATCGGCTCTATTTGCCTGAGCATTTCCAATGGCTCGAAATACTGCTTATTTCATGCTGCGCTTCATTCCTGATCATTATTCTGCCCCACCTAAACCTTTTTACCGGCATGTTGTTGGTGTTGTGTGCTGCGGCATCACTGGTCGTGACTCAACTGTTTCAGCAGGTGTTTAGGCAGCAGTGGTATCCGCTGGGAGTAACTGTTCAATTTTTGGTCGCTGGCTATTGGCTCATGCTGTTTTGGTTGCTTCCCCATAAACGAATACAGTCGCTGTCAGATGAGTTGCGGGGCACAAAAGTCAGGTTAAGCCGTCTGTTATCACAGCAAGGGCAGTTTCACGAAGCCAATGAAGTGCTGGTGGCGTGCCCAATGAATGGTGACGTATTGGATGCAACCTATGACATTGCGCTGCAACATGAGCGAAAGCGCCAATATGATCTGGCCATTGCCGCGTATGAGCGAATTGCGGCAGCAAAACGTAACTATAAAGATGTGACTCACCGACTGGGTGAACTGAAAAAGTTTGATCAGTCCAGCCATCAAGCGCTGGGTTCAAACGATATCGCCAGTACCTTGGTGCTGCCAGATAAGGCCGTCGGCAAACCCGTTTTAGGTCGTTATGAGATTGAGCGAGAGTTAGGGCGCGGAGCAATGGGTGTTGTCTATTTGGGTAGAGACCCCAAAATTGCGCGCACTGTAGCAATCAAAACGTTAAGTTACAGCCAGTTTGATGAGCATATGCTGGCAGAGTTGAAGCAGCGTTTCTTCAGGGAAGCTGAAGCCGCAGGGCGCTTGAGCCACCCAAGCATTGTTACGGTGTATGACGTGGGTGAAGAGCCTGACCTGGCGTTTATTGCGATGGATTATGCCGAAGGCGAGCCACTCAGTCGTTTTTGCAAACCGGGCTCACTGCTTTCGGTAGAGCGAGTGCACCTGATTATTCAAAAGGTTGCGGAAGCCCTTGAGTATGCCCACCGGCAAAACATTGTACACCGGGATATTAAACCGGGAAATATCATCTACAACCCGTCAAATCAGTGTGTAAAAGTCACTGACTTTGGCATTGCCAAAATAGTTGATGATTCAAAAACCAAAACCGGAAATGTGATGGGCAGCCCGTTATACATGTCGCCTGAGCAGTTAATGGGCAAAAAGGTTGCGGGGCAGTCTGATGTCTATAGTCTGGGGGTGACCTTCTACCAGCT
The DNA here is from genome assembly GCF_023650515.1 of Alkalimarinus coralli. NCBI lineage: Bacteria > Pseudomonadati > Pseudomonadota > Gammaproteobacteria > Alteromonadales > Alteromonadaceae > Alkalimarinus > Alkalimarinus coralli. The sequence continues at coordinate 522,375 of NZ_CP096016.1, forward strand.
TCTGACCGGGGTTACGCCATTTGAAGGGGACTCGCTGGCAAACCTGACCTATCAAATTATTCATCAGAAACACCGCCCGATAAAGTCCATACGCGCCGATATCCCCTCGGCAACCATCCGAATTGTTAACAAGGCACTACAGAAAGACCCTGAAAAACGCTTTGAGTCAGCGGGCTCCATGGCCCAGGCCATACAAAAGGCCATCTCCAAAGCGTTTTCCGGGGAGGTGGCATCATGAGCCTGCGTGTTTACGGTGAAACTAATATTGGGCTTTCGCGAAAGCAGAACGAAGATGCGATTGCATGGCACTGCTCCAGTAATGGAAATAATGTGGTGGCGGTTTTAGCGGATGGCATGGGAGGCCGCCCAGGCGGTGATGTTGCCAGCAAAACTGCGGTAGATATCTGCATGACTCAGCTGCTTCCATTTGTCGAGCAGGATCATGTCAGCATTACCGATATTATTGAAATATTGAATCGCGTGGTGGCGGATGCGAATAGCGCCATCAGAGCCGTCAGGGAAAAAGAGCAAATATATGCTCGTATGGGCACGACACTGCTGGTGTTATGGGTGTTGGGGGATCAGGCATTTGTTGCAAATATCGGTGACTCCCGTTGTTATCGCTTATCTAAAAGCGAAGCGAAACAAATTACCAAAGATGACACCGTTGCCCAGGCGATGGTTGATGATGGCTCAATTTCCGCCAATGATATTCATCGGGTTCCGTTCAAGAATGTACTAACGAAGGCGGTTGGCACTGAGTCTGACGTCATAGCCGATGTACAACAGATTTTTTTCAACAGTGATGACGCATTGGTTTTGTGCTCTGATGGCTTAACGGGGGCGGTGAATTCTAAGGAGTGGCCATCAATAGTTACGTCTGAACACTCCGTTCAGCAGCAAGTTAAGTGCTTGATTGAAGCGAGTCTGAGCAATAGAGCAAACGATAATGTGTCGGTGATTATGGTTCGCCGGCAGTAATGTAGTTAGATTATGAGGTGCAGTATGGCAGCATTAGCACAGTTAGTAGACGATGTGGTGACCAATACCTTTGAATTGAACACTGGGAGTATCAGTGTGGGGCGTCACCCCAAGAATGATATTCAAATAAATGAAATCTCAGTGAGCGGCGAGCATGCGAAGATTGATGTGGAGAAGAATCAATATCTCGATGGCGTCATTGACTGTTATATTGAAGACAAAGGCAGCACCAACGGTACGTTTGTAAACGAACTGCCTGTGAAGGCGAGGCAGCGACTCAATAATAACGATGTCGTTCGCATCGCCTGGAATTCCTTCAAGTTTATTGATGAAACTGAAAATGAACTAGAAAAAACGGCTTATTTATTAGAGTAGTGCATACTGTCACTCCGACACTGTTTTCGCGGGAACAGATGGTTTAGCCGGAATCTATGGTTTAGCCGAAACATATGGCTTTGATCGGCTCTTTTATCGGCTATGTCTGTTTATGAATCTTGCTTGTTTAAGAGCTTTGCCTGTTCATCAGTAGAGGCTCATAAATAGGGTTAAACTGGCTGGCCGCATCAATAATTGAGGTCGCGGTCAGCGAGGGCACGCCATATACCTCGAAGCGGGTATTAAAGCGTTTCTTAACCCGGAGCGCGAGCAGGTCAAAGTCACCGTCGCCGGAGGCAAGCACGACCGTATCAACGTCGCTTGCTGCTTCGAAGGCATCCAGTGCGATGCCGACGTCCCAGTCACCTTTTGCAGACCCGTCACTTCTCTGTATATAAGGTTTAAGCTTTACTTCAAACCCCAGTTGCTTGAGAAAATTCTGAAAGCTTCGTTGCTTAGGGTCTCCACGGTCGATAGCGTAGGCGTAGGCCGTTACAATCTCTCCCTTCTGGCTGACTTCATTCCAAAATGCCGTGTAGTTAAATTGAGCCTGATAGGCTTGCCGAACGGTATAGTAAATATTCTGAACATCAACGAACAAAGCGATCTTGGCAGTCATGAAAGGCTCATCTATTGGTTTAATGGTACTCAATAACTGATAATATTACCCAGTTACTGGTACTTCGTTACTATTTCAGCGAGCTAGCAAGAAAAAACGAAGCAAAGGCTGTTAGTATAGAGCATCTCTACACCTTAAATATTGCCCTTTTTTGAGATAAAACAGATGAATAAATGGAAAATCGCTGGATTGGCATTTGTCTTTCTTTGGTTTATGGCCGGAGGAATAGGCCACTTCACTAATACTGAATTCTTTGTGCGGATAATGCCGCCCTCTTTTCCCATGCACTATGAAGCGGTTTATATCAGCGGCGTGTTTGAGATATTAGGTGCGCTGGGTTTGCTTTTGCCTGCCACCCGTCGCTGGGCTGGCAATGGCTTGATATTGCTAACATTGTGCGTGACGCCCGCCAATATCCATATGTGGCTAAACCCGCAAATGTATCCTGAAGTGCCTGAGTGGGCGTTGTCTGTCAGGCTGGTGGTGCAGGTGCTGTTGTTGATGTGCATATGGTGGAGTAGTCGAGACGTTGCGGCTAGAGAGCCTGAAATGGTGGCTGTTAAATAACTTGAATACCATATGTTAAATATGAGTCATCCCTGCCTTCGCAAGGATGACTATAGAGTACCAATGGTTATATGCCGATTTAATTTTTAGCTCGCTGAGCTGATGCATCTGCCAACTCGGCAAGCAGTCGCTCGGTATCATCCCAGCCGATGCAGGCATCGGTAATGCTCTGGCCATAGGTTTCTGCTTTGTTGCCGACCAGGTTTTGCCGACCCTCAACCAAATGGCTTTCAACCATCACACCAAAAATAGTGTTGTCACCTGCTTTAATTTGCTCACATACATTGCTGCACACATCCATCTGCTTTTTAAACTGCTTGCTGCTATTGGCGTGGCTGAAATCAATCATGACCTTTTTGGGCAGCTTGGCTGTTTCAAGTTCACTGACGACCTTGGCCACACTTTCAGCGTCATAATTTGGGGCCTTTCCGCCACGTAGAATAATATGGCAATCGCCATTACCGGCGGTTTCTACAATCGCTGAGTGGCCGAATTTCGTAACAGATAAAAAGTGGTGTGAAGCCGCCGCTGCACCAATCGCATCAATCGCCACTTTGGTGGTGCCGTCGGTGCCATTTTTAAAACCGACAGGGCATGACAGGCCGGATGCAAGTTCGCGATGCACTTGTGACTCGGTCGTACGTGCACCAATGGCGCCCCAGCTTAACAGGTCTGCCATATATTGAGGGGTGATCATGTCGAGGTATTCAGTCGCAGTAGGCAACCCCATATCGTTAAGATCCAACAACAGCTTGCGGCCCATGCGTAGTCCGTCATTGATCTTAAAGCTGTTATCCATAAACGGGTCATTAATCAGACCTTTCCAGCCCACGGTGGTTCGTGGTTTTTCAAAGTAGACGCGCATAACAATATCGAGGCTATCTTTGTATTTTTCTCTGAGTTTGACCAGCCTTTGCCCGTATTCAATAGCGGCTTTGGGATCGTGGATCGAGCAGGGGCCAATGATAACCAGCAGACGATTATCTTCGTCGTTTAATATACGGTGTATGGCTTCTCTGCCTTGGAATACGGTTTTTGCTGCCTTTTCCGTTGCAGGGAATCGCTCAAGCAGTGCGACCGGTGGAAGAAGCTCTTTAATTTCTTTAATACGTATATCGTCTGTTTGGTAATGCATACTTATCTCAAATGCTCTCGTTCTGGTTGTCCTGTGATGGCTCATATAGCGAGCCTTAAAATTAGGTATTAATTTCTATTAGTTGGTTTTGACACAAGTATACCAGCAACAATGGCTCCGCATGCAGCTATTTGCCAAATAGAAAGCGTCTCATCAAGTACAAAGTAAGCAATGATAATGGTGAATACCGGGATAAAGTTAATATAGGCTGTGGCTTGTGAGGCGGGCACCTTACTGACTGCGAAATTGTAGAGACCGTATGCGCCGATTGAAACGATAATACCCAGGTAGACAATGGCGATCGCCGCATCGACAGAGTACACCTCTGGCAGTGGGAACCATAATGCAGCGGGCAAGAAGAACAGTGCGCCACTGGCTGACTGTAGTGCGGTAAGAAAAAGCGCCGAGTAGCGCAGGGTGAGGTGTTTTAGCAATAACGTATAGCCACATGCGCACAGCATGGCTAAAAATTCAAAAAAGTTGCCCAAAATGGGGTTCGGAGCCAGCTCTGTTTCGTCGCTTAACAGGCTAAGTGCTATCGCCCCGGCTACCGCTACCACAAAACCTGCTACGGTCTTTCTGCTCAGCTGCTCCTTTAGGAAAAAGTAAGCACCAACGGCGACCAGCAATGGCAGTAATGATGTTATGACTCCGGCCTGTGATGCACTGGTATTTTTTAAGGCAATCGACTCAAAAATAAAGTAGAGGCAGGGCTCGAACAGGCACATGCCTGCCAGGTACTTCCAGTCACCTTTTTCATAATGTCTTTTGCCGAGGCGACGAAAGGCCAGCATAAAACAGATCGTCGCAATAAACATGCGAAAGAACAGCACATGCACAGGGTGAAACTCAATAAACGCAATCTTGAGTGCAATAAAAGAGCTTCCCCACAAGAAGGTTGCGATAATCAAGGCAAAATAGGGTAGGTTTTTTATCAAGATGGTTATGCTCGTGTTAATGGGTGATCTATTTGGGAATGGCTGTTTGGAGAATGCATTCTCAAAAAAAGTGCTGTGTTGTTCTTCTCTATAAGGCTTTTCGTTACACTGTAAATTGTTGCTTTATGGGCTCTTTGTCGCCTTTTAGAAACCTTGAACGCTATACAGGCGCTGGGGTTCTTTCAGACCAAGCCCTCTGACAGTAGTGAATTTTATTATGTACATCAAGACAACTTTAGTATTGGTCGCGTTCTTTTTTTCAGTCAATGTTGCTGCCAACTGCTCAGTAAAGGCAAAAACGGATTTTGAGCGGATCTACTGCGAAATTGTCAAACGCGGGGAGGGCAAAACACTACCTGCATTTGAGGATTTCAAACGAAATGACGCAACGGTTCAGAGGCTGCTATTAAAACGGCCAGCGCAGAAGCTCAAAATAATTCTTCCCGCGTCCAGCCAGGGCAGCGCAGGCTATGCGTCTAAGCCTCATTCGGCTGAAACTCAACCGCGCACGCTAGCTTCAAAGCCTCAAACAGTTGCTACTAAGGCTAGAACTGATACTCCCAAGCCTCTAAAGGCTGTGCCTGCACCTTCCAGGCGTGCTCAGAGTCTGCCTGATAACTCTTTGGCGCAAGGGAGCCTAGCACTGGCGCAATGCCGGTTAGCTGAAAGTTATATACAGTGTGGTAGCCGTCGCTTTGAATTGGTTGTTAATAAGCCGAATAACCGGCTGGCAAAAGGTGTTCTGGATGATCAGTTCTTGATGGGGCTGCCGCGTTATCGTGGCCCTGCAAGCGATGATCAGGAGATACAGTTTTATCTCTCGGAGATCTATAGTCTCTATATTGAAAGAATGATTGATATTGGGTTAGGAGGCTCAACGATGAACTATGCCCGCTTTTACCATACCTTCAAAGACCTTCAGGCAAAGGGTATTGATTTCAGTGAACGATTTGAAACGATGTACCGCTTTCTTAAAACAGACAAAAAATATATGACAGTTCAACCGGTGCTGAGCGATAAACGACCGAGACATATCAAACAGTGTGATGATGTCTCTGAGCGAATTATTGTATGTGATAGTGACTCGGTTAACTGGGTCTATATCAACTGAGTGACTGGCTACCATGTCTACTTGTGACCAGACCTGCTTGTGATCAGGTCTGCTTACGATCAGGTCTGCTTACGATCAGGTCTGCTTACGATCAGACCTTAAATTGACCAACCTTCTCTGTTAATAGCTGGCTTAATAAATGTATCTCTTCGGTTGAATCGCTGACTCTGGCAAAATTATCTGAACTCTCATCAACCAGTTCCGCAATATTATGGGTGTTATTGCTGATCTCATTGGCAACTGAGGCTTGCTGTTCGGTGGCCGTTGCGATTTGAATGGTGATCGATGTGATCTCTTGCATTGCCTCATTTACGTCTGTCAGCATCTCCTCTGCTGTTTCTGCCGATGACTTGGTATCAAGAGAGTGAGTGTGTGCCAGGTCAACGGAGTGGGTGACACCCTGAACCCCATTTTGAATCTGCTCAATCATGGTTTGAATTTCATCTGTAGACTCTTGCGTTCGTGTCGCAAGCCCCCTTACTTCATCAGCCACCACGGCAAACCCTCGGCCCGCTTCACCCGCTCTCGCCGCCTCTATGGCCGCATTTAACGCTAACAGGTTGGTTTGCTCTGCAATGCCCCTGATAACATCGAGGATAGAGCCTATTTTGGCAGAATTTTCAGTCAGTTCGCCTACCACTTTTTTACTGTTGTCCAGCTCGTCAGACAGCCGGGTTAGGCCCGACATTGAGGTACTGATATCCTGGCTGCTCTTAGAGGACTTTTCTAACCCTGACTCTGTTGCATCGGCTGCCTGTTGTGCATTTTTTGCAATTTCTTCGGTTGATGCGGCCATTTCAGTGATGGCTGACGCGGCACTGTGGGTTTCGCTTTTCTGCCGCTCTGTTCCTTGCATATTGCTTTCGACAATGTCCTTCATTTCAGTCGCAAGCGTATTGAGCTGCAAGCTTGCCTCTTTAAACTCCTGAATGGTTGATTGGGTACGAGCTACAAAACGGTTAAATAGAGAGGCTACGGAACTAAGCTCGTCTTTACCTTTTTCATCAAGTCGAAGCGTGAGGTCTCCCTCTCCGTGAGCGATGTTTTCCATGGCTGTGAGGGTATTGGTCAGAGGTTGTCGAATACTAATGATGATAAGAAACAAGATGGCGACCAGTGGCACGGACAATACCAGTACTATCAGGATATAACGCCACAGAAAAGTATACTGTTGTGCTCGCAGGTCATCGATATAAACGCCTGTGCCGATGATCATATCCCACGGGGCAAAGCCTTTTACAAATGAGACCTTTTCTACCGGGTCATCATGGCCGGGCTTTGGCCATAAATAATCAACATAACCTTCACCATCGCTCTCAACGATATCGACCATTTCTCTAAACAACCGTTTTCCATTAGGATCTTCTGACTTATCGAGGTTCTTGCCCTGAAGCTCTGGTTTCATCGGGTGCATGATAAGGGCAGGTTGATGGTCGAGGATAAAGAAGTAGTCGTTGTCTCCGTATCGTAGATCTCGAACGTCTGATATTGCCAGGTTTTTAGCCTCTTGTTCTGAAAGTTCGCCGGATTTTGCCAGCTTGTGATAGTGCTTCAGTATGCTGTAAGAGGTTCCGACCAAATGCTTGGTGGTTGTCTGCCGTTCGTTGTAGCTGGTATTAAAGAATTCGTTGAGTGTTATAACGCTCAGTATGAGAGTTCCAAATGCTGCTATTGCAATGACTATAGCTAATCGGTAGCCGATACGAATATTGCGTAACCATGAAATCATTCAGTCATCCACCTTGTGCTACTGCACTCACCCTTAAAACGTCAATATGAGACCTTTGCACGACTACTGCGCTTACAAATACAGCGTTAAAAAATGACTCAAAATGGTGCGCTCTCCTGGGTCGACCGGGACTTATTACTTATAAACTGCGCTTTTTCTTCATTTTTTGCCTTGTCTTTGATTCGCTCGTAACGTCATGCAAAGATCTCAATATATTATTGTTGTTTTAAAAGTATAGCGGATGATTTTGGTTTGACTTTGCTATTGCAAAAACAGCTGTACCACTAACGGTTTTACAGTGTTTGACTACTCAATTTTTGACGCGCATTCACCATCACTTGGGGTATGTTTACAACGTACTTTACGCATCAGTCTCAGCGCTTTGGGTTCGTAAAGGCCTTCATCGCGTAGAGACAGCCGGGAGTCTCTCATATATTCGTTATATTTGCTTTTGTCTGTTTCTGCGATTTTGATCCAATACTCGTCAGGTATCTCGCTTTCAGCGGCTTTTACAATCGCCAACATGCTGTCCAGCCTCGATAATGAGTAGTCTCTTAACTTTTGCCCGTAGTCATCTGGAAACAGTGCGTGGTGTATGACGATTTGCAGCGATGTGTGGAGCAAGGGGTACTCCAAAATTCCGCCACCTGCTTCAAGCCCTTTGTATAACTCCATGGTATTAAACGCAACCGCAGGCGCGAACACGATATCGACACTGCCATTGTTGAACATGCCTGCGAAGTTGGCGAGGCTTGAGGGGACAGGAGAACCGCCCACACGACGAACCATTTTTGTGCCAACAGGGTCGCCATTTAATACCGCCATTTTTTGACCTTGAAACTGCTCAACATTGTCGATGGCTTTATCTCGCACAAAAACAAACACGGGACCAATAGGCAGAATTCCCGCGATTTCGTAGTGATCCTGCCTCATCAGTTTTGCTGCTTTGGGGCTGGACAAGGTGGTTAGCAGTGTACGTAGCTCCGGCTCTCCAGGAATGGCACCAACGGCGTTAACGGTAGAGGTAAAATGGTTAAAGTCTCTTATTGATGCATCGGTTAGCAGCACTGCATCACAGGCTTTACCTTTAAAGTCATTGGCTGCCACTTTCTCGTCGGTGTAGGCTTCAATGTTAAGCTTTACTCCCCAGCTCATAGATTTTGGAATCAGCTCTTTCACCATGCTGACCACTGGGCCGCCTGTTCCTACCGGATCCCAGACACAAAAGCTTCTCTCTTGTACTTCAACTTTATTTGTACGCGTTGAGTGTGTGTTCGCTGATGGTTGTGCGATAGCCTGAGCCGTCAATGAGCTGACTAATGCAAAGACTAAGCTATGCAGGAGTAGCGCTGAGAATACAGTGTTCCGACGTGGTTTGATCAGGTGGTTTATTTTTGTTGTCCCGACGTTCATAAAGACCTCTTATGCGTCCATTTACGGCTATGTTGTTAAGATAGGAAATGATAAGCAGCGGACTTCTATCGCTGCTTATCAAAACAAAGATTAGTGGCTACAGCTTTTAAGAGCAGAAATAGCCGTATTCATATTGGTGAGCTTGACGTTGCGCTGTAGTACCTGTTTACCCACTTCCTTGCCATTAATAAATATATGAAGCTCTTTACCCGCTGAAAGCTGGGATGTGATATCACCTTTAACAATGGCCCGTGTTGAGTTAACTTTTTCGGCAAATGGCAGTAGTGCTTGATTATCTATTTGTATGCCTGTTTTCGGGTGGTTGATATTAAGGGGCATGTAGGCGTTAACAATAACCTGCTGCTCTTCGATATCCATCCAGATCTGTGATGAGTATTCGGTATTGCTGATCTGAAGTGTAGGGGTTTTGAGTTTGCAAAAACCGTTGTCAGCACTTCTCAGGGTCCAGATTCCATAAGATTTCCCCAAATTGTTGCTGGAGCGCACGACAGGCTGGTCAGCTGGGTTCTCGCTGTTGGCATCTTGAAGGTTGCCTGCGTCGTGTGTGTTGCTGCCTGTTAGTGCCTCTGCTGCCACGGTATTGGCTGGTTGGGTCGAGTCTGGTAATGGAGACTCAGCGTCAGTGGTTACGCCTTCGTCGGCTGTTGCTGGGGATACCTCTGCCTGGTTCGCGGTAGCTGCTGTTGTTATTTGAGCCTCAGGTTCAGTGCTAGGAGGCTCAACGGAAGCTGTTTCTGCATCGCTCTCCGGGTTAACTCCTGCTTCGGCAGACGTTTCGGCAGGCGTTTCGGCAGATGGTTCTGGCTGAATGGTGTCCTCAGCGGTTACAGTAGCGCCTTCGATGGTTGACGCCTCATTCTGCTCGATTTGATCCTGAGTTGTTTGTTGCTGAGTTGCTTGACCCTGAGTCGCAGCCGGCTTGGCTGCTTCAGGCTCTGCCGCCTGAACCTGGGGGGCGTCTGACGGAGTCACATCAACTGACTCACTGGGTTGCTCTCGTTCGGTGGTACTCGCACAGCCGACAAGCATCGATAAGCATAGCAGTGATGCACCTAAACCCTTGCTAATAGCGGGCTTGGTTGATGCTGGAGCATTACTTTGGCGGGCGATGTGAGTCATGGTTCGTTCAGGCATATTTTTCTCGCGAGTAACTGTTGGTCATTTATTGTTGGGTTGGCGCTGTTGATCTATTAAGCCTATTGCTGTTAACCCTGTAATCGTAGCGGGTTGCGCCTGCTTATAATGGGGTCAAGCGCACAATTATAAAAATCGCTGTAGCGTTATTCTCTCTATCACTGTTCGATTCGGTTATATGTATCTATTCCTATTCACATACCCAAACTGCCAATATCAGCTATCTTTAATTCGGTGGTTGTTTATTGATCAATAATAAGTGGCCTGCTTCCGCTGAGGGCCAACTAGTTTAAAGGTCTTCAATGCTGTATTCGTGAGGCTCGCTCAGATAATTCAGGGAGAGAGGTATGAGAATAAGCGTTCAGTTATCAGCTATTGTCATCGTTGCGATGTCGATGATTTCTGCACCGGCTGCATTTGCCGGTGGTTATACTTCTACAAAATATCCGATTGTATTAGTACATGGCTTTATGGGGTTTAATGAGATTTCGGGGGTCGATTACTTTTACCGTATTCCTGACAACCTAAAAGTCGGTGGGGCATCGGTGTATGTTGTTAAGCTTTCAGCGTTGAATAGCAACGAAGAACGGGGTGAGCAGCTGGTTAACCAGGTTGAGGAGATCATTGCATTATCTGGTGCCAGTAAGGTTAACTTGATTGCACATAGCCAAGGTGGATTGGCGGCCCGGTATGCATCGTCTGTGACCCCTGGCAGCATCGCTTCGGTGACAACCATTGGAACGCCAAATGAGGCCACAGGCTTCCCATTGGGAGAGTGGGTTGGGCAAGCGCACCCGCCAGGCAGCGCGCAAGGTAACTTGATTGCCGCCGTAGTAACGGCTTTGGCCCAGCTGGTCGACAGTTATTCTGGAATGCCCTATCAGCCACAAGACTATGCTGCATTCTTAAGTTCAATGAGTGTGGCATCTCTAAACCGGTTTAATGCTGATCACCCACAGGCACTGCCTGCGAGCTATTGTCAGCAAGGTGATCACTCTGTGGGTGGAATACGTTATTACTCTTGGAGTGGCGCGAAAGTCGTCACTAATTTGTTTGACCTTTCAGACTATGCACTGGCCATTGCATCAGGGGTTACCGGAACGGATAGTGATGGTTTGGTTACGCGCTGTGGCAGCCATTTAGGGCTCGTTATTCGCGATAACTACAGCATGAACCACCTGGATGAGATCAACCATTTATTTGGCTTTTATGGTTTGTTTTCGACTTCACCTGTGGTCACCTACAGAACCCATGCGAACCGTTTAAAGAATAGCGGCCTCTAGAATAAGGCTTCGGCCTGTACAGGGTATGCAGGCCGAAGCCTTAATGGCAATTGTTGGCACTGTCTGTGGCGGTCTGCTGACAGTTTTCGTAATATAGTCTTAAGCGTTTAATGAAATCATAGAGTACTTAATTGTTGTTAATGAGGTGGTTGATGCGTTTATTGTTGTTGATAATGGTTCATTGGGTGCTGGCGGGGTGTGCTGCGACAGTGGTGTATGACTTTGATGAAACGGCAAATTTTCAGCAAGGTAAGCAATACCAGTTTGAACAGACGGAAAATGGCGATGTTCAGAGCCTGGATCGAGCGCGCATTCACAAGGCGATAGCGAAACAGTTAAGTTTAAAAGGGTTTAGTCAGGTCGACAGCGGCGCTGGTTTAACCGTTCGCTATAGAATTGAGGAAGATGTGCGCATTGAGTCTACAGGTGTTTCTTATGGCGTGGGGATGTCGCGAAGTCATTTGGGGGTTGCAATGCATACACCGGTTCGAGCGCGTGAAATTAAAGAGGGCAAACTGGTGGTAGAAGTGGTCGAAACCGATAACAGCCGTGTGATCTGGCGAGCGGTATCTCAAAAACGCCTGACTGAACAGATGCGCCCTGAAAAAAGAACCGAGCTGGTGAATGAACTAGTGAAAGAAATGTTTCAGAACTACCCGCCACAACGATAACAACCTTGTCTTTTGACCTCTTTTTAGGCAAACGTATGGCCTGATAGTGATTTTCCGGCATATGAAACTCCCATGGCGATATGGGGGGAATTTTTTTCAATTTTACAACTCCAACGTATTTGTTATTCAGCTGCTATGCTTGAGGTATGACTAACGTAAACAAGAGACCTTTGCAGGGCGTATAGTGACAATATTTGAATGGAAGAGCGAATATGATACTGGTGTCGAAGAAATAGATAACCAGCATAAAGTGCTCGTGAGCCTGATTAACGAACTGGATAGTTTGGTGGGGGAGCGGTTTGACCGAGGAGCGGCTGAAGAGGTTTTCAATAAGTTAAAGAGCTATACGGTGTTTCACTTTGCCACTGAGGAAAGTTTGATGGCCGAGTACCACTATGTTGAACGTGACCTTCATGCCCATCTGTTGCAGCACCGACAGTTTGAAGAGGAAATAGGCTCCGTTCAGCATGACTTCAGCCAAGTAAGCAGGGAAGACTGCAATGTCATTCTTTCTTACTTGACTAACTGGCTGATCAAGCATATCTGCAAGGTTGACCAGAGGCTTGCGGCCTTTATTCTTGCCAAAAAACAGGCCGCCTCTCAGTATCCATTGCCTGACGATGATGTTAACCTGCCGGATGACAGTTTGTCGCTGTCTGACAGTTCGCTTCCCAAACGTAATTTTTGGGGCTTATCCGCCGATGATGAAGAGCAAATTCATAGTCAACTGACTGTAGTGAGAGAACATATAGAAGGCACGGACAAAATGCTGTGTGAGCTAGAAGTCTGCATTGGTGAATTGAGGGGGCACTGCGACTCGCTGGTAAAATCAGTCCCGAATGAGAGTCAGTCCCAAGTATCCGATGAAGCCTATACACATTGTGTTCAAGGTATCTATTTAGTGAAATCTCTGCAAAATAAACAAACCAAGCTGCGAGAGCTGTTAAATGATATTGAGCTGGGTGACTTTGAAGCCTAGTTCTTAAATTTAGTTCTTAACTGTCGTTCTTAAATTCAGTTTTTGTTAAATTTGACCGTTATATGAGCCATAAACAGAGGATCATCGCATGAACCGTATTAACCGAATTTTTACCATGGTGATAACGGGGGCGCTTATATCTGCGTGTAATGCTTCGCCAGAGAAACCGTCGGCAGAAACGCGATGCAAAGATCCGCGCCCACAAATGTGCACGATGATCTATCAACCTGTTTGTGGCCTGGATGAGGGAGGGCAGTGGCAAACCTACTCCAGTGGCTGCAATGCGTGCTCTCACCCAGAGGTAGTTGGGTATAATCAGGACGCCTGCAACGTTCCCGAAGTCAAGAAAGGGCAGTAAGATCGTTGATTGATAAAGAAGTTATCCGCAAACTGATACTGCAGCAACTGAAGGCCGATTATAAAAATGCAATCAGCTCTGCCTGTGCTGCACACGAGGCCGCTACAAACGAAGAAAGTAAAGCAGAGAACAAGTACGATACGAGAGGCCTGGAGGCCTCCTATCTGGCAGAGGGACAATCCCGCAGGGCCGCAGAGTTGGAACAGGACATAACGGCTTATGAGAACCTGGTACTGGTATCGCTTTCCCAAGACTCAAAAATACGACTCACCGCCACGGTTGTGCTGGAGGATGAGGATGAAAACCAACGAACAGTGTTTATCGGCCCAACTTCTGGCGGCATGAAGATTGTTTTGGAAGACAACGCTCATTCTGAGGGTGAACGAATGCCGGGCGACCGTATGTCGTGCAATCGTATTTCAGGGGGCTGCATTGTGGTTACACCTAAAGCGCCGCTCGGATCGGCCTTAATAGGCAAACGAGTAGGAGATGATATTGCTTTGGATGCCGGTGGGTGTAGGACTCACTATGAAATTATTGATATCTGTTGACCCCCCCCTCCTGGTCTCACCCTGTAAAAACTACTCGCTTGAATTTATACCAACCCCTCGTCTAAATAGCCTATTTATGCGATAATACGCGCCGCAATTTTGTGGCCTTAAACTTTCATTGTCTTATTAGCAGGTTATATCGATTTGTTAATAGGTAAGGTCTCTATCCCGGTTTATTACCATCATCTTGGCTTTGCCTGAAACGGCAGCCGGCTAATTCTGGACTAAGAACTTGATATCTACAGCTAACATCACCATGCAATTTGGGGTTAAACCTCTTTTTGAAAACGTATCTGTTAAATTTGGCGAAGGTAACCGATATGGTCTGATTGGCGCCAATGGGTGCGGAAAATCGACCTTTATGAAGATTCTGGGCGGAGATCTGGAGCCGACTTCCGGAACCGTTGTAACAGACCCGAATGAACGCATCGGTAAGCTACGTCAGGATCAGTTTGCGTTTGAAGAGTTTACTGTGCTTGATACGGTGATTATGGGACACAACGAGCTGTGGGAAGTCAAGCAGGAGCGTGACCGAATATACTCATTGGCTGAAATGAGCGAAGACGATGGCATTAAGGTCGCAGAGCTGGAAGTAGAATTTGCCGAAATGGATGGTTATACCGCAGAGTCCAGAGCAGGAGAACTTCTTCTGGGTGTGGGTATTCCTTTGGAGCAGCACAATGGGCCAATGAGTGAAGTGGCACCAGGTTGGAAGCTAAGGGTTCTGCTGGCTCAGGCGCTATTCTCTGCACCTGACATCATGTTGCTCGATGAGCCGACCAACAACCTTGATATTAATACCATTCGCTGGCTTGAAGGAGTGCTTAACGAGCGCAACTGCACGATGATTATTATATCGCACGATCGACACTTCCTTAACAGTGTCTGCACGCACATGGCAGACCTCGATTATGGCGAGCTGCGCCTGTACCCTGGGAACTATGATGAGTATATGACCGCATCCACCCAGGCGCGTGAACGACTGCTTTCAGACAATGCCAAGAAGAAAGCCCAGATTGCTGAACTGAAAGGGTTTGTGAGCCGTTTTTCTGCCAATGCGTCGAAAGCAAAACAGGCGACCTCAAGGGCAAAACAGATAGATAAAATCAAGCTCGAAGAAGTTAAACCATCTAGCCGTGTTAACCCGTTTATTCGTTTTGAGCAAGAGAAAAAGCTTCATAGACTGGCGCTTGAGGCTAATGACCTGAAGAAGAGTTATGACGGTGAAACCCTATTTCAGGGTCTCAAGCTAATGGTTGAGGTTGGTGAAAAAATTGCCATTATTGGCCCGAACGGCATTGGTAAGACAACACTGCTTAGATCACTGCTAGGTGATATAACGCTTGATTCAGGTGAAGTTAAGTGGTCAGAAAATGCCGTTATCGGAAGCTATGCACAAGACCATGCAGCAGACTTTGAAGAAGATAAAACGCTGTTCGACTGGATGGGGCAGTGGGGGCAGGAAGGTGATGACGAACAGGTTATCCGCGGCACTCTTGGCCGTTTGTTATTCTCTCAGGATGATATTAAAAAATCAGTCAAAATAATTTCTGGTGGAGAGCAGGGGCGCATGCTGTTCGGTAAAATGATGCTGCAACGTCCGAATATACTGCTGATGGATGAGCCGACCAACCACTTGGATATGGAGTCAATCGAGTCGCTTAACGCTGCGCTGGAAGAGTATCCAGGCACGTTACTGTTTGTCAGTCATGACCGTGAATTCGTTTCATCCCTGGCAACACGTATTATCGAATTGACACCTGAAGGAATTGTAGACTTTAATGGTAGTTATGAAGACTACTTGAAGAGCCAAGGCGTCGAGTAGCCTGTTACTGTGTTATAAATACGCTTGAAAGCAAAGGGAGGAAGCTATGAACATGCTGGAAACGGTTTCGGAGCTTTGCCCTTTGTGCGGTGAACCGATAGAACTGGTGATTGATTGTAGCGTTGTGGAACAACAATACCAGGAAGATTGTCAGGTTTGCTGTGCCCCGATGCTCATCTCTGTCATGGTTGATGAGCAGGGAATACCTACCGTCGCGCTAAAACCAGAAAATGGTTAAGCACTAAATGGTTAAGCACTAAATGGTTAAGCAATAGTCGCGTATTCAATACGTGTGCAAAGTGCTCGTGTGGTGTGTTGCATCGAGAGATAGCCTTTTGCCACCTCTCGATGTCTCTCGTTAAATGGTCTAGATGTTTACTGTTTAGTGGATAGAGCTAAGCGCTGACCAGTAGTCCATGGCACCTACCAATACAACCAGGTGCTCGCCTAAATCTTCCTGACTTCTAAGTACATAAGCCGCGACTGCCTGGGCTGTATCGTACATCAGATCCTGCTCATCAGGAGTAAGGGTCTGGTTGCCGCCGGTCAACTCCAGACGACTGTTTTTAAGGTCAAAGCTGGCCTCTCTTACCTCTCCATCAATACTTACTGTAAAACTCACTTGAGTCTGGCTTTCCAGCGTGCTGCTAAACTTGATGGTATGAGCATCAGCCTGAAAGGTTCCTGAAAAACCATTCACCGAGCTATTCGCGATACTCAACGAATCACCCGCAAATGCACCTACAGACACCAATGCTGAAATGAGCCCGGTCGCGATGTAGTTAATTGCTTTTCTCATAGTCACGTTCCTATCAGGTTAGCTAGTTAAAAATATAGGTCTCTAATAAAATAATGACGCTATATTAAAACAATTGTTTCAAACAGTCGTTTGAAAAATTGTAAACAATCGTTAACTACGCATATGGCCTTGTTATTAATGGATTTTTCGGTATGAGATAAGTTAATGGGTGAAATCTTTATGAATACTGACTAGTATTCAGCTCATCTTGAGCAAAAATAGAGAACACTCTAATGTCCGGAGATACAAAACAATTTGAAGATGTGGTGCTGAACATTGATGCGGGAGTGGCTTACATTACCATCAACCGCCCTGAAAAGCTTAATGCCATTCGCATTCAGACCTATCAGGATATTATTGCTGCATTAAAAGAGGCGGACCAAAATGACCAGTGCAATGTGCTGATTGTCAGTGGTGCTGAGGGCAAGTTCACAGCAGGCAATGACTTGGCAGATTTGGTAAGTGGTCAGGCTGATCAGGTGATGGCGGGGGTTCAAGGCATTTTTGATGCCCTGAGTAGCTTAAACAAACCACTAATCGCCGCAGTGGAAAGTGTTGCAGTGGGAATTGGTACCACTCTGTTATTGCACTGCGATATGGTTATTGCGTCTACGGGCACAAAATTCAGAATGCCGTTTGCGAATTTAGGTGTGTCTCCCGAGGGGGCATCAAGTGCTTTGCTATCCTCTACCATTGGGTCAAAAGCGGCGAGTGAATTGTTGCTGACTGGCCGCTTTTTTAGTGCCGAAGAAGCATCAATGTGGGGTTTGGTGAATCAGGTGAGTGATAAGGGGCAGGCTATGGAAGTTGCACAAGGCGTTGCCAAGCAATTGCTTAAGCAGCCACTGCCATCGCTGATTGCAACCAAGGCGGAGCTACGAAAATATTTGCCATACAATGTGAGCGATGTCGTAGCGGCAGAGTTGAAGACGTTTGTGAGGTTGCTTGAGTCAGAAGAGACGCAAGCACGTATCAATGCCATGGTTAGCCGGTAACGCGGGTCGAACAGGTAATAAGCACGATGAATGAATAGCCAAATGACCCGTTGCACGGCGTCACACTAGAGCAGATCGTTAATAGATTGGTTGACTATTTTGGTTGGGAAGAGTTGGGGCAGCGAATTAATATTCGCTGTTTTAACTCCGACCCTTCGGTTAAATCAAGCCTTAAATTCTTGCGAAAAACGCCTTGGGCACGCAAGAAAGTAGAAGAACTCTATATTTCAAAGCACAAAAATATGTCTTTGTGGAAGGGGAGTGATACTTGATTATCTGACCCAGACAAGGAAGGCATAATTCATAGGCGATATTTTCGTTCGTTTATGACTTTAAGATTGCTTGTTGGCTGGTTAGCCACTGAGTCAGTTCTGTTAACGGAATAGGGCGACAGAGCCAGTATCCTTGTAAATAGTCGCACCCCATATGCTTGAGTAAACGCGCTGTGTCTTCATCCTCAACGCCTTCTGCAACGAGTTTGTAGCCAAGACTGTGGGCCATATTAATCGTTGTCTCTACAATAATCCTGGCGCTATCGCTAGTACATATGTCCATGACGAGAGATCTGTCTAATTTGATTTCCGTAGCAGGCAATTCTTTTAGATAAGAGAGGGATGAATAACCGCTGCCAAAGTCATCAATTGAGACACGAAGCCCGGAATCTGTCAGCTCTTTTAGAACGACCAAACCGTTTTTCGGGTTTTCCATAACGGCTGTTTCAGTCAGCTCTACTATGAGTCGCTCAGCTTTAACATTATGACGGTTTAAACTTGATTTGATTAGCTCATTGAGCCCACCTGAATCGAGGTCGCGAGCGGAAATGTTGATCGATACGTTTAGTTTAGGGTAGTCGCCAAGTAGCGATGCCAGGTCACTAATAGCGCGCTCAAATGCCCAACGCGTTAACTGGGTGATTACGCCTGTTTCTTCCGCAAGCGGGATAAAATCGTTCGGGTAAACCCAGCCTCGTTCAGGGTGGTGCCAGCGAATGAGTGCTTCCAGGCCGATAATATCACCATCAATCAGGCAGGCTTTAGGTTGATAGTAGAGCTGTGTTTGATTCTGAAGTAACGCCTCTCGCAAGTCGGACATCAGTGTCAGCCGGCTCTCACTGTATATATCATAATCTGGAGAATAGACGCCTGCTTCTTGTCTACCGTGTGGCGCAATCTCCATCCCGACATGAGCGTTGCGGATTAGAAGGGCTGCATTATCACCGTGCACAGGGTAACTTGCTGCACCAAATTTAGGGTGTAGCTCTATCGCTAAACTATCCATTAATACAGGCTCTGACAGGCGTTTAAGCAACTTGTCAAGGTGCGAAAATTGATCACCTATATCATTGGCGTTGATGAGAATACCAAAACAATCTCCTGACAGTTGATAGACCCACTCTTCACGTCCAACACTATCGTATACACTATGAATACCGGGCAATTGGGTCGCTAACTCAGTCATTTTCTTAGCTATACGATCGAGAAGGCGTTCGCTTCGAGTTAGTCCGAGTGTTCTGTTTACTTCATCGATGCGAGTTACCCGTGCGACTCCCACTATGTAGTGACCATTGGGATCGCGTTCCAGTTGTTGGTTAACCACCCACTCAAACTGGTTTCGATTGGGAAGTTGTGTAATAGGGTCATGCAACATTGCATCGGTAAGTTTGTTATGAGCTTCATGCCTCGCTTTTTCTTTTCGTAAACTATCGGATTGCGCTTGAATTTTTTCTTCTCTTTCACGATATAGTCGGTCTGCAAGGGCTAAAGTGAGAATAAACGCTTCTAGCCCTGAGCCGATTTGCATGGCGTACTGGGTCACAAAGTTTTCAGGAAAAAAACCAACTGACCGGCCTGCAGTTGCTAATACGCCGATTGTGAGTGGTGACCATGCGATCGTAAAGAAAGCCCCGGCACGTGAGCCTGTCATCCATGTAATCGGACCTGCGGCGAATAAGATGGAGAAGAAGAAAAAGGCTGAAATAGCAGAAATCATGATGGCGGTGTTATAGCCGAAGAGTAATGCGGAGAAAAAATTGAAAATTTCAAAGTACAGCAACGCCCTGAGGGTTAGGTCTAGTTTTGGGCTGTGGGATTTTGTTTTCAGAAACTCTCGGCAGAAAAGCACTGAAAAGAATGCCAGAATTGGCATTGATACTAATAGTGCACG
Organism: Alkalimarinus coralli; assembly: GCF_023650515.1. NCBI lineage: Bacteria > Pseudomonadati > Pseudomonadota > Gammaproteobacteria > Alteromonadales > Alteromonadaceae > Alkalimarinus > Alkalimarinus coralli. The sequence continues at coordinate 542,022 of NZ_CP096016.1, forward strand.
ACCATGGATGGTTGGGGATTGAGGGTACAGGTGTTGAAAACTGTATCCAAGTATGGATGTGAAAAACAAAAGGTATCCAGCAATGGCAAGTGCATAATAGAGATATAGCTTTTCTCTTAATGTTAAAAATACCGCCAGGTTGATTAAAATAATAACGGTTAGGCAGCCGTAGTAGAAAAAATGAAGTTTTTGTTCTTTGGCTGTAGCCGCAAAATAATTATTCTCACGCCATATTTGAAACGGCAAAATCATTGAACCATTGGTCTGTATTCGAATATAGAGTGTCTTTGTCTGCTCTGCTTCAAGGTTAAAACGCAACTGCATATTAGGGTGATCGACCTCTCTCGGGTAAAAAGGGCGAGTGTCGCCTGTTGCGAATGTATGAATTTGCTTTTTCCCCATGAAGACATAAAAAACAACATCGTCTAATTGAGAGTAATCAAGCGCTGCAATTAGGTTAAGGTTCATAGGCGTTTGATTGTTGATAGAAAGCCTGAGCCAATAGGGGGATTTGGTTATGCCAAAGTTTGCACTACCGTCGGGGATCAGTTGCCATTGACTGTCTGGAAGCGCCATAACGTCGCTGACGTCAGCCTGCCCGGAAGCGTCTTCTACATACTGGAATTGAGATTGAATGGGGGAAGAATCAGTAATCGTGATGGTTGGTGTATCGGCTAGGGTTAAATTCCAGGCGCAAACCAACAAAACAGCTAAAACGAGTCGTAGGTGGGGGAATAGGGCCACTAACAGTTTACCAATTTGGTCAATGAATTCTCAATGAAAAAAACAGCTGATTGTACTGAACGATGACTGTTTAAGGTGAGCGCTCCCATCACTGAATTCTCCGCAATTATCTCAGTGTAGACTAGTTGAGAGAAAAAATAACTAAGCAGTGTGTGTTGACGCGCGCTCAACGTTATTAGTGTTACATTGCGTCAACATTGTACCGCCTTCAGGCATACGATTATCCATTCCATGACAAGAGATCGTGCTGTTTGAATCCAAATAATTTGGTCAGTAGTACATCCGGAAAGGTCTGTATGCGGGCGTTATAGATCTCGACTGCATCCAGGTAGCCCTCCCTCATCATCGATAACTCGTCCTCAATATCGGTGATAGAATCCATCAGTTGCTTGATTACCTGATGGCTCAAAAGTTCAGGATATTGCTCTATGATAGCTTTCATGCTTGTTGATAGTGGGTGCGCATTTGGCGTTTGCCCCGCCTTATCTTGGTGACTCATATTATCTGGTTGATACCGACGCCTTAATGCTGTTATCTGTTCGAGTAATGATTTTTCATGCGCTAAATAGTGCTTAACGCTTTTCTCGAGATTGGGGATTAAATCAAATCTCTTTTGAAGTACCACCTTGATGTTGGCGATGTTTCGTTCAACCCGCTGGCGTAAAAATATAATATCGTTGTAGTGAAGAATAACCATAAACCCGATCATAAATATCGGGGCCGTTAGCGCTGACAGTAGAAAGTTGTCTGGGCTGAGACCACCGCTACTGGCAAACAGAAGCAGAGCACCCAATAATAGAGCACTAAATGCCATGTTGAGAAAAATCATGCCGTTTCGGGCTTTTCGCAGCATGACTTGTTGTTCTGACAGGTTGCTCAAAATAAACGGTACTGACTTATCGCCATCGGCTATCTGTAAGCGAGCAGGGTCATTTTCATCTACCTGGGCAGAACCAATCGCGTAAAGTGTTTCATTGGGCTTCAGATACTCCTCCGTGTAGCGGTAGCGACCTTCTCGGGTTACCTTTTTGTTGCTTGAAATAACGTCGGCATTGTCGGCGATAATTTTCATCTTGCCGGTGTAATCGGAGACGAAAAATGGCAGCTGTTTTCTCTCTTCAACCAGCGTTACCCATTTCTCGTTCTTTCCGCTTTTTCGTTTCTCTTCCTTCTTGTAGTAATACCATACGGACTTTTTGCCGGTGACAGGTGTCGTTAAATAAGCTTCACTGTCTGCGCACTCTATTTTGCCTTTTATCTCTGCCAGACCGTAAACAACACCAGAAACTTTAGAGGTCGGTATGCTTTCAATAAAACGCTTAAAGCGTATTTTACGAAACCCCACGTAACTGGCGATCAGCATACCTGCCAAAGCGGCTAAGGCGACCCAGCGAACCCAGCTATCTGAAATACTGGTCGCTTTGAGTTGGTTAAGCTGCTGCTCTACTTTGTCTTTTTCTTCTTTAGTTAGGCCTATCGTTTTTTGTTGAATATCTATACCCATTGACCAGCCAATCAGGCTGTCGGGAAACTGTGCCAGCTGTCGTTTTAATTGGGCTTGATAGAGTGCAAGATTGACTTTTAAATCTGATAGCCGTTGTAACGCTGAGACATCAACGCCAGCATCGGCATACTCGTTGTAATTGGTGGGCGTCTCTAGTGACAGCTCTGACTCAAGTTGTGGCACATTGGCAGCACTAATTGCTTGTTGAACGACCTCATATTGTGAGGATAGGCGTGTCATACTTGCGTTGAGGTCACCGCTTAACATGGTTATACCCAAGTGCAGCAAAACCAGTGTGAGAGTGAAGGTGAGTATTGATAGGTAGGTGATGATCCGGTGAATCTTGATCGCCCAGATAACAAAAAGTACTGCAAATGCTAGCGCTACCAAGCCGAGCCAAATAAAAAATATACCGCTTTTGCCTTTCTCTCCCCGTTCATAGTCAAGACCGTATTTTGAAACGATAGGGGTATAAACTCCTTCGGGTGTAAAAGCCAATCTGGCCGAACCGCTGTTTCCTAGCGCGTAGGCGGTTACACTGACCTCTTGTCCGGGCTCGATTCGCCACTCGGTGTGACGGTACTTGCCTACGGTTGTACGCATTGATGAAGGCATTGACCAAAGAATAGGCTGGGTACGACTTTCGTTAGTTGACACGTTAATCGAGCCAGTAGCGTCAGTAATGGTAAAGTCCACGGCCCTATGCTCATCTGTTACAGTGACCCAGTGGCGATCCCCATCCGAATCGACCCTCTCTTCTTCGTGCAAATAGCGGTAGTAGACAGAGGGCGTGTCGCTATATCTGCTTTGGAGAAGGGACGCCTGAGGTGTGACTTTACCTTTAACACTGACTTCGCCCTGTAAAACCGTGTTGATTGAAATTTCCGGAATACGTTCAAGTTGTCTGATACGTTCTATTTCATCGAACCCTTTTGGCAGCAGCATGAAGGCGACAAAACAGAGCGCTGCCGCAATGCAAAGAAATAGAAGAGGAGAGGTGAGTGCTTTTTTCATACGTTGACTTCAAGGCCTCAAAATGGCTATTCAAAGGGTTAGGGTTTGGGGGGGCTATTTGTCATTTATACGCTAACGCTAAGATTTGTGCGCCCAAGCGGTGAATTTTACCTATCAATTTAAATCTATGAATTTAAATCTATGAACTTAAACCTATAGAAGGTTCATTTGATTACTGGTTAATTCAGAAAATGACTCTCCCAGAAACATTACAATACCATCGACAATGGGCGCAATCTGGCGTTCTAGATAGAGGTCATAATCCAGTGGAGAAACCAGGCACTCCGTTGGCTCAGGGCCTCGAACAGTATAGGCATATTCAACCCAGCCCCGGTTTTGGTAGCGAGGCCGTCTACCTTGTTGTTGTAGCCAGTCATCCGCTTTTCTGGCGGCTTGTACATGTGGAGGGATATTCTTTTGATAGTCCGCCAATTTGCGGCGAAGACGTTTGCGGAACAAGAGCTTCTGGTCATGTCGGCCTTCTCTGATCTCTTTGACGGTTTGTAATACGAACTCTTTATATGGCTGGCCTGTAAAAATACGTTCATAAAGTAACCGCTGGAACTCCCTTGCCAGTGGCGTCCAGTCAGTGCGAACATTTTCAAGGCCTTTAAACACCAGTTTATAGGGGGGCTCGTCTGTGTTACCGGGCTGAGTTGGTGGCGTTTTTATCAGGCCTGCATAACGCTTTTTGGTACCCTGGTTTGAGCCTCTCATGGTAGGCATTAAGAATTTTGAATAGTGATTTTCATACTCCAGTTCAAGCGCGCTATCGAGTTTGTATTGCTGTGCTAAATGGTTGCTCCACCACTGGTTAACCTGTTTCACTAGCTTGTGGCCGATCTCATCTGCCTCAGCGTTTGAAACCGGGTGCTCAATCCAGACAAATATGGAGTCGGTATCACCGTAAATAACGTGGAACCCCTGGTTTTCGATCAACGTTCGCGTCTGATTCATGATGGCATGCCCTCTAAGGGTGATCGAGCTTGGAAGGCGAGGGTCAAAGAATCGACAACCGGGTGTGCCCATCACACCATAGAATGAGTTCATGATGATTTTTATCGCTTGTGATAGTGCACTATTATTGTGTTGCTTGGCGTTATCCCTGGCATGCCAAAGTTTTTCGATAAGTGTTGGCAGAATGCTCTGTTCTTTTTTGAAGTACGCGCTGCGATAGCCTGGAGAGTATCGTGATATATCTTTTAGCGGCTCCGGGGTGTGTTCATCGTCGTCACGCCAAAGTGCGTCTGCCTCAGCTAGCCCGTAAGGGTCAATTTTGAATGAGCGAATGATGCTTGGGTACAGGCTTTTAAAATCTAACACAATCACGTTTTCGTAAAGCCCGGGCATCGAGTTCATGACGTACCCGCCAGGGCTGCCTACGCCTTGTGGGTTCTTTGGCAGATTGGGGGCAACATAGCCCTGCCGGTGAAGGCGGGGTAAATAGAGGTTTTCAAATGCGGCGACGGAGCCGCCAACTCTGTCAAGTGCGAGGCCTGTCAGCCGAGCGCGCTCTATGGCGAAATTGACCAGATCGGTTTTTGCAAAGATATCCCAGACCAGTTTACAGTCTTCAAGGTTATAGGCTGCCAGTGCGGGCTTGTCTTCGTTAAATAATCTGATGATCTCTTCACCCCGGTCATCAGGGTCGTGAATCAGCTTGCCTCTACCTAGCAGGTGCTGGCCTACATACTCCAATGAAAAGCTCTCGAAGTGGTAGGTGGCTGAACGTAAAGTGTCGATGCCATCCAGAACAGCTCTACCAGGAACCAGCACAAAATAGTGTTTGTCTTCCTCATTCTCGTTGTCTCGGTTACCCGATGTTCTCCACTCAACAGGCTCACGATTTCTACCGAGGCTAAATGGAATACCGAGTGCTTCGCACTTTCGGGCAAGAAACCTGAGGTCGAAGTTAATACAGTTCCAGCCAATCAGAATGTCTGGGTCGTACTGTTCGATCCAGTTAAGGAAGCCATGGATTAAATCTGATTCAGTCGCGAAATATGTACAGTGATCTGTTGTTGGGCCGTTGCCTCGCATCAGCACGGTTTTCCTCGTTGCACTATATAACGCAATAGAGTAGAGGTGATCACCGGTAAACGATGTTTCAATATCAAATGATACGACATTGAAGCGTGGGGTGAACTGGCAGGGCTTTAGCTTGGTGTTGAGCAGGTTCTCGCCGGCTTCTGCCTCAAAGGTAACAGGGCCAGTGATAAACCTTTCCATCAAGTAGCGGTCGGGCGCTTTTATATCCGCTTCGAGAGCGGTTATACCTGCCTTTTCCAGCCGCTTTTGGGCGTCCCGCATATTTTTTAATGAGGGAAAGTAGAATGCCGAAACCGGCTGTTGATCGAATGTTTTTAGCGGTAACGCGCGACGTCTATAAGAGATGTTCTGGCATAGCTGACTGGCTCGAGAGTCGTGCCGTGATTCGATAAAAAAAATAGCGTCTTGCTGATGGTGTATAACGAGTTGGGGGCCTGATGGCGTATGAATCCAGAATCTGAGCTCTAATGTTGGCTTGCCATTATAATAGTGATCTTTCCATTGGCGGGTCAGTACGAAACCGTTGAAGACTGTCATTATTATCGCTTGTTGGTGGTGGCTAGCCTTTTGTGTGCTCTAGCTTTGATTTACTCGTCTGTTTCACCTGCTATCGGGAAATTAACGCCTATTGTCCACATGGCTCCAGCGGCGCCAAAAAGTGCGATTTCAGACTGAACCCGCTTATATCTAACCCCAATAGATGGCAATATGGCGGGGGCTACGCCAGCCTGATTTAACGGGATCTTATCTTTATACTTCCCATCGTAACCATGCATCAGCCCGCCTACAAGCTTGATATACATAAAATCTTGCGTATGTGGGATTGTCCAGTTGTAACCCAGGTAAGCAAACTGGGAGTTTTGGCCAAAAGAGTTCTTGAAAAATGCCAACCCGCCAAGCCAGTTTGATGCTTTTTGAAGTTCTAAATTGATCAGGTCCTGTTTGTTGTTATGATCATCTTGAGGGTCAAAGTGCACCGTATACAAGCTGGTTTGAAAATAGAACTGATCTCCTTCTTCCAACCAGTCTCCATAAACGTTAATTGAGGTGACACTGAGTACAAAAAGTAGAGAGAGGGCTGCTATATTTTGGATCATTGTTCCGGCTGTTAATGGCAAGTCTAAAAATCGTGGATTATAGACGATTTTTATGGCAATCAATATGAATTTAAGCTGAAATAGTCAACAAACACCCCCATATATTGTTTTAACTATATTTATCAGTGGGTTCCCTTTCTATTACGTGAGGTTTTTTATTTTGACAGCTGTTCATTTTTTGATATTTCTTTGCTCTTGTGCCGCTATTTGGCTTATTTGGAAGCAATTTAAAAAATGGCAGTTTAAAAATCAGCCTTTTCCAACTGAGTGGAACGAGATATTGAATACCAATCTTCCTATCTACTCAAAGCTACCGCAGCCATTAAGGCAGCAACTTGACCATAAGGTCAAATATTTTATACGGGATAAAACGTTCTATGGCTGCGATGGTTTGGTTGTCACCGATGAGATTCGAGTCACTATTGCTGGTCAGGCTTGCCTGTTGCTGCTGAACCGGCCAACTAACCACTACTATAAACTGCACCATATATTGGTTTACCCCTCTTCTTTTGTTGCCTCAAGAAGTGAGCAAAATGAGTCTGGCGTTGTTTCCCACAAGCGGACAGGAATGCTGGGAGAGTCGTGGAGCCAAGGAAAAGTGATTCTTTCATGGGATGATGTGATCAAAGGCGCTAATAACTTTAGTGATGGCCAAAATGTCGTGTTGCATGAGTTTGCGCATCAGTTAGATCAGGAGTCAGGGTCAACCAATGGCGCACCGCTATTGGGGACTCAGTCTAGTTACCAGAGCTGGGCGAAAGTGCTTTCTAAAGAGTTTGAGACACTGCAACGTCAAACAAATTCCGGCTACGGTAGTTTGATTGACCAATATGGGGCAACTAACCCTGCTGAATTTTTTGCGGTGGTGACGGAAACGTTCTTTGAGCGACCGGTTCAACTTCGCCATCGCCACCCAGAGTTATTTGAGGAAATGAAGCTGTTTTATGCGGTTGACCCCACCGAATGGGTTGATTAACGCAAGGCTGTGAAGGCTTACGCACTGTTTTTGTTGGGGGGTGGCGGTGTTCGGTAGATCGTCAACCAGTGTAACCGGGATGTATGGCCGGTTTTATCAACTATTGGGCTATTTTCTACTTTCCTGCTCCAGCACAAAGGGGTAGAGTTTTTGCTCTAAGTGTGGTGATATAAAACCAGCAATAACGTGTAATAAATTAGAGATAGTAAAGCTGTATGCCTAGTCCTCAAAACAAAGCAACTCGGTGGGTGGTCAAGAAACTCGTCGCACCTATTCTTAATGCAGACATACCGGTGACAACCCAAAGAAAAAGACTCAATCGGTTGTTAGGGGTGGTGCCAATGCCTTTAGGCGTTAAATCCAGGCCCTTGCAGATAAGGGATATTCCCGCTTTATGGATTGATGTTAACGCCAAGAATCATCGAGTAATCTTATTTCTCCATGGCGGTGCGTATAACATAGGCTCTATCGATACGCATAAGGAGTATGCGGCTCGTTTGGGGAGATCAGCCAATGCCAATGTTCTTTTAATCGATTATCGGTTAGCGCCAGAGCATCCCTTTCCCGCAGGCCTGGAGGATGCCGAAGCGGCCTATCAATGGTTGTTGATTCAAGGTTATCGAGGCGAAAATATAACGATTTCGGGAGACTCCGCAGGCGGAGGGCTTGCACTGTCAACGGCAATGAGACTGCGAGACGAAGGCGTTGAATTACCTGCTTGTCTCTGCCTAATGTCACCCTGGACGGATTTGACAATGAGTGGAGATAGTGTTCGTGATAACGCGAAAACGGATATTATGCTGAATGCGCAATGGACAAGACAGCTTGCTCACAACTATGCGGGGCCGGATGGTTTGGCAAACCCTTTAGCCTCGCCACTGTTTGGTCAGTTCAAAGGTCTTCCACCCATGCTTACCCATGCTGCGGACGATGAAATTCTGCTGAGTGATGCGGTTAGAGTCACTGATAAGGCAAAGGATGCAGGTGTTGATGCTTCGTTGGAGGTATACCGTCATGTTTGGCATATCTGGCATGCCCATGCCGGAGTTATGCCTGAATCAAAGCAGGCAATGGAAAAGATGGGGCATTTTATACAGCGGCATGCCAACGCTGAGTGAGTATGCCAGGCGAACGCCTGAGAACTGTCAATTATCAATAAAGGCATACTCTCAATAAATTACAACGGCCAACAAAGAGCAACGACCCAGAGGGACTTTCACCAATGACCAAACAATATATTGACCTTATGCAAGAGTTTAAGGCGCCCGTTAATGCGGTGTTTGCAGACCTGACCGATCATGAAAAGTTTGGAACGTTGCTTAAGGCAAAGATAACGAGGGTAGTCGACGGGCAGGATGGCCATCTCAACGGGTTAGGGTCTGTAAGAAAAATTACACCAGTGCCGCTGGCTGACTTTGAAGAGACTGTCGTCACGTTTGAACCCAACAAGCTAATGGAATACGTAGTGAGCAAAGGTAGTCCGATTAAAAACCATATCGGTCGCATGGAGTTTAGTGCCGTTGACTCGCCAGACGGCAGAGAAAACACTCGTGTACGTTATACGATTGAATTCGAGCCTAGGCTTCCGATCCCATTTTTGGGCAGTATTTTAAGAAAAGCCATCGAGATGCCTGTGAAGCAAGGCTTTTCAACGTTAGCGGCCAGTTATCAGTAACAGCCTCATGGCCTGTTTCAGGTTACTGGAGGTTTTCTTGTCCACTTAATTATGGCGTTGGCAACATCCTCAGGTTCAAAAGGCTTGGGGAGGTGGTCATTCATTCCAGCTTCTATGCATCGCACCCGGTCACTATTGAGAGCATTGGCTGTCATGGCAATGATGGGGATATGCTCGAAACTCGGGTTTGCTCTTATCCTTTCTGTTGCTTCGTAGCCATCCATTTCGGGCATTTGGATGTCCATTAATATGGCTGAAAAATCTCCATCGCTTTGGAGTTTTTCTAATCCGATCCGACCATTGTCTGCAAGAACGACCTCCGCGCCATAACTCTTTAATACCTCTTCTGCGATTAGCTGGTTAACGAGATTGTCTTCGACAACCAAAATCCTGAGCCCAGCCATGGGGGCATCGTCATTTTCAGGCGCAAGACTGTGTTCAGGTTGCCTGTCGATAACATCTGTAGAGGGGCGAAAGGAGACGGCAAACGAGAATGTGCTGCCTTCTCCTTCCTTGCTTTGCAGTGTTATTGACCCGCCCATCAGTTCGATCAACCGTTTACTGATGGTCAATCCCAGGCCTGTGCCGCCATATTTTCGAGTCGTCGAGGTGTCAGCCTGTTTAAAGGATGAAAACAGATGCTTTTGGTGTTCCGCGCTAATGCCGATACCTGTATCTGAAATACTGAATAACAGCGAAACGGACGTCTCTGTAATTTGCCTGGTTGATACGGTTACTGAGACGCTGCCACGTTCTGTGAACTTGAGTGCGTTACTGCACAGGTTTAGCAGCACCTGTTCAAGTCGCAATGGGTCTCCTATCAAGCGGGTAGAAAAGTCTTGCGGCCCACTTACCTTAAATCTGATATTTTTATCGTGAGCAGTGTGCTGAAATAGCGTCTCGATTTTGGTTAGCAGCTCATTGAGGTCAAAAATGGTATTTTCCAGCTCCATCTGGCCTGCTTCAATTTTTGAGTAGTCCAGCGTGTCGTTGATCAGATTAAGCAGTGTGTGGGAGGCACTCTTGGCTTTGCTCAAGTAGTCTCGCTGTCTTGAGGTCAGTTCTGTTTTGAGTATGATGTCATTGAGGCCGATGATGGCATTTAACGGGGTTCTAAACTCATGACTCATGTTGGCCAGGAAGTCACTCTTTGCCTGGTTGGCATCTTCTGCTTCTTTTCGTGCCTTGTCGAGTGCTCTGGTTTTGCGTTCGATTTCATCCTGCTTTGCTTCATTAAAGCCGGTGATCAATAAGATAAAGGCCTGTAGCAATATTGCCAGTACAATCCCGCCTGTTAGCACACTCCAGCTGGTCCAGTCTTTAGCTAACAAGTAATATAACTTGTTGGGATAAAAAGATACTTGCCAAACCCTGTCGGCGACCTTTACATCAAACACGTTGCTGAGGTGATTTGAGGAATCGCTGATCGTGGTAAGTATATTGATAGGGTTGTCTGTTTCTGTGATGTCTATGATAGTCAGCTCGATATGGTTTGACTGAGCGAACTCCAGCGCCTGTTTGACTACTTTTTCAGTGCTATAGACGCCGAGAACGTAGCCGGAAACTCTGTCTCTTCGGTCTTTTAAGGTGGCTGGAACACCAAACCCGGAGTGTTCATACAACGGCGAAACGACAATAAAGCCTGGATGGTGCATTACCTCTTGTACTAAATTGATAGGAGGGGAGGCAACCTGCTTACCCGTATCTCTGGCTTGATTCAGCACGCTTTTTCGACCACTGTTTGAACATACGTCGAACCCTAGTGCCTTCTCGTTTCCTTCGTATGGCTCCACATAATACACGGGACAGTAATATTCTCTTGAGGCGGCCTTAGTTAACTCGCCACTCGGTGACAACTCTGTGAACTCAAAGTGAGGGTATCCCTCACTTCTGGCCAGATACTCATAGTTAACTCTCTCGTCTGCGTGAATGATCGGCACCCACTCCAATGCTTGAATCGAGTCATCATTTTCGAGCAATATCTTTGAGAATGTGGTGAACTCCTGTCGATCAACAAATTTGCTGCCTCGATAAATAGCAGTAAGGGCGAGTAGTTTGTTTCTGATCAGCAATGCTTGTTTATCGATTGTTTGGGTGAACTGAGAGGCTTTGTCCTCCAACTCTTGCTGCTGACGTTTATGCTGGTCGTCACGGGAACCTTCAAAGAATGCGGACACGATAATAAATATAATGAGTGACGGCAAAACCACCTGAAAACGTCGGCTATTGTTGAATAATTTTTGGGAGGAAAAGGCGATGATGGTTAGAGGGGCAAAGAATAGTGTGCCAATGGTATCACCCACCCACCATGTAAACCAGGTAAATGGTATTTTTGAAATAGGCACTGTGTCAGTGGTTATAAATGCCACAACGGCTAACGTTGCCGATATCAGGCAGGTAACAGGGCCGGCGATAATGAGAAACGTCAGCGTCTCTTGTTGATTGATGAAGCGCAGTGGAAATGAAATAAACCTGTTGAGGATAAGGTAACCCACCAGTAACTGTATTGCAGCGCCTGATGCCATGATTAATGGCAGTATGAGACTATTAAGGCTCAGCTCTTGTCCGCTGAATATTATATTCAGTGTATTGACGCAAAATGAGCCGATATAGGTTCCTGTAACAGCTGGCGTGACACCCAGCAGAAATGCGCTGGCCAGAGCGATGCCAGCCGCAGGCCATACGGCGGATGCAAACCCTGGCGGGATAGAAAAAAATGAACCAGCGACACCGGCTACCCAGTAAGCTAAGGCAACGATCAGTGTTTTAAACAGTGGCGGAACGTTTTTAATTGGTTGGTGTGTTTCCATCGTACCCTTATGGAAGGAATGCCCACTTTAGGTGGCTGTGTTTTTATTCGTTTCCTTAAGGGTAGCAGAGCTCGGTCTGTAATAAAGTTTCCACTGATTTTATTTAAAGCGTAAGTATTCGCAACCAACTAGAGCTGGCCCTATAGTCGTGCTGCACTGGTTGCCTCTTTTATAGAGTGTGCTTGCGCACCGATAGCGAGTTAGCGAACAATATTATACGTAATGACCTGGGATTCTTCGTAAAATTTGATTTAATCAGATGTTTCTTAACTTTGCTCATGCCTTATTTATCGCTGGCCTCGTCTTATTTTCCTATCTCGCTGTGCTTTTTTGCCCTGTTTTGCCAGCACTCCACCCAGTAGAAATGATGCCTTAGGAAATGCACTTCCGAGTTTAGCTAAAGCGCCCCGGTGCCAGGGGAGGGTTATTTCAATTGGCGCATTGGGAATAACTTCTGAAAATAGTGCTTTTGAAATATTCTCCACGGTCAGAGGTTCTGGGCCTGAGAACGTTAGTGCGGCTTCATCATAATCTTCTTGAAGATCCAGCATCGGTGTTTGGATCGCATCTGGGCAGATCACTGTTACCTGAACGCCATGGGGCTTGAGTTCTTGGGCTAGTGCAAGCGAGAACCCCCTAACTGCAAATTTAGATGTGCTATACAGCGCAATGCCTGGGATAGGTGCAATGCCAGCCAGTGATGCGATATTGATAATATGTCCGCAGCCTGCTTTCACCATATGTTTGGCTGCAAGTTGGCTGCCCAATATTAGCCCTTTGACATTAATATCAATATGGCGGTCTACTTCATTGCTGTTGGTTTCATGTATATAGCCAGGTTTAAGATATCCCGCGATATTAAGCAGTCGGTCAATACGGCCCCACTGCTTAATTGCTATATTGTAGGTCGCCTGCCAGTCTTTATCGGATGTGACGTCAAGCTTGGCTATCAGCGCGTTGCTGCGGTTCCACTTATGCTGACTTGCAAGGCGCTCAAGCTCTTCAATATTGATATCTGTGGCGATGACACGATAGCCTAGTTTTAAAAACTCGCCAGTCAAGTGAAGGCCAATGCCGCTGGCACTGCCTGTTAACCAGATTACGTCATTACTCATTGCCCAGCTCTCTCATGCTTTGTGCCAATACGTTTATTAACGCGTATTCAATGCGGCGTTATTTTTTTGTTGTACTTTGGATATCAATTTGGCCATAGCTTAATTCACCAAATGAAAAGGTTGGTTTCAGGCCAGGGAATCCCCAATAGGCAGTGAGTTCTGATGACGGCACGAAATTACAGAAGTCGGGGTTTCTGATTGAGGGGCCTGCTACCGTTTTCTCCAGAATCATCGATATGTACTGGTCAAGCCCGCCCTCCTGAGTATTACCATTTAGAATGACTTCCATTCCACTTTCAAGCGCATACTTTCTTACACCCGGAATAGCAGACTGCAAAGGGCTGTAGCTATCGGCAGAAACACCGTTTTCACTGGTGACTAAAAGCCCGTCAGGCGTATGGGCTACCAGTGAATGATTCCCCTCTGTATGACCTGGGGTCTGTATTAAGGCAACGCTATCGCCAAGCATGACACTTGAGTCTAACAACACCAGTTTATTCGGGTTCACCCCTTCAATGCCGTGAGGGCAGTACCACTCTTTTTGCGGGGGGAGTAAAGATAGTGTCGAGTCCCACTCTTGCTTCATAACCAGCAGCTTTGCGTTTGGAAACAGTCCTGGTGTATCACCGCTGCCCAGCCACTTTCGAATATCTTGCGTGTGTAGGTGGTCGTAAGAAATGAAGTCGATTTGCTCGGGCTTGATGCCGGTTTGCCTAAGGGCGTCTTCTACATGGTTGTAAACAGGGGCCATAAATTTCTCCATCGGCCCTGCTAACGGACCCCAGGAATTCCCTAGCCTTTTGAAAAAAGGTGTTTCTTTGTTTCCATCGATATCAGACGGCGAAAAAAGCAGTGTTTTTAATCCTTCAGTTGTTTGGTATTGAATAATGAATAGCCGGTTCATGATATGCATAAACGGGGAGGCCACTTTGGCAGCATTGTATAGACCATATCAGGTAGGGTAAGGAGTCCTAATCAGGTTTATGCTTCGATAACAGGTCACCTTTTTGTCCAGGCTCAGCATATAGTCTCTAAATGCATGAGCTGCTGCGCGAACGGAATCCAGGCGGCTTTGGGGGTGACTATCTGTCCGGGTGTTATCGAAGTGTTTAACTTTTTTAATACCAAGTGCGGCAAGCTGACTTTCAGTTGCGGTCTTGGTCGCGGTTACTATGTTTGAAGCGCTACCTGTACGGACTTTAGAGCTCATTTGATACCCCTTTCCTGATGAAGCCGCTATCTGCGAATTATCACGGTTAATATTATTTTTATGGAGATACTGAATATGTTGTCTAATATAAATGAATTAATGTTCATTTAATTTTGTTACTGTAGAGTAATCTTCCAGTTCGAGTCAAATACTTTAATAGGAACACTCCGGTTACAGGGAGGAGAAAATAAAACTAAGCCATAGCCCTGAGTGGGGGGCTTGTGTTGTGTGGCATTGCAGCCAGTGCTACTGCAATACCGCCTTGATAATCAGCGAGAGCTGTTGCTCGACTATTTGTTGCTTGTCAGGTTGCTGATAACGATTGTCTATTAAGCTAATATCGTCATTCGTAATGTAAGGGAATATCGATGAATTGCTATTCATGATAAGCCCATGCATCGAATTGATTAAAAAAAGGTAGCGCTGTAGCGCGGCTTCGGTGTTATCTTTGAGGTGGGAGGGGAGCGCGTGAATGAGTATCTCTTTTAGCAAGCTAAGAGAGGTTAGCGCAATATCCAGCTCCTGTTTGGCGAGCGGTTCAAATTCAGACCCTATGTAATGGCTAAACACCTTTGGTGGGCGCGTTACCAGTGTATAGAGATCAAAGTGGCTGCTGGCATAGAGATAATAGCTCTGTAATGAAACTCGAAGTTGTTCTGTTGCAGAGAGGTTTTGTGCTAAGCCTGACTCGATTGAAGCCATGACTTCTTTAAAAAACTGAATCTCCAGTTCGAGAAATATGGCGTCCTTCCCGGCATAGACGGTGTAGATTTTACCCACTGACATATTGAGCTCAGTGGCAAGCGCTTTCATTGTTAAGGCGTCAAAGCCTTTTTTTTGAATGATCTGCTGCGCTTTGGTCAGAATCTGTTCGCGGATTAGCTCAGGGTTAGGTTTTGGGCGTGCCATAATTTTGTCTGAACGAGTGATTGGGTGCCGACAGTGGGTGCCATAGTAGCCCGACTTCGCCACTTTTAAAACTATTGATTTGCCGATTATTGATGTGAGTATTAAGGGTTATTAGAGTTCTGTTATCGAGGTGTACCACCTCTGCAAAATACACGATCAGGATGCTGCCAGGGTATAGCCGATACTCATGACCCTTATGCGCTTGCCTGTCAGGGACTAAAAACTAAAACCAAACTGTTTTGTTGAATAAATAAAGCCTTTGGTTCCTTGTTCTGAAAATCGATCAATAACGCCGCCACGGTAGGCTGAGCGCAAAATTTTATTAACGACTTGTCTTGAGAGCTTTAGAGAACTGGATAAAGCTTCAGATGTGTAAGTCTTGCCTGGCCGCATATGGCCAATAACCGCTTGCTCGTTGCCGGTCATTTTAACTTTCTCTCTTTTGTGATCTTTTATTTTGAGACCTTTTCACAGCTACTGTGCTTGCGAATACTGCGTTAATAAATGACTCAAAATGGTGCGCTCTCCTAGGTCGACCGAGACTTATTAAGTATAAACTCCGCTTTTTCGTCATTTTTTGCCTTGTCTATGCTGCGCTCGTAATGCCGTGTAAAGGTCTCATTTTGAGGCGTTTTTGAAAAGGGCGCGGATATTACCGTAGTTAACGGGTGTTGTCTTTCTCTTTTTTCATCCGTTTCGCATGACCCCATATGAGCGGCTTTAATCTACCGATAATGAATTCTTGTGCCATTATTAAAGAGATAACTTAGCCAAGGGGAATCTATGTGCACATTACATTGTGCATAGGTTGCTTTATAAAGAACAAAAAGGGTGAGGGTGGTATGAGTGATCCGGAATCTGCGTTGCGGCAAGATAGTATTATCATACGATTATTGTCTTCAATGCCTAATCATGTAAAAGATAGTTTCACCGAAGAGCAACTGGCGCACTTGAAACTTGCAGTCGGTTCTCGCCATTGGGATTCACACTCTGTTGATCTTCGCGGTACCTTCAAACCATGGCGCACCCGGTATTATTATGTTTTCTTGCTGGGCAGGAACAATCGCGACGCAAGCCGATGGCAGAAACAGTTATCCGGGTTTATTACCATGCTTATATTCAGTACGTTTATTTTGTTCTCGGTGTTGTTCGGGCTATTAGTGCTTTACCTCATTAAATCGGCACTGGGTATTAATCTGTTTAAAGGATTCTCGTTAGGTATCTGGGATTGGTTCAAGGGGCTTTTCCGCTGAAAGGCTTGTATGTTTCCTTCAGTTTCGCGATGACATTTTGCACTGATTTGAAAGCGAACGCATGCAACGTAATCTCATCGAGTGGCACCCAGCGATACTCACTTATATCATCATTTGCTTGCATACCCTCAAAACTGTCAATTTCACACATAAAAAATACATCGCAGGTTGTGTACTCGACATTATTGTAGAGATAGCGGTTTGAGCCTGACGAAAAGTACCTCATCGATGACGGGCTGATAGATAGCTCCTCATCAAGCTCTCGCTTTAGGGCTTGCTCTAAAGACTCATCCGGGTCAACAAAGCCGCCGGGTAAATCCAGTAGCCCTTGACCCGGCGCTCTGGCGCGAACGCCGGTTAATAGGTCACCGTCTTTCTCAATAAGCGCGCCCACTGCCGTTGCTGCATTAAAAAAGAATTCGTAGTGGCATGCCTTACAGCGATACACTTTGTTGCCATCGAACTCAAAACTCTGCAACCCACAGTTAGGGCAGTGAAGCATTAGATTTTCCTTATTGCCAAAATAGGTGATGTTGTTTGCGCCCAGACACTTGTGTGTATCTACCTTGGCATTAATAGCCAGGGGAACTCAATGGGCGGTCAAGACCGTTTTTCAAGTTCCAGATTATACTCGCCTTTACGGGCAATGCTATTCAGCCTGGCTCGTTTTAGCAGTGCATCTTGAGCGGCGGCAGTGTTTTCATGTTTGCCTTGCCAGGCTTTTAAGCAAGGCTGCTGCAAGGCGCGGCCATAAGATATGCTAAGTTGCCACGGCGCCTGATCTTTTAGCTGGTTGAGTGCATTAAGATTTTCTGTCGCTTCCACTGGCGTTTGGCCGCCGGACAGAAAATTAATACTGGGCACCGCAGCAGGCACGGTTCTTCTAAGTACATTGAGTGTTGCTTCGGCCACTTCGTGAGGTGGTGCCTTGCTTGATAAAGACGCTCCCGGTGTGACCATGCTAGGTTTGAGGATTATATGTTCGAGTACCACGTTGTGTTGATGAAGAGCATGAAATACGGCGTGCAGTACCTGTTGTATAACCTCTTTGCAGCGGCGGATATCATGGTCTCCATCCATTAATACTTCTGGTTCCACAATCGGAACGATACCCGAGGCTTGGCAGGTTGCAGCGTATCGCGCCAACATTTCAGCATTCGCCGTGAGCCCCAATTGCGTGGGGTTATGGGCTGTTATCGGATATACCTCACGCCATTTGGCAAAACGCGCGCCTAGCTCTTTATAACGCGTTAACCGATCTTCCAAACCATCCAGGCCATAGGTAATCATATCTCCAGGCGCACCGGCTAATGGCCCTTTACCTTTATCGACCTTGATACCAGGAACAATATTCTGATTCCACGCCACCTCTGCCAATGGGGTGCCCTTTTCATTGCTTTGGGTGAGTGTTTCTTCAAATAAGATTACGCCGCTAATATACTCCCCTAAACCGGGGGTCGATACCAACAGTGAGCGGTATTCGCGTCGGTTTTCTTCGGTGGACTCCGTTTCAATTGAGGCAAATCGTTTCGCAATAGTAGGAGCGCTTTCATCCGCAGCCAGTATGCCCCTTGTTTCATCTACCATATCTTCAATGGTGCTCTGAAGCTCTTTGGTGACGCTCATGGTATTTCCTCCGTGACAGGATTGCGGTTTCTACCCACTTTAAATACAGGTTAAGTCACGTTTAATAATAGGCTAGAACACTCGATTATGCAGTGTTGACCGGAACACTAAAATAGTACCTCAGTGCAGCTACAACCCGACCTCAGGGGCGTTTTGTTCTATTGATATAGCAAAATAAAATTATATTCCCGTGATGCATTCAATTTTAAATATGACAAGAATCAATTAAAGTAGGCGCGCGAGTAAATAAAAACATGAACTAAACAACAATAAGGCAAAGGAAATCCAATGAACGCAGCTCAGACCATCTATACAACCCCTTTAGAAAAACTCTATCAATGGACAAACACATCACCTGATAGAGTGTTCTTGAAACAGCCTATCAATGGTGAATATAAGAACTTCACGTGGGGCGAAGTGAATAACCAGGCACGCAGGATTGCGTCAGCATTGCTTGGCTTAGGTCTGGAGAAGGGAGATCGTGTTGCAGTTTTAGCAAAGAACTCAGCAGAGTGGTTTATCACTGACTACGCGATTCAACTGGCCAGCCTGGTCAGTGTGCCACTTTATCCACTACAAACCGCTGACTCGATAGAGTATGTGATTAAACATAGTGGCTCTAAAGCCATCATTATCGGCAAACTTGATGATGCAAAAAGCATGGAGCCGGGCATACCAGATGGTGTAACCCGCATTGGTATGCCCTATGCGATTGATATGAAAATCGAGCATAAGTGGAATGACCTTCTTGCTCAGTACCCGCCGATTGATGAGTCACCGGTGCATGGCATGGATGACTTGATGACGTTGATCTACACCTCTGGAACAACGGGTAACCCTAAAGGTGTTATGCACACCTATGGCAGCTTTAGCTTTGGGGCTCAAAACGCAGCAGAAACACTCAATATAAACCCGTCTGACCGCTTTCTGTCGTTCTTGCCGCTATCTCATATAGCGGAGCGTTTTATGGTTTTGGGCTGCTCTACATATGGTGGTGCACAGGTTTCATTTGTAGAGTCGCTTGATACGTTTGCAGAAAACTTACAAGCAACCCGCCCAACCGTGTTCTTCGCTGTTCCTCGCTTGTGGAAAAAATTCCAGCAGCAAATCAGTGCAAAAATGCCAGAGAAGAAACTTAACAAGCTATTGCGCGTTCCTCTGCTGAATGGAATTGTTCGCAAGAAAATCAAAAAAGCACTGGGACTCAGTGAAGCGCGGATGGTTGTGTCAGGTGCTTCTCCAATTGCGCTGAGCCTGTTGGAATGGTACGCCAAGATCGGAATTGATATTAACGAAGGCTACGGGATGACCGAAAACCTTGCGTATGGTCCGGCTATTAATATGCCTAATGCAGTTAAGATTGGTAGTGTTGGATCAATCAAAGCGCTGCCCCACAGCGAAGTTAAAATCACCGACGAAGGCGAAATTATTGTTCGCTCACCTTCACTGATGACGGGCTACTATCTGGAGCCGGAAAAGACAGCTGAAACTATCCGCGATGGTTGGTTGCATACAGGTGACCGTGGCGAAATCGATAGTGATGGCTATCTGACAATAACCGGACGAGTAAAAGATGTCTTCAAAACCAGTAAGGGCAAGTTCGTTCAACCCAATAAGATTGAAGGTCTTTTGCAACGTGAAACCTGTATTGAACAGATTTGCGTAGCAGGCTCTGGTGAGTCACAACCTTTCGGCCTTATTGAACTGTCAGAAGATGCCAAAGCCAAAGCGTCGACCCCTGAAGGTGCAAAAGAGATCGAAGATCGAATCATGAGCACCTTGGCTGACGTAAATAAAGAGCTTGAGCATCACGAGATTGTCGAGCGTATATTTGTCATTGATGACGTGTGGACGCCCGAAAACGGCATGTTAACGCCGACGATGAAAATAAAGCGGAACGAGGTTGAAAAAAGGTACTCGGCGCTAAATGAAAAGTATCGTGATACTAAAACTCGTTTCGTATGGGAAGCTGAAGCGCTGGTATAGGGCACAAAGCAACCATACTCTGACCGTTGAGAGGGAGGCATAAACGGCTCCCTCTTCAATATGCCAAAAACAGTGCCTGATTTTTGTCAGGCGCTGCTAGCTACCTTAAGCGGATAAATATAGAATGATATTTTTGCGCGACCACTGCGCTTACAAATACAGCGTTAAAAAATGACTCAAAATGGTGCGCTCTCCTGGGGCGACCGGGACTATATTACATATATACTGCGCTTTTTCGTCATTTTTTGACTTGTCTTTGCTTCGCTCATAACGTCGTGCAAAGGTCTCAGAATAGTAGAAAAATTTAATAGAGAAGTTAGCTTAAATGGATACCCCTTTTTCAGACCGTATAACCGATGTTCCCCAGTCTTTTATCCGCGAAATACTTAAGGTCGCTATGGACCCGACGGTTATTTCTTTTGCGGGTGGTTTGCCTAACAGAGACTTGTTCCCTATTGAAGAAATCAAACAAGCGACCAATAAGGTGTTAGACGAACACGGTGCTGATGCGCTTCAGTATAGTAATACTGAGGGTTATCCAGAGTTAAGGCAGTATATTTCTGATCGTTACCGTGACAAGCAGGGGATCGATGTCCCAATAAAGAACATACTGATCACCAATGGCTCTCAACAAGGTTTGGATCTGTTAGGCAAAACACTGCTTAATGAAGGGGATGACGTGGTTATCGAAGAACCAGGTTATCTGGGGGCGATTCAGGCGTTTTCAGTGTATCGTGCACGCTTTAACCCGGTGCCCGTTTCAGAGGAAGGGTTAAACGTAGAGCGCCTAAAAGGCGTTATGCTATGCCGAAAGCCAAAACTGTTATATACGGTGCCTAATTTTCAGAACCCATCGGGTATATCGTATAGCGAACAAAACCGTCTTGATGTGGCCGACGTTTTGAGAGGAACATCGACATTCCTGGTTCAGGATGATCCATACGGGGATTTGCGTTTTGCGGGAGTTGAGAAAACCTCGTTTAAAAAACTGATTCCTGATAATACGGTTGTATTGGGCTCGTTTTCGAAAACAGTGGTGCCTTCGTTCCGGTTGGGCTGGATGGTGGCTCCCGATGCGCTTATGGAAAAACTGGTTATTGCTAAACAAGCCGCTGACCTGCATACAAACTATTTTTCGCAGCGCATTATTCACCAGTTTTTGCTGGATAATGATATAGATGCTCATATCGCAGAAATTACCAATGTTTATGGTCGCCAACGTGCAGCAATGATTAAAGCAATTGATGAGCATTTTCCTAAAGAGGTTGTGATTACACATCCTGAAGGGGGCATGTTCTTGTGGGGCGAACTGCCTGAGGGGTACTCGTCGATGGCGCTATTTGATATGGCAATCAAGGATAAGGTCGCATTTGTACCAGGGCAGCCTTTCTATGTTAGCCGCGAAGAAGTTAATACATTCCGTCTGAACTTCTCAAGCGTTGATGAAGCAACCATAGAAACGGGTATGGCCAGATTGGGCAAAGCGATCAAAGCGTTACTATCTGCTTAAAATGACGGCGCTAACTGAACTTCAAGCGCGCATGATAGAGTCAGTTAGGATTAGCATTGATGCTGCTAATGATTATTTTAATCAGTCGTTAGTGGTGCCAGATGTTCGTTTTGACCTGAGAGGAAAGAGTGCAGGGCAGGCTCGATTTGAATACGGGCGAGCTTATGGCCTAGTAAAAAAAGCTAAGCCGGTGATTCGCTTTAACCGTTTGCTAATGGAAGAAAACCCTCTTGCATTTGTAAATGAGGTCGCGCCTCATGAAGCTGCACACGTTATTGCCAATCAGCTTTATGGTCGGAATATTAAACCTCATGGCCCGGAGTGGCAGATGATTATGCGTTCTGTCCTGAATGTTGAGCCCTCTGTGACTCATCAATTCGATATATCAAGAGCCTCGCCAAAGCCTTATGTATACCAGTGTAAATGCCCGGGGTTAACTCACTCATTATCAGCTATAAGGCACAACAGGGTGCAGCGGCAAAAGTCTTCGTACCTTTGCCGCAAATGCAGCAGCAGGCTCGACTATACTGGTCAGACGGCTTAGCTTACAGGGATTGGCTGCAGTGCATCATTTTTGGCTGCTTTGGTTTTAGGCACCAACTGAGTCCCTTGCAAAATAGCTAAAACCGTTTTGGTAATCGAAATATTTCTCGTACAAACATACCATTTTGTTTCGTCTCCGCGATAGCGGGTTTTATGATAGGCCAGCGGCTTGAATGCATAGAGGGTGTTACCATTTTCAAATAGAAACTTCTGTATAACCCTTAGTGCTGGTCGATCATTATCCTCTTTTTCGATATTGTAGAGCGGCGATATGCCTAGTGATAATTGTTGAATGCCCTCACTTCTAAAAGTGTTGATCGCTTCGAGTATAATGTAGTCAAGCAGGTCTGATGGTTTCGCAGTTGGGTCTTTACGAATGATATTGGCGCAATATCCGATGATCTTTCCATTTTTAAAATAGGGATCAAAAAAAACATAGCCAAGCAGTTTCTCACCCTGAAAGCAGTAAAACTTTCTGACTTTCCATTCATTTCTGAATGCAGGTGGCCGAGTCAGCAGCTTTAGTTCTCGACTATTGACCGCTTTCTGTGCTCTCCACTGCTCGGAAATTTGATGTACAGCATTTTGGTCAATGTCTTCCCAGTCTAACTCTCTCACACTCAAACCGTGGCGCTTGCCAAGATTTGCTGCATGCCGCAAGTGCTTCTTCTCCTTTCCCTTCACTTCAAAATGACTCAGATTGATAGAAAACTCTGTGCCCATTTGGTTTAACCGATACCCATGTTGCTGTAAGCAGGATGCAACCTCTTTGTCGACACCCATAAATATGGTTTTGCCTGGTGTGTTTAACAGAAACGAAGCTGTCAGTTCTGACAGTTGCGAGCTACTGCATATTGGGTTACAGAACACGATATTGACTCGACCTAACACCGTGCTCTGCTTGCGAAAAGCGATGTAGCCGCGCGCCTTGTCGCCGAAGGTGCTCACACCGGGTTGCAGAGTGAAGTAAGCGCTTGATTGGTTACCATAGTTTGATAGAAACTGTTGTTTTTCTTTTATAGATAGATGCTCAAATATACTGGGCGCATCGTTCACTAACTGAAGTGCTGGTTTTTCTTGCGGCGTGTTTATCTGTGTTGTATTGAGTTCGGCGGTGGCGGAGATCATGCGTATATCCTCGTTCTATCCGTTTGATTTTTATTCTTGTTATCCCTGTATTTCTCTTGAATAAGGTTAATGGAGTAAGGGGGCGTAATAACCCTCTAAAAGGACTACTCCTTAAAATTAAATTGAGACATAGGTCATAAAATTTAATGCTGAGTGCAAAACAGCATGTTGCGACTTTTTCCTGGCCCATACTGGAAATTTCGCCTATCAATAGGCGATAGACAATAAAGGTGGCTTGGGAGGGCTGCTTAATAGAGCTTAATGATGGCCTTTCCGTACTGGCAAAAAATGACGGTGTTGACTTATGTTATTTGAGCATAAGGGGCGGTCTTGGGTTTAGTGTGTGCTACGTAGGCCTATCTCTCCGCCCTGAGTCTGCTTAAGCCAGTGACGTGACAGTTGATGTTCCAGTTATAGCTCAGGGTTGGCTCTATGCTGGTGCCTTCCGGAATGTCTTGCTTATAGCGTCGAACAAACTCTTCAACTCCCCCGTGTGGTTGAAAGTCAGCGGCAAACCACTTGAAGATTTTTGAAACGTACAAGGTGTCACCTTTTAAATGGCTTCCTTTATAGTCCTGCTTTAAAAATGTTACGACTTGGTCATCGAGTTGTTGGTCAAGGTGACCTGCTCTGTAGGCTTCTGTCCTCAGGTTAGGGCAACTCATTGATGCGCAGTTCATAGCAAAATGCACGCGTGGCTCACCAAATTTCCGGAGAATTTCGTGTTCTATCTCTCCTAGCGTGACGCTTTTCCCATCAATTGCACCCGCTGGCTTGTCCCAGACGGGTTCGAAAAGCCCACCCAGAGAGCTGATTTTTTTTAGTGGCCAGTGTTCTGTGACCATATTGATGGCCAGAATATTATAAGCGTTAAGGTAGAATGCGATACGTTGTTCGTTTGAGTCAATTTCGCTAATGGGAAATCGTGACAGGTCAGCAACGAGAGACTTAAACTCAGGCTCGTGGCGAAGTTTGTTGTAGTTAACCATGTTTGCGTCAAGTCGTTGTTTCTTGCTTGCACTAACGTAGTTAACAAGCAATTCGTCATAGCGATCCCACAGTCTATTAAGCTGATGATCCAAGTTGGAGTGCTGTTTTATCACGTCTGATAGTTGCTCCTCCCTATAGACCGATTCGATACCCTCCATATCTTCTGCCATTGCTAATTGTAGTGTATCCCCCTGTTCTGTCGCAGGTTTGGATGAGGAAGGAGGAGAAGCACTGGATAACTGAAAGGGGGCAAGCGTGAAAGCAATGACCATCGCTGCGACTCTAATGAAGGACTGCTGGCTAAGCGCCGCGTGCAACTCAGAATCTGTGATAAAGTGCTTATCGATCAAAATTTGGCCCAGCGGAGCGTTGGTTTCTGATTGCAGCCTTACAGCGTAGTCGAGCTGATTTGGATTGATGAGTCCTTTCTTGACCAGCATTGAACCAATGCGAGAGCGTTTTTTTTGTTGTTGGTAAGAAAGCATTGTGCACCTCCTCTCACCATAATGAGGAAACAACTACATTGTCGTCTAGCGGGCGGACTATGGCGTTAAGTATAGCAATAAATTAGAAAACATGGCCTGTGTTCTCATTATATTTGGTAGTAATTCTGGTATCATGCGTCAATCGAATCGTTAGAAATTTTACAATTCTTTTAAGTGTCAAAAATATGACGGAATTAAATATGGAAATGTGGCGTGGATACGTCATTTTGGTAATTTAACGTTTATGATTACCACATTGGAATAGATGAACAGGTGAAGTCATGTTTTTGAATTTAGCCGTTAGCAACTGGAGTGGTATCTCTCGCCAGCTTGGTATGCGCAGCATAAGCATTTTCGCGCTGAGTAGTATGTTGGCAGCATGTGGTTCCGGGGGAGGTGAGTCAGGCTCGGGAGCGACCGCTCAAGGTTCTGTTTCTGAACTATCTAGCCCTGCACAGACAGGTAAGCAGATATCCATACAAGGTGGCGCCATTAAAGGTGTTATTGAAAATGGCATTGTTCGCATCTTCTCAATAGAGAGCGAAGCAGGGCTGTTTCGTAAGGCACCAATACCGTTAGGTGACGCAGAGCGAACTGATGCTAACGGACAGTTTAATGTATCCATTGCAGCAGACACTATTGATGCGATTGTAGTCGAAATTACCGCTGATTCAGATACCAGAATGACATGTGATGTTGTTAATGGCTGTGGAGTGAACGAATTTGGCAACCCCATTGCGTTCGGCGAGAAGTTTTCGCTAAATAGCGACTTTATATTAGAAGCTGCACACTCCGGTCTGCAAAATCAGGAAGCACTGACCTTGTACGTCACGCCTTTAACTCACCTGGCTGTCACGTATGCCAAAGAGAATATTGATGGTTTGAGTGAAGACAGTATTGGTGCGGCGTACTCTTTGGTTGAGTCAACGCTCAACCTGTCTCCTGGCTCATTACAGCTTCCTCCTCCTGACTTAACCAAACTTGATGCCTATGAATCACTTTCTGGTGATGAGCTTCAGTATGCAATTATGTCTGCATCATTTCTCGCAATGGTTAATATGCCTGACTGGGGTTCAGTTGATGAAGTTGTGAACAGTGCGGCGGAGCGATTCGCGAAGTGGGGGGCTTTACCGGAAGAAAATGGAGGTGTCATTTCTGAAGTTACATTGGATGACTTGTTTTACCAGGCAAGTGATATAGCCAGTGATTTACAAATGAAGGTTGATAATGAGCAGATTATTGTTGAACTGGTATCAGTAGAAAGCTCTACAGAAATGTACTATCAGGAAGTTTCTAGCCTGTATGTTGACGAAACGAATACCATTGATACTGAAAATCAGCCAGGGAATATTGCCAATACGTCTGGTGCTGAAGCTAGCCAATCAGGGGGTGTTAATAATACGTCAGGTGTTGAAACTAACCAATCAGGAAATGTTGCCAATACGTCTGATGCTGAAGCTAGCCAATCAGGGGGTGTTAATAATACGTCAGGTGTTGAAACTAACCAATCAGGAAATGTTGCCAATACGTCTGATGCTGAAGCTAGCCAAACAGGGGGGGGTAATAATACGTCAGGTGTTGAAACTAACCAATCAGGAAATGTTGCCAATACATCTGATGCTGAAGCTAGCCAAACAGGGGGGGGTAATAATACGTCAGGTGTTGAAACAAACCAATCAGGAAATGTTGCCAATACGTCTGGTGCTGAAGCTGGCCAATCAGGGGATGTTGCCGATGTGTCTGGATCTGAACAGTCAGACAGTGACGTTAATGGAGGCAGTGCTGGCGGAGGAAGTGCTTCGCCATCGCTGGCTATTTCGTCTCACCCTGGCTCTGTGGTGGTTAACGTTAATGGCGCTGCAGAGCTGAGCGTTATTGCGGATGGTTCAGGAGATATTCGCTACCAGTGGAGAAAGGATGGTATCGAGATTGAAGGGCAGAATGGTTCAACGCTTAAATTCGACAGCGTTTTGAAAGCTGATGCGGGCGTTTATGATGTATTGGTCTCAAATGACTCAGGCCAAATCCCGTCTTTGGCTGCCACTTTGACAGTTGAAGATGTTGCCTATACCGCTTTGCTAAACTGGAGTATCCCTGTTAAGCGCCAGGATGGCTCGCCATTGGCGTTGGGTGATATCGCTGGATATGTTGTTGCGTACGGTACAGAGCCAGAGAACTTGTCATCTCAATTGCTCGTAGATGGTGCTCAATCAACAAGTTATCCATTTGAAGATTTGGATCCGTCTAAAACATACTATTTTAAGATTGCTACGGTTGACACCAATAATGTGCAAGGCGAGTACTCATCAGTGGTCGCGAAGAACTTTCTGTAATATTACTACCCGAACAAAAAAGCCCCTGAAAGCAAATTAGCTTTCAGGGGCTTTTTAATGGGTGAATGTAAATCTGTGTATGTTAGTCTGCCAGTATATCGCAGCAGATGATAATGTCCTTGTCGCCAGACTTGAACAGTAATGAAAGGGTTACACACATGTAGGCGCCGGTTGCAGACAGGTAGGGGCGTGTAATCTGCAACTCATTTGGATTGCTTAATGCTCTGCGTAAATAATGTTGGCGAAACCAATCTGCACTTTGGGTGTTTTCCAGGGGTTTGAATTTTGGGTTTTGGGCTGAAGCGCTGTTGTTTGAGGCGGCTGTTTCTCCGATCTGAATACCGTCTTTATCCATCATGTAGCACCGGGTTACGGTGTGATGCTCGGTCAGTGATTTTGCGGCAATACTGAGCGGGTATCCTTCTCTTATCTTATCCACTGCGTTGTTAAAGAATGGAAAGTAATGATCACGAACAGCGATAGTAGGATCCGCTTTGTCTTTCACTTCTTGCTTATAATCGTTGAGCAATTTACCTAAATCAGAAGCAGGAACAGGGGTGGGGGTTTTCCCTATTTGTGGCAGGGCAAAATAAAAACCTTGTACAAAGTCTACACCGCAATCAATAGCGATCATTGCTTGCTCTTCCGTTTCGACGCCCTCCATTAGAACTAAGCAGCCTGCCTGGTGCAATAGCGATACAATACCGTTAAGCATTTGACGTATTCTGCTTTCTTCCGATGCTCTGAGAATCATTGATCGGTCAAGCTTAACGATGTCGGGTTTAAGGGCCCAGACTCGTTCAAAGTTAGAGTGGCCAGCGCCAAAGTCATCCAGGGCTGTTAAACATCCAAGTTGTTTATAGTATTCAACCGCTTGAGCAAGGCTATCGCCATCGCAGGTAGGCTGCTCAACTATCTCTATGACAACACGGTGCGATGGGAAGTTAAAATGCTCTAATAGCTTGCCAAAAAAAGAGTCGTAGCGGTGGCCAATAGCGATGGTTTCCGGTGATACATTGATAAATAGCCAGTTGATATCGTCCGGTAGCCCTTGGAAGTTTTTCATATGCAAAAAACGACAGGCTCGATCAAGCTGAACATTTTCTTGTTCGTTGCGTGGTTGTTGAAATAGCAGCCCAGGGCTAAGTGATTGGCCTTCAGTGGTAAACGGGCGAACAAGCGCTTCATACCCGACAATACGTTTGTGGGATAGACTGAATATCGGTTGAAATGCGGTTCGCAGCCTCATATTCATAAAGCTTGCTGACCACTCGCCGGGCGCTATAGCGCGGGTTGTTTGGTCAATGCTATGAATATCCAGCGAAACACTTTTCGAGCCTCTGTTCATTACCGAAAGCAAGCTGATAATGCCCCTTTATAGAATTACGTTATAACAACTATTTTGTTAACTGTTCAAGGTATAA
Organism: Alkalimarinus coralli; assembly: GCF_023650515.1. NCBI lineage: Bacteria > Pseudomonadati > Pseudomonadota > Gammaproteobacteria > Alteromonadales > Alteromonadaceae > Alkalimarinus > Alkalimarinus coralli. Next base: position 570,403 of record NZ_CP096016.1, read on the forward strand.
GAGGTTGCCAAAAAGGAGGCGTTAGTGCTAGGTGTTTTTGTTAAATATGTGTAAAAGCTGCGATGAGCAACAAGGGGGAATAAAAAAAAGCGGCACAGGGTGCCGCTAAAGTGCGAGTCTGGGACAAATAAACGTAATTCAAATAGCCTGGAAAATTACTTATTAGTTGTTGCTTGGGATTACAACATCTTCGTCAAATTCATTCATTTTGAAACTCACTCTGCTGAGTCGATATCCATTGCTTTAAGCGAAGAGGGTAAACTCCTCTGCTTGAAATCTGGTATGCATTTTACGAGACAGGCGCTAGGATTTCTGTAGGTGGATATACCTACGATTAAAGTATAGATATTTAAGTATCGATAAATTAGATTGTTTAGTGCAGTTAAATTGCACTTTACATCAATAAAGTTACGGTAATCTATGCAAAACCGATAAGCGAGCGTGTGATGAAGATAAAGAATAGCCACAATGAGTGGGGTAGTATTTCAATTGCCATACACTGGGTTGTAGCAATAACAGTGTTTGGTTTGTTTGGCCTGGGGCTTTATATGGTTGAGCTTGATTATTACGACTCAATGTATAAGACCGCACCGTTCGTGCATAAGAGCGTCGGGGTTTTACTGTTTCTACTGATGATTTTTAGAGTATGCTGGCGGTTGGTCAGTGCCCCACCGCAGCCGTTGAGTTCTCACAAAGCCTGGGAAAAAAAGCTCGCACATTGGGTGCATATTGCTCTATACGGTCTATTGTTAGTGTTGATGCTAAGTGGCTATCTTATATCGACCGCAGATGGGCGAGCTGTTTCCGTTTTCGGGTGGTTTGATGTGCCGTCACTGATAAGTGGTATTGATAATCAGGAAGATATTGCCGGAGAGGTTCATGAGATCCTCGCATATGTTCTGTTATCTATTGTCGCACTCCATGCCGCAGGGGCTTTAAAGCACCATTTTATCGACAACGATCAAACGTTGTTGAGAATGATCGGGGTTGGTAAAGGAAAGGCGACAAATAATAAGTGATAGCTTAAGCGGTAGACAGTTGGGTGACCGTAAGGGTTTTAAATAGTAAGTCAAAAAGGAGAAGGTATGAACGTTAAAAAGTGGTTTGCTGGTGCCGTATCAGCGGCATTGCTCACAGCAGGGTCTGTCAATGTAAATGCGGCGGATTATGTTATTGATACTGAGGGCGCGCATGCCTTTGTTCAGTTCAAGATTAGTCACTTAGGTTATAGCTGGCTGTATGGTCGATTTAATACATTTGAAGGTGAGTTTAGTTTTGATGAAGCAAAGCCCTCTGCCTCAAAAATTTCAGTTTCAATTGATACGTCCAGTGTTGACTCGAATCATGCTGAGCGAGACAAGCATTTAAGAAGCAAGGATTTTCTTGAAGTAGGCAAGTACCCAAAGGCCACTTTTGTCAGTACCCGAGTTGAAGATAAAGGGGATGGTAAGGCACTGGTTCATGGGGACTTTACCCTTCGAGGCATTACTAAGCCGATCGTTATTGAGGCCACTCATGTTGGCGGAGGCGATGATCCATGGGGTGGGTATAGAAACGGCTTCTCGGGAAAAACGTCTTTCAAACTCAAAGACTTTGGCGTGCCTAAGAACTTGGGACCCGCATCGGAAGAAATAGAAATATTCCTTTCAATCGAAGGTATTCGCAAATAGCTTAAGCTGCTATCTGGCTTTGAAGCAGATTTGTAAACAGTCTTGCCTGGTACCCTAAACTGTAACGTGGTCAGCGGTTTGGGGTACCAAGCAACTTATTTTCATTCGCCTTGGTATAAGTGGGCGATTTGCGGGTTAACTGTTTGCCGCAATGACTTTGTTTCGGCCTGTATTTTTGGCTTTATAGAGTGCTTCGTCGGCATCTTTTATGACATCTTCTGCAGAATGATGACTCTCTAGCTTTTCTGCCACACCAATGCTGACGGTAATATTAACGTTCTTTTGTCGTGCTGCGATCGCGCCGCGCAACTTCTCTCCCAGCTTTTTGCTTTGTGCTCTGTTGTTGTTTCTAAGTGTCATCTGGTAGCCGGATATGCTTTCTCTGAGCTTGTTTAGGTAAGGCTCCACAGTCTCTGCTTTTTTCTTGGGAAACAGTATCGCAAACTCTTCGCCTCCATAGCGATAAGCGAGCCCTCCAGCTCCCACTTTCCGTACTTTACTGGCAACCAGTCTTAGCACTTGATCACCTGTAGAGTGACCATATGTGTCGTTAAACTTCTTGAAATGATCTACATCTATCATTGCGATGGAGTACTGCCTGGTAAGTGTCCCCATTTTTTCGTCCAGGGCTCTGCGCCCTGGCAAGAGCGTTAAAGCATCAACAAAAGCGAGGTCGTAAGCACTCTGTATTAATGAAATAAACATCGCCAGGAGAAGGGCGGTGAAAAGCGTTGTTGATATACCTGAAATGGAAAAGTCATAAAAAATGGCGTTGCCGGTTAGCCAGGCTGCTAAAAGGGCTGTTTCGGTGGATGTTCTTTTCCATAACGTAATGGCCAGGAGAAGGATGCCGCTGGCTAACTGTGATATTAGTAACGTAAGGCTTAACCAGGCCCGGTTATTTTCCGGGCTGGTAATATAACTCTGAATAACTGGGTATAAAGTGTCTGCATAACCATCCCTTACTGCCAGCCAAAGCACAACATAGCTGCCGATTACGAATACGAGGCGACTGACTCCCCAGCTTGAAATACTCCCTTTTTCTCTATAAAAAGCGGTTAAACAAAGGTGCCATGAAAAAAGAATGGCATTGCCAATGAACAGTAGTTGCGTTGCGCTTTCCGTGTAGGGCTGTTGCATACCATTTTGAATAAAGGCGTATGCGAGGCAGGCATTAATTGCACCGAGAGCCAGTCTGCTTCTGTTGAAGATTAATGAAACAAGCAACAATAGCGCGCTCATCAGGTAAGGAAGTGAGGTGTGTATTAGTTCTGCCCATCTCTGGCTATGCTCAAACTGCAATAGAGAGTAGGTGCAGACAACAATCAAAAAAGGAATAAGTTTCCACAGAAATTTTAAAATAGTCACAGTCATTATCTGAAATGGCAAAAAGTCTGGCAATAATAGCGATTATTTGGACTTAGCGTAAGTTGCCAAAAAGTAATCTTGCTAAGGTTGACGTATTCTTGGCCAGGTCTCAGGGAAGGCGTTAATAATACAGATTTTGCCGATCAAAATTGTATGGATGTTAACTATTTATTTTTTTGCCGCTTTTGATTGATGGTCATTGATATCAGGTAAATAGAAGCTACGAAGGCCGATATACAGGTGTATGCGAGAACATTTTCAAAGTTTCCAACGACCATAAACTCAATACATAGCATTGCAACAAGAAGGCTGGATGCAATGCCCAGAGAGGTAAATGCAGTATTGAGTAGTCGGTGGTTTCTTTGCATGAATGCTCCGTGTGAAGTAGAACGAGTGTCAATCTAGGTTTGTCATGGTACCGTTCTGAGTGTTGGCAAAGAATGCGTAATATTACTTATTGGTAAGGTTCGCCTATGAATTAACTCATTGGTGTTTGGGGCGTCGGTAGGGCAATGCATCACTAATTGCTATGAAGTGACCGGCAGTCAATCTATAATGTGCCACTTGTCTGGTGAGTGAGTTACCTCGAAACGGGCTGTTATTTTGCATCACCGTAGGAACTAAAAGGAGTCGAGATGAAGCGTGGAAATATTGTTGCCAATGTTGCTGAAAAAGCGCTGTGGAGTGTTATTAATACCGCTGAAAGAAAGCTGTTTGGTGAGAATTTTATCATATCAAACTCAACCCCCTACGATGTAATATACCGTGACAGAATCATGTCAGTCAGGCACTACCTCCCTCTCGAAGAATCTCAAATCAGTGTCGGCGATGACCCCCTCGAGGTTAATCAGAATACTTATCGTGTGCCGCTCGTTCTGGTTCCGCCGCTGGCTGCAACGTCTATGATTTTTGATTTAATGCCCTATCGAAGTGTTGTGAGATACTTTCTGGCCAAGGGCTTTGATGTGTATCTCATTGATTGGGGAGATGTAACAGAAGATCATAGTGACTTATCACTTGAGACCTATGTGCTTGAGTGGATGCCTGCCGCCATGCAGCAGATCCGAAAGGTGAGTGGGCAGGAAGATGTATCTATCTTTTCTTATTGCATGGGGGGGCTTTTGTCTCTGATGTATGCAGCAGTATCCGGGGATAAGCATATAAAAAATATGATAACGGTTGCGAGTCCTGTTGATATGCACTCAAGTGGCGTCGCGGGGCAAGTGCTCTCGACGATCTATAGACCCGCTCAGATTATCTCCCAGCTAATGAATATCTCTCTGCTTGATTTGCCTGCTCGCTATCTGCACGTGCCTGGTTGGGTAAATTCGCTAGCGTTTAAGTTGACCAGCCCGGTCGGGAATGTGGTTAATTATTTTGAGATGCTTATGAATATGTGGGATAGGGAGTATCTGAAAGAGCACTTAACAATGAGCCAATGGTTCAATGAAATGGTGGACTACCCAGGCGAAACGATAAAGGGAATGGCTGTTCATATGATGATTAATAACCGCATGGCAAAAGGGAAGATGAAGATCGGAACAGAGCAGGCGGAGTTTAAAAAAATCGAGTGTTCTATTTTGGCATTCGCAGGCGATAGTGACAAATTAGTCAGTACGAGTGCGGCCCGAAAAGCCCTCGATATTGTATCGTCTGAAGACAAAGAGTTCTGCGTTGTTCCCGGAGGGCATGCAGGCGTGTTTGCCGGAGCAAAAGCGCCGGGCAATACGTGGGCTATTAGTGCTGATTGGTTGGAATCGCGCTCAAATTAGCGCGAGCAACAAAATAAGCCGCTAATATTACAAGGCGTTACAATAAATTGGCGCACAACCTTCAAAATGTGATCAAAATCCCGTCTCCTGCTGGTTTTGATCACAGTAATTAATCTCGCCTTATATTAATATTCTCAACCATAGAAACAATAAAAAAGATAACAATAGATTGTGTTAGAGATAGTGCGAGGTAGTGGTCATGGTTGTTAAGATATTTGCTTTGCTTTTAGCCGTAAATTTATTTTCTGTTATTGCAACAGCGGAGGCCGCAGAGTACGGAGACTATGGTGAGGTTGATGGTTATAACAGTGTTATCGGTGACGATGAAATTTTGATCGAAAAGGAGTTGAGTAAAACCAATTGCTTGCTGAGAGTGGCTAGCATGCTTGGAAGCCAGTGGTTCAACGATGCTATAGAGCTGCAGCGCTTAGGCTCAGAAAACTCAAAAGCACCTGTTTCTCGATACCCTTATAGTTTTAAAGAGAGCCTGGCCCAGGCGCGTTATGGTATGGATGTAGGCAGCGACCAAGTATCCCTATCCATGAAGATAAAGTTTTAAGGGTTAACCCTCGTTTATCTCTTCAGTCCTACTTCCTGGACGTTTTAATAGCTGGAAGAGTTACTCTCAAACGGGGTAACTCCATGGCGTTCAACTGCTTTTTGGTATCAGCTCGTTTTACCAATAAACCTGCATCTTTTTCCTTTACTTTCCCGCCCTCTATTTCCTTTGTACTGATTTGATTATCGTCAATCATATGCAGCTACTCATCAGTCATACTAGCTCTCAATAGTATGTAATTTGTGCAGTTTTAATTAATTTTGTTGTGAATACAAAAATAAAACAGGCAAGGGGAATAAGATGACCATGGCACCAGTAATCCACAATGATGTGGAAAAATGCGTTGACGCGATTATTGAAAAAGTAGGCAAGGATATTAAGTTTGGTATGCCGCTAGGGCTTGGTAAGCCCGTACATCTTGTTAATGCGCTGTATAAACGAGCTAAGGTAGATCCTAGCATTAAGCTGGTGATCGCTACTGCACTGTCACTGGAAAAGCCAAGTGCAAGCGCAGGCCTGGAGTCGAAGTTCATGGGGCCTTTTGTTGAGCGGCTGTATGGGGATATTCCTGATCTTGAGTATATGATAGATCTGCGGAAGAAGGCGTTGCCTTCGAACGTAGAAGTTACAGAGTTTTTCTTTAAAGCAGGAAGTTTCTTAAAGGACGATAAGCAGCAGGAAAACTATATATGCACTAATTACACTCATGCGGTTAGAGAGTTAACTGCACTTGGCGTAAATGCGGTGTCTCAAATTGTGGCCAAGAAGGAAATAAATGGGGAGCCAAGGTATAGCTTGAGCAGCAACCCTGACACGTCGCTTGATCTTGTGCCTATTCTTAGAGAACAAGAGAAAAAGGGACGAAAAGTAGCCGTAATCGCAGAAGTTAACAATAACCTCCCTTTCATGGTAAACCATGCAGAGGTAGGTGAGGATGAGTTCGACCTCATTCTAGAGAACCCTTCTTATGAATACCCTCTGTTCGGCGCACCTAATATGGCTATTATGCCTGCCGACCATATGATTGGTTTTAATGCCAGTACGTTACTGAGAGATAACGGAACATTACAGGTTGGTATTGGTTCGCTCGGTAGTGCTTTGGTTTATAGCGCGATACTCAGACACAAGAACAATGATGTCTACAATGAACTGATGGATGAGTTGAAGCTGGAAGAGCGTTTTCCAGTGATATCTGAAATTGGAGGGAGAGATACCTTTACTAAAGGCTTATACGGGTGCAGTGAAATGATGGTTGATGGTTTTATGCACCTATATAAAGCCGGAATACTGAAACGAGAGGTCTTCGATAATGTTGACCTTCAGACCCTTCTTAATAAAGAAAAAATAACGCATGACGTTTCGATGGCCACTCTGGATGCGCTAATTGAGCAGGATGTTTTATCTACAACCCTTAGAGCAAAAGACGTTGAGTTCCTGAAACAGTATGGAATATTTAAAGAAACTGTTGAGTTTAAAGGGGGGAGTTTGTTAGTCGAGGGGCAGACAATAGAGCCCAAGCTCAAAGAGGGAGAGAACCGAAAGTTAATTGAAAGCTACTGCCTGGGGGAAAAACTAAAGGGCGGTATTGTTATGCATGGCGGCTTCTTCATTGGGCCAAACAGTTTTTACCAAGACTTGCGCGATCTGACTCCGGAAGAGAACGACAAATTCTGTATGACGAGCGTCAGGTTTATCAATCACTTGTTTGATCATGAGTTTGGTAATCAGCAGTTGAAGGTCGCCCAGCGTCAGGATGCCCGCTTTATCAATTCGACCATGATGTATACCTTGGGTGGGGCTGCGGTATCTGATGGCCTGGAAAATGGCAAAGTGGTTAGTGGGGTTGGTGGGCAGTATAACTTTGTTGCGATGGCGCATGAAATTGATGATGCCCGCTCTATTCTGAAGCTCAAGAGTTATCGCCAGACTCCGGATGGCCCCAAGTCAAATATCATGATGAGCTATGGTCACTGCACCATTCCGCGTCATCTCCGCGACATTGTTATTACAGAGTACGGAGTGGCTGACTTGCTGAGCAAGAATGATCAGGAAGTGTATATTGAACTGATCAAGATTGCAGATTCGCGTTTCCAAGATGAGTTATTAAACCAGGCAAAAGCGGCAGGAAAGGTTGCGAAGGATTATCAGCTACCGGATATTTATCGACACAACACCCCTGAAAACCTGCTAAAAACGTTTAATAAGTACAAAGCTAAAGGCTTTTTCGACCCCTTCCCATTCGGTTGTGACTTTACCGCCGAAGAGCTCAAGATTGGTAAGGCTTTGAAAGGATTAAAAGCCAAAACAGCGACTCGTAGCGGGTTGCTGAAATGCATGTGGGAAGCTTTGAAGGTTAAATATGTGCCGGAAGAGTTTTCGCCCTTGATTGACCGGATGGATATGAACTCCCCCGGCAATCTAAAAGAGAAGCTTGAGCAGAAACTATTGGTATCAGAGTTGCTAGCTCAACAAGCATAAATGGCAGCTTGGCTGTTACTCTGAGTATTTGTGACAAAGGTTGTTGCTTTAGCGAGTGACAACCTTTTTCTTTGGGTGACATTTCATTAAGGGTTAAGGTTGATGTTAGGATAAGTTATCGTTTATCGTTCAGCTTTTTATCCTTCCGGGAGATTAAATGTCAGATTTACCTAAAGTTTACTCAATAAATTACAACTTAAGAAATGCAGAAGGCGTGGTGGTTGACACCTCTAGCGGCGGTGAACCATTGACCTTTCTGGAAGGGGCGGGGCAGGTTGTAAAGGGGATAGAAAAGGCGCTTGAAGGGCGTAGCCCTGGTGATGTTCTTGACGTAACGGTACCTCCAGAGCTGGCATATGGCGAACACAACCCAGACCATATTCAGGTGGTGCCAAAGTCATTATTTGATGGTGTTGACGATATTGTTGCCGGTATGAAGTTTCAAACAAATACAGGCGAGCAAACGCAGGTGATTAAAGTTGTCAGTGTGAGTGGAGACTCGGTGACGGTGGATGCTAACCACCCCTTGGCTGGTTTCACGTTGTATTTTGATATAGAGGTTTTGGCCGTTCGTGATGCCACTGAGGAAGAGGTAAAGCTGGGTTACCCTGTGTTAAAAGTTTAGTGGTAAGCAGGCAAACAATAGCTGAAAAGTGTAGAAAATTGTTTCTTGTGATATTTTCATGTAAATTTTCAAACAGCATGTATAATTAATACTAATATAAGGAAAAATTGTATTCTTTTTCGTAACCTGTGTAGTGATTGGCCTTATTGGCTATTTGCCTTATTGGTTAATCAGGCACAGTTATGAGCTTGAAGCAAATTTTAGGGATGATTAGAGCGCTATTCAGATAGTTAGATGTTTTAGCTAATGTTATTGACCTAACGATATAAGAAAAAAGAGAATGGATGTCATAGAGCAGAATGAATCATGGCGTATCCTCATTGTAGAAGATGATGAGCGTCTAGCAGATCTTACGAAAGAATATCTTGAAAGCAATGGGCTGGTTGTGTCAGTTGAAGCTAATGGGGCCCATGCAGTGGATCGCATCAAAAATGAAAAGCCTGATTTAGTCGTGCTTGATTTGATGTTACCTGGCGAAGATGGTCTTTCTATTTGTCGCAAGGTTCGACCTTATTATAACGGCCCAATCCTTATGTTGACCGCGCGGACTGACGACTTGGATCAGGTTCTTGGTTTGGAAATGGGCGCTGATGACTACATGTCAAAGCCTGTCAGGCCACGAGTGCTGCTGGCACGCATTCGAGCGTTGCTAAGACGTGTTACTGATCAGGGGGCCGCTGATGCGCCAAGCACTGACTCAGGTTCGTCCAATGATGAAGAGCCGGTAAGACTGGTGTTCAATAATCTTGTCGTCGATAGATCAATGCGTGAAGCCTGGTTGAATGATGAAAGTATTGAATTGACGAGTGCTGAATTTGATCTGCTTTGGCTGCTGTCCAGTAGCGCTGGTACTGTTCTTAGCCGAGAAGAGATATTTACAGCGCTCAGAGGTATTGAATATGATGGGCAGGATCGCTCAATCGATGTTCGAGTATCAAGGATTCGGCCTAAAATAGGGGATGACCCTGTTCATCCCAAGCGGATTAAAACCGTTCGCAGTAAAGGGTATCTCTTCGTAAAAGAGGCATAACAGCAAGTTTTAGGATAGGTTTAACTGTTTCTAAATTGAGTGATATTGTTGCTGTGACCTTACTGTTATAGCCTGGGCTAAATGCATAAGCCATTAGCCCAGCTGTAAGCTTAGGCGGCTGCAATGGTTGCTTAAAAGGAATACTTACGGCGGGATTGAACAATTGTGAACAGGCTTTTTATACGAGTATTCGGAGGCTTACTGCTTGCGCTAATGGTGGTAGGCCTTTTTTGTGCGTTTCTCTATAGCTCCATTAATGTGGTCAGGTATGAGCACCATCAGGTCAAGGTGTCGTCTCCTGCGTTCGATTGGCTGGCAAGCCAAGACTCCCTATTGTTGAACACCTTACTGTCAGGCTTTTCCGGGTCTAAATCGGGGCATCTGTCAGTTGACCAGATAGCTACATACCCACTGTCCGCTGTGCAACTTGAGCGTTTGGGCTACACGCAAACACTCGTCGTTAAGCAAGCCCACGGGTATAGAGTGTTTAGAAAGCTAGATAGGGAAAATGGGGAGGGCGATATTATCGCGGGTTACTTCCCGGATCTTTACAGTGGTGTCAACCACCTTTCAGGGTATCTAATCGCCAAGGATATTGAACGGCAGGCTCTGGCTGGTGTGTCTGTTGATATACTTCAAGATGGCCTGTCTGGGCTGGCGAAAACATTTGATATCGGGGTTGAAAAGGTAGCAGGTAGCGATGTTGAGATGTTATCTGATGACTTTCAGGTTGAGTCAGTCAAGGGCTATTACTTCTATCCTGCTGACCAGAACTCTCAAGCAGTAGGCTATTATGAGTTTGCCGACGGCAGTGTTTACCGGCTTTATTTTCCAGAGGCATTCGATATTCTCTCCTGGCCACTTTTGTTGACATTAGTGCTCCTGGCTGTTGCAGGGATTGGTGTGGCTGTGTACTTATTGGTTTTTTCAATTGATAAACGTTTAAGAAGTCTGGAAACCGTTGCTACCCGCATAGCGCGGGGTGAGCTGGATGCCCGAATAGGGGTGGGCCGAAGGGACGCAATAGGCCGGTTGGGTGATGCGTTTAATAGTATGGCAGAGCATATTCAACGCCTTGTTGCTGTTCAGCGGGAAATGATACATGCCGTATCGCACGAATTGAGAACGCCGGTGGCGCGAATTCGGTTTGGTGTTCAGATGATTGAGGACTGCACGAGTGAGGCTGCTTTAAATAAGCAATTAACCGGTATTGACTCTGATATACAAGAGTTGGATGAGTTAATTGATGAAATTTTGACCTACGCGAGGCTTGAGCAGGGCGGTCCTATCCTGACGTTTCAGGATGTAGACATAAAAGGAATTGTTGAGCAGGTGGTATCTGAGCAGGGTGGCGTTAAGCCGGATATGACGATCAAGGCTGTATTTGACGAAGGTTGCGAAGAGTGGAAGCAATCAGATGTAGAGTACCGCTACATCCATCGGGCGATACAGAACCTGGTGGGGAATGCGACCCGGTATGCCGCTTCTACCGTGAAAGTGCATTGCTCATTTGATCAGGATGCTTGTCGGGTGGATGTTGAGGATGATGGAGCAGGAATACCTGAAAGTGACTGGGAAAAAGTATTTACACCATTTGCTCGTTTAGATGATAGCCGCACCCGCTCTTCGGGTGGCTACGGGCTTGGGTTATCTATTGTCAGGCGCATTTTGTTTTGGCACGGAGGTCAGGCATTTCTCGGAAGAAGTGAGATGGGAGGGGCCAAATTTAGCCTGGTATGGCCTCGTCGCCAGGCGACGGATTAATGTGTTTAGTTTGGTGGAGGTTAGGCGAGATGGATTTGCGGAGAGAATGTCTCTCCGCACTCTCTTAAGCTAGGCAATTTTCTTTTCTGTTGAAGGGGTGTTGGTTGTTAAGTACTGATCCAGCGCTTCTAGTTCTTCATTGCTCAAAACCAGACCCAGCTTGGTTCGTCGCCATGCAATGTCTTCAGCTGTCTTAGACCACTCATGCTTCACTAGGTAATCAACCTCGCACTGATAGAGATCTGCGCCAAAGTGAAGTCCCATGTCTTGTTCTGAGTTCAGCCCGCCAAGAAAAGTCAGGCTCAAGAGTCCGTAGCTTCGGCTGTAGCGCGAAAGGAGTGGTTCCGGGAGCCATGGGTGGGCCTCTTGAATGATCTCTTTTATATCTGCCTGGTGCCTTGTAGCAGAGGTGGCTCCTGGCAGTGGGGATTTGGCGGTCCATGGCTCTTTCATTTCGCTAAAGTAAGGCGCGAGTTTGTTCATAGCGGCCTCAGCCAACTTTCTATAAGTGGTTATCTTCCCGCCATAGATGGATAGTAGTGGGGTCTTGCTATCGCTCTCTTCCAGTTCAAGTGTGTAGTCTCTTGTCATCGCAGATGGGTCAGATGATTCATCATCACACAAAGGCCTGACCCCTGAGTAGCTGCTAATAATATCGCTGGTTTCTATTTGGGCAATAAAGTGCTCATTAACAACGTCTAGCAGGTACTGTGTTTCGTCATCATCAATAGATACCGTTGAAGGGTCTCCCTTGTACTCTTTATCCGTTGTTCCGATGAGTGAAAACTTATCATGGAAGGGGATTACAAAGACAATGCGTTTGTCGGTATTCTGAAGAATGAAAGCGCCTTCATAGTTGTGAATTTTAGGCACAATAATGTGGCTGCCCTTTATAAGCTTTATATTCCTGGCTGGCTTCTGGTTTATATGATCAGACACCAGTTGACTTACCCATGGCCCGCCTGCATTCACAATTGCTTTAGCAAACAGGGTATGTTCCTGATTTTTTTCAATATCAAGCAGAGTGACCTTCCAGACCTCTTCGCTCTCGACTCTAACAGCATTAACAAATTTAGTTCTTGTTAGAATGTTCGCACCATTGCGATGTGCGGATATGGCATTGGTAACAACAAGTCGCGCATCATCTACAGAGCAATCGTAGTATTGATAACCCTTCTTGATGTTCGATTTGAGAGGGCTTTGATGCTTAAACTTACAAGACTTGGTGCTGGGCAGTGTATTCCTTTTCGTCAGGTGGTCATACATAAACAGGCCTGATCGAATCATCCATCCAGGGCGCAAGTGTGGCCGGTGAGGAAGGGTAAAGCGAAGGGGTTGTACCAAGTGTGGCGCGTTATGAAGCAGTACCTCTCGTTCTGCCAGCGCCTCTTTAACCAGTCTAAACTCATAGTGTTCGAGGTATCTAAGGCCCCCGTGAATCAGCTTGCTGCTGGCTGATGAGGTGGCAGAGGCCAGGTCAGACTGCTCGCAGAGAGTTACTGATAGCCCACGGCCTGCCGCGTCTGCAGCGATCCCTGTTCCATTAATGCCGCCACCGACGATTAAGATATCTACTGTGCTTGAGGTTAGACTTATCACTTTTGAATTCCTTTATGATCAATAATATTCGAAAACGAACATTTATTTTCGAAATTATAAGGATAGATCTTCAGCATTACAAATATATTAAGGTGACAATTAGCAAAAAGTGTGACTGGCTAGACGGTTTAAAATCTAAGAACAATAGGGGGATACCAAAGGCCGCCTCTGAATAAAAGAGATTGCCTTTAGCTTTTAGTATGCAAATTAGTGAGTTACAGTAAGCTCTACGCCGTGCTCAGAGAGAATTTCTGAAATGTTTGAAGGAGGTGTCTGGCTGGTAAACAAATGTGATGCCTGGCTGATATTCCCAAGCCGGATCATGGCGTTTCGGCCAAATTTGGAGTGATCTGCAGCAAGGAAAACCTGTCTGGCGTTTTCAATTATCGCTTGTGCAACTCTGACTTCCTGGTAATCAAAATCAAGGAGTTCACCATCATCATCGATCCCGCTAATGCCAATTAATGCGAAGTCGACTTTAAACTGTTTTACGAAATCCACCGTGGCTTCGCCGATGATGCCGCCATCCCTGTTTCTAACAGCGCCCCCGGCGATAATGACATTGAAATCCTCTTTTGAACTCATAATGCTGGCAACGTGAAGATTGTTTGTGATAACCGTGAGGCCGCGATGTTTTAGCAGTGCCTTGGCTATAGTCTCGGTGGTGGTGCCAATATTAATGAACATGGAGGAGTGATCCGGAATTTTGCTGGCAATGGCTTCGCCTATGCGCTTTTTTTCTTCCAGGTTCTGGATCTTTCGGTCACTATAGGCTGTATTGAGCGTACTTGAAGGGATCCCGGCTCCGCCATGATAACGTTGTAGCTGCTTTTCCTGGTCTAGATAATTGATATCCCTTCTTATTGTTTGGGGGGTGACTTGAAAATGCTGAGCCATGTCGTCGATCGTTACAAACCCACGCTCCGCCACAAGTTCGATTATCTGTTTGTGTCGCGTTTCCTGTGCCATTGAATATGCTCTGATTGTTTCTCAAACTGGCCTGTATTATGAACCAATTCAAATCTTTTTTCAGTGATGGTTTCATAAAGAGAAATATATCGATAATATGTTCGCAATCGAATCTCTAATCGTAAAATGTAGATTTAATGATAATTAACGAATATGGAATAGGCAGATTATGACTCGCTATCTACTCGCGATAGATCAGGGGACTACTAGCTCACGAGCGATTGTTTTTAGTCAGGATGGGCATGCAGTTGCTTCGGCGCAAAAGGAATTCCCTCAGCATTTTCCCCAAGATGGCTGGGTAGAGCACGACCCTGATGAGATATGGTCTTCTACGTTAAGTGTTTGCCGAGAGGCAATTGAACGTGCAAATGTAGATGTGCTCGATATTGCCGGGATTGGTATAACCAACCAGAGAGAGACAACGATTATCTGGGATCGAGAGACGGGCGACCCGATCTACAATGCGGTTGTCTGGCAAGATCGCAGAACTGCAGACGTATGCAAGAGCCTTAGGCAGCAAGGCTTTGAGGAAGAGGTCGTGCAGAAAACAGGTCTGCTGATTGACCCGTACTTTTCTGCTACAAAAATCAGCTGGATTCTAGACCATGTGGACGGTGCTCGTGCTAAAGCTGAACAGGGCCAATTAGCGTTTGGCACTGTTGATTCATTTCTCTTATGGAAGTTAACGGGCGGCAAAAGTCATAAGACCGATGCGACCAATGCGTCTCGCACCTCACTGTTTAATATTCATACTCAACAGTGGGATGAAGCGCTATTAAAGGCGTTCAATGTTCCCCGTGAAATTTTGCCTGAAGTGCTCGATAGCAGTGATGACTTCGGTTGCTGTGAGGCTGATTTGTTGGGAGCAGAGGTGCCAATATACGGTATCGCAGGGGATCAGCAGGCGGCCTTGATTGGGCAAGCTTGTTTTCAACCCGGCATGGCAAAAAGTACTTATGGCACCGGTTGTTTTCTAATGCTTAATACGGGCGATAAACCGGTCCGGTCAGAAAATCGTTTATTGACTACCGTTGCCTATCGCCTCGATGGCAAGGCAACTTATGCAGTTGAGGGCAGTATATTTATAGCGGGTGCTGCGATTCAATGGTTGCGTGACGGTCTAAAGCTGATTGGCTGTGCATCTGAAGCAGAAGCATTGGCGTTTGAAGCGGGCTCGGACAACCCTGTTTACCTGGTGCCCGCATTTACTGGGCTCGGCGCGCCATACTGGGACCCTCATGCGCGCGGCGCTATTCATGGGTTAACCCGGGACACGGGTATTGCCGATATTGTTACTGCGGGGCTACAGTCGGTCTGTTATCAAACTAAAGACCTGGTAAGGGCGATGCAGAATGATGGTGCCAGTTACAAAGCGCTAAGGGTTGATGGGGGTATGGTGGTAAACAACTGGCTGGTGCAGTTTTTGGCTGATATCTTAAATGTGACCGTAGATAGGCCAAAGATAACTGAAACTACGGCGTTGGGGGCTGCCTACCTGGCAGGGCTAAAAGCGGGGCTCTATAAAGATCTCGAAGAGATCTCCGCACTGTGGGCGTGTGAGCAGCGCTTTGAGCCGAATATGCAACCAGATAAGCGTGAAAGACTGTACTCTGGCTGGCTGGATGCTGTAGAGCGTGTTCGATAGGTGAAAACGTTAATGGTAGAGCTTGTTACTGTGATTGGTAACGGCTCTATTGCGGTGTTTTCGATGAGCGCTCAGACCACTGGAAGGCGATAAGGTGGTCAGCAGCCAGGCTGATATTGATTTGATCACCAATATATAAATCCTGATGACTGGGGAAAAGCCCTTCAACCACAGCGCCTGATTTTAGCTGAATTCGATACAGTGTTGATGTACCGGCAAATGTTTTGCTGATAATTTGACAGCTAAGTGATGAGTCAGGGTCAAACACAATATCATCAGGTCTCACCAGAATGTCTACATGGCTGCCACTTTCCCAGCCGTATGCCCGGTTTCCTTCTATTATGCCAAGCTCGGTCTCAAAGGTTTCATGAGATATGAGTGTACCTTTTATAAAGCATCCCTGACCGACGAAGCTGGCGACAAAGCGGTTAACAGGTTCGTGATAAAGGTTATATGGGCTGTCCCACTGCTGAATTATCCCGTCTTTAATGACACCTATTTGATCACACATTGCAAATGCTTCTTGTTGATCATGGGTCACTAATATGGCAGTCATATTAAGAGACTTAAGAATATCGCGGATATCCAGGCTAAGCCTTTTTCTGAGCTCTACATCCAAATTTGAAAAAGGTTCGTCTAATAATATAAGTGATGGTTCTGGTGCCATTGCTCTTGCTAACGATACGCGCTGCTGTTGGCCCCCGGAAAGTTCGTGGGGGTAGCGGTCAGACAAGTCTGAAAGGTTGACCAGCTCAAGCATCTCGGCAACCTTGGTTTTCCGCTTGTGCTTGGCAAGTTTGTGAAGGCCGTATCCGATGTTCTGAGCAATGGTCATGTGAGGGAATAGGGCGTAATCTTGAAATACCATCCCAACAGGGCGTTTTTCAGGAGCAATACTGACACTTGAAGAAGAAATTACTTTGTTCTGAAGTGAAATGGAGCCTTTGCTTACCGGGTGGAAGCCCGCTATTGCCCTGAGGATTGTGCTTTTGCCGCAGCCGCTCGGCCCCAAAAGGCATCCAATATCGCCTTCATTCAGGTTTAGTGAAAGGCCCGCTATGATATCTTCGTCATCATAGCGGCACGTCAGGTTTTCAATTTTAAGCAGTTGAGACATGAGAAAGCACAGTCTTCATGAATGGGCGGTAGTGCCGGTTAGTAATTTAAGGATCGTCATCAGCTATTGCAAAGAAGAAACTCTAGCAGCGCTTTCTGAGCATGAAGCCTGTTTTCAGCCTCATCCCATACCACTGAACGCTCATGATCCATCATGCTGGCACTGACCTCTTCTCCGCGGTGTGCGGGTAAGCAGTGCATAAATAGCGCATCAGAGTTCGCATAGCTCATCAACTCAGGCGTCACTTGATAGTCCTTAAAGACCGCGGCTCTTGCGCTCTGCTCCTCCTCCTGTCCCATTGATGCCCAAACATCTGTCACGACAAGGTCTGAATCAATTACAGCTGATTTTGGGTCACGAACTATGCTGACTCTGTCCGCATTATCTTCCATCAGTGGCTGGCTAGGGTCATAGCCTTCAGGTGAGGCAACGACCAGTTCAAAGTTGTATTGTCGTGCAGCGTTGATGTACGAGTTGCACATGTTATTGCCATCACCGACCCATGTCACTCGCTTGCCTTCAATTGATCCTCGATGCTCCTGATACGTTTGCATATCAGCTAATAGCTGGCAAGGGTGGAAGTCATCAGTCAGCGCATTAATAACCGGGACTTTCGAATATTGAGCAAATCGCTCAATTTTGTCATGTTCAAATGTTCTGATCATGATTGCGTCCACCATTCTGGAAAGCACTCTGGCGCTGTCTTCGATGGGTTCACCTCTGCCAAGCTGGGTGTCTCTTGGTGACAGGAAAATTGAGCTGCCTCCAAACTGCGCCATTCCGGACTCAAATGATACGCGGGTTCTGGTCGAAGACTTCTCAAAAATCATACCTAATACGCGATTTTTAAGCGGTTCGTAGATCTTACCCTGCTTGTGCTCATTTTTTATCTCAATTGCACGCAGTGTGAGTTTTTTGAGCTCATCAGGGGTGAAATCAAGCAATGTTAAAAAATGTCTCAGTGCCATGGATTTAGTTCTCAGGTTGGAGTGCGCTTAACGTGGTGCCTGCCTATCATCTGCCGCGTAGAGCTTAACTATTTTAACAATAGAGTGGGCTAGAAAGTCGGCTTCTTCATCGGTCATTGTTAGAGCTGGCAGCAGTCGAATCACCTTCTCTGACGTTATATTGAGTAATATCCCTGCTGCTTTAGCGAGAGGCAGTAACTCGGGGCAGGGGGCATTCATTTCGATGCCGATCATGAGGCCTTTGCCACGGATTGAGGACACGTAGTTAGTACTGCCCAGATTCTCGGATAATATGTTTAGTATTTTATCGCCAAGTTCTTTGGCTCGGCTCGTTAGATTTTCTTGCTTTATCTGATTTACAACAGCGAGTGCAGCGGCGCATCCAAGCGGGTTTCCCCCGAAAGTAGAGCCGTGAGTTCCGGGTGTAAATACCTCCGCAGCAGCGCCTCTTGCAAGGCAGGCGCCGATTGGAAACCCATTACCTAGCCCCTTGGCTGTTGTGACAACATCAGGATGTATGCCGTAACCTTCATAGGCAAAATAGGTGCCTGTTCTGCCGTTGCCTGTTTGTACTTCATCAAGCATTAATAGCCAGTTACGTGTATCGCAAATCTCGCGAAGTGACCTCATGTACTGTTCTTCGGCTATTGATAGCCCGCCTTCGCCCTGAATAGGTTCAAGCATGATGGCGACAACGTTCGGGTTTGACTTGGCAACATTCTCAATGGCTTGTATATCGTTAAATGGCACGCGTATAAAACCGCTGAGCAAAGGTTCAAAGCCTGCTTGAACTTTTCGATTGCCTGTTGCTGTTAAGGTCGCCATTGTTCGGCCGTGGAACGCGTTATCCATGACGATTATTGAAGGTGTTGCGATGTCATTCTGGTGGCCGTAAAGTCGAGCTATCTTAATGGCGGCTTCATTGGCCTCTGCTCCAGAGTTAGAGAAAAACACGTTCTCCATACCTGAAATTGCGCATAGCTCCTGAGCCAGTTTGGACTGTATTGGAGAGTGGTATAGGTTTGAGCAGTGGACTAGACGACCTGATTGATCTTTTATTGCGCGAGTGACTGCCGGGTTGGTATGCCCCAGCCCGCAGACAGCGATGCCTGTAAAGGTGTCAAAATACTTGTTCCCATTAGTATCGTACAGCCAGCAGCCTTCACCTCTCTCAAAGGCAATAGGCAGTCGACCATAGGTATTCATCAGTGGTTGTTCGGCCATAACGCTTTTTCCAGACTCCAGACAGACCCATATAAACGCAAAAAGGCAGCGATAGCTGCCTGAACGACAATTAATCATATCGGTATTTTCATTGATTGGCAATAATTCGCAAAGGAAGTGTTCAACAAGGCTTAAAGAGGCTGAGGTTTACTGTAGATAGGGTTAAAATGTACTTTAAGTGCCTACTGTCTCTATGGGTGAGTGTTTTATCACTGCTCATTAGAATGGTTATGATTAGGGGTTATTGGAAATGTTGAGTAAGCCATGAATGCAATAGAACTAAATATTTTTAACAGTCGACTAGAGGCTATCTGCGATGAGATGGGAGTGACCCTCAAGCGCTCTGCATTTTCCCCTAACATAAAAGACCGGCTGGATTTTTCGTGCGCAATATTTGATGGCAAAGGAAAACTGTGTGCTCAGGCCGCTCATGTGCCTGTTCATCTGGGGAGCATGGCTTATGCAATGGAAGGTGTTATCGAGCGCCAAGAGTGGGCTGAAGGCGATATGCTGGTAATGAATGACCCTTTTTTGGGTGGAACCCACTTGCCTGATGTGACGGTTATTGCGCCGGTATTTATTGGTGGTGAATTGACGGCCTTTGTTGCTAATCGAGCCCATCATGCCAATATTGGAGCATCAACACCGGGTTCTATGCCCGTCTCTAGCACACTGGAAGAAGAGGGGGTTCTTATTAAACCCCAGCTATTGATTAAAGCTGGGGTCAACAATAAGCAAGTGTGGAATCAGCTGGCTTTTAACACGGGGCAGGGGGAAGATGACTTTCTCGGCGACTTTCAGGCTCAGGTCAGCGCCAATCAAGGCGGTGTCAAGCGTTTGTCGCTACTAATACGGGAGCTGGGGGCGGACACTTTTTTGAGTCATGTCGTAGAGTTAAATAGCTATGCGCGCCGTTTGTCCCGCTCGGCTCTTTCTGCTCTGCCTGACGGACGATACGTGTTTGAAGATATAATGGATTCAGATGGTTTTGGTCAAAGCGAGATTGCAATTTGCTTGTCTATGACGATTTCTGAAGGCAGCATTTCTCTTGACTTTAGCAATACTTCCCCGCAAGTTCGGGGCAATATCAACTGCCCATTAAGTGTTACTGCAGCGGCTGCGTATTACGTGTTTCGGTGCCTGATGCCGGAACAGATGCCTGCTTGTGCCGGTGCTTTTGATTCAATAGCGTTGATTGCACCAAAAGGCTCTCTGGTGAATGCAGAGTTCCCTGCTGCGGTTGCTGCAGGCAATGTTGAAACGAGTACGCGGCTGGTTGACGTTATTATCGGGGCTTTAGCCAAGGCTTCGCCTGAGGGCCTGCCAGCAGCAAGCCAGGGAACGATGAATAATATTGCAATGGGGGCGAGCAATAGCGGCGGTAAATGGGATTATTATGAGACGATTGCAGGTGGTGGAGGTGCATCAAAAGGTCGCTGCGGACTGTCAGTGGTACAAACGCATATGACAAACACGCTAAACACACCCATTGAGAGCCTGGAAATGCATTACCCTTTACTTGTGACTCAGTACAGTGTTCGAAGAGAAAGTGGTGGCCTGGGCCTATGGAGAGGGGGAGATGGAGTCACAAAGCGCTATCGTTTCAAAGAGCCGGCGACTGTTACATTACTAACCGAAAGAAGAGTATCCGGCCCCTGGGGTAATAATGGTGGGGGTACTGCTGCCGTTGGTGTAAATCTCTACAATGAGAAACCTGTTGGGGGTAAAGTCAGTTTTAAGATCGTGCCTGGAGATACCGTGGAGATAAATACGCCTGGCGGCGGTGGTTGGGGGGATATTCATTCGATATAGCTGTCATGAATCAAGATAGTAGTCGACTAATATAGTCGGATATAGAAAAAAAGAGTAGAATGTCGACCAATAAGTTATCAGTATTCGCTAATGTTTTATTTTCCTGATTTGGAGGTGTACCTATGGATATAATGGATACGATTAAAGAGCAGATAGAAAGCAATGATATATTGCTGTACATGAAAGGTACTCCGCAGGCGCCTCAATGTGGTTTTTCCGCTAAAACTGTTCAGTCACTAATGGCCTGTGGCGAAAGATTTGCCTATGTTAATATTCTGGAAAATTCAGATATTAGAGAGAATTTGAAAGTTTACTCCAACTGGCCTACGTTCCCTCAGCTTTACGTTAAAGGCGAACTGGTTGGGGGTTGTGACATTGTTCTTGAAATGTATGAAAGTGGTGAGCTGAAAGAGTTGGTTAAAAAAGCGGCTGAGTCTGCATCTGAAAGTTAGTGCTCCGTCTTGTTTGATATCAAAGCCACGTTGTATAGCGTGGCTTTTTTATTTGTTGATATTTATGTTTGTAGACCCTGCTTTATTGATTATTTGAAATAGGGTTATACCTAATAGATACCCGGTATTTGAAACCGAATGACTTGTCTTTCTTTGGCGGCGCAGGGTAGGGGCTTGCGTCCAAAGCTATCCTCCTGACAGCCTGATCTAATATTCTATGACCGCTGGATTTTTTGACTAATGCGTTTTTAAGTGAGCCATTTGAGAAAAGCATCAGTTCCAGTGTCAATGTTTTACTCTCTTTAAGCTTGCTGATGATTGGGTATAGGCGGTCATGAAACTCTGGGTTTGTAAGTTTCTCAAACAATTTTGTTTCATATTCCGAGAGCTCTGGTAGCTCAGGGTCGCTGGATAGTTGGGTTACGGAGGCTTTCATCTCCTCTTGTTGTCGAAACAGGGATGCAATCTCCGCGAATGATTTTGATGCCGCCTGACTTTTACTCGATACGGCAATATCTCTTCTAACATCAGGAAGGTCTGTTTTAATTTTTGGAATAAATATATTTTCTTGTTTGACTGATTCTGAAGACTCGTTCGGCGTTGTTTTAGTGTCCGTGCCTTGTGTGTTTTCTTTGGCAGAGCTTACCTGGTTATTGCTCGTTGATGCTGTTGTGATTAGCTCTTTTGAAGCATTCAGCAGCTTCTCTTTGTTTAATATCTCTTCAGCTGTTTCCTCGGGTTTATTCGAAGGGTTGTTTGCTTGCGTTTGGATTGCTGAGCTTGTGGGCTTTGATGAAATAACAATCTGTACCGGGATGGTCTTTTTGGTTTCTATTTCGGGGAGTATATGAAAGAGTGCAATACCAAGCAATGTGTGAAATAAGATCGCAACGGATATTGCGAGTGCGATTCTATAAGAGGATGTGGTGTTAGTTTTTTGCATATACAGCATGCAGAAGGAGTCCAGCCATCTGATGGGTTAACTCCTCCCAGCTAGACTCTCGGTTAGGGTTATTGGGCTGCTGCGCCAGACATTTTGCGAAGATTACCCATTACGGAGTTCATTGCCCGGTCAACCAGTAGCCCTTGTTCAAGCACTTTTACTCGACCTTTCCTCATCTCATGGGCAAGCTCGCGCCTGCTTTTCTCAACCACCTTGAGCCCCATTCTATTAACAAATATCAGACAGTCGGCTTCGTCTATTTTTGTTGATAGTTTGCAGCGGAATTTGCTGCCATTAACCAGTGAAAACTCTATCCAGCTGCCGGACTCAATCGCATCCACTTTGAGTAGATGTTCTGTAATTGCAGCATCCTCAATCTCTTTTTGCTTCTGGATGGCTGTTTTTTCGATTATTGAGGTGTGTGCAGAAGGTGCCTCATCCGCAAGCTTGCTTATGTTCTCCGGTTCACTTTTCGTAGCCGCCGATAGCGATTGCTGTTTGAATGCATCGGTCAAGGCCTTTTTCATATCCGCCATGGTCTGATCCAGACGAGCGGAGTTATAGGATACTTCCTGCAAGCCTGACTTAATCTCTTTGAGCAAACCTGGTACTGTTCTGACCCATCGTTGCCTTGCTTTGTCATCTGAGTGGGGCATTAAGCACCAGATCAACTGCTCAAGAGTGTCGGTCGTTTGTTGCCAGCGGTGCTCTTTGTCGTCTTTGAGATAAGCAAGAAACATTACTCGGCTCCAGCCATTTTGTATTGTCTCTTTGGCTGTTGCCGGGATATTCACTGACGCTAGTTTCGACTTGATAATATCTTCAACTGTCTGCTGGGCTTTATTGGATTTGATCCGTCCTTCTTCTGATTCCTTTGTTCTCTGTTCAACGATCTTTGCTTTGCGCTCCTCTTTCTCGATAAATGATGAGAACTGCTGGTAAAGCGTGTCAAAAAGCTGAATGTCGCCGCTAAATTCATCCAGTACGGTGTGCACTACACTGTGAATTTGCTCATAAAGCTTATCCCGTTGCTTCTCTGACGCATCATTCCAGCCAATACCTGCCTTCGCAAGTGCGTTCAGTAGCTTGCGTGCGGGGTGACTGTTCTTGGAAAAGAACGTCTTGTCTTTAATGACAACCTTCAGGATTGGAATTTGGAGTCGGCTAATCAGCACCTGTATTGGTGCGGATAAATTGTAATCTTCAAGAATGAACTCAAATAGCATGGATACCAGATTGATCAGGTCTTCATCCATCTGGTTTAAGCTGGAGCTCTCTCCGGATGCCTTGTTTTTCTGCTCCAGCAGTGCACCTAATGCGTCTCGAATATTGATAACGGTTGGAGTCTTGTCATCGAGGATCTGCTGTGGCATTTGCTCTTGCAGTGTTGAGAGCATGGACATCAGCTCACTATCTGCAACAAACTCTACACTTCCGTTGGTTGGCGCTGAAAACCCGGTGCCTGTTTGTTGACGAACATTGGCAAGCAGTGATTGTAGCTGGGAAAATATCTCGATCCCGCTGGCTGCCTTATCTGTGCTATCCGAATATGCAGTGTCGATAGGTGAAACTGAAGAGTTGCTGCTTTTTGCTGTGGCTCTGCTTTTCTTGTGCTGATGCTTGAGATCAGGAAGTATGCCCGCTTCAATCAGTTTTTTGTTGGCGCGTTCATAAACATCGCCAAGGTTTGACATAACAAAACGGTCAAACTGCTTGTAGACAATTAGCTTCTCCCGGATATCAATTTCCAGATTTATGCATGCCTGTGTAAATGCGTTGCAGATATGTTCTGGGTCGAGAGGGTTGGCTATATCATCTCTGTTTTCCGGGCTGTAAATTGATGACATGCGGGTTTGAATTTGAAGAAGTTGGCCCTGAAAGTTTGCTCGGGCTTTCGTTATCATCGTATTGGTTGCAACATCTTCTTCGAGCGCATCTTCTTGTACCAGCGAGAGGCTGTCTACATTTACGTCGTCAAGAGCGTCTTTTGCACCTGAGTGCTTCAGCCTGGGAGGTGTTTTGAATAAGTTGGAGAGTGCAAGTTGAAAGTGGTTTTCAATGCCTTTTCGTTGAATTCGAATCTCTCTCATGGCTTCAAAGAAGCGGTTTTGCTCATTATTGCTTCTGGCACCGTTTGCAAGCTCAAAAAACGAGTCATCAATACCGTCGAACATGCTTTGTAGCAGTTCCATTAGGGAAGAGATAGCATCTGTTTGAATGGTCTTCATATCCTTATGAATGTTGTGTGCTAACCCCGACATTTTATGATCTTTAATATAGCTAATGCCAGATTGGTTGTTCATTAAATACTCCCATGGACGACTCTCAACCTGATGATCTTGCCGAGCTCACCGAATGCACCACTTTATATGTGCTTATTATTAGTCTGCCTCTGTCATGATACATTTACCTTTTTAAGTATGCATGCCTACTTAATCACTTAGCAGAGTGTATTTCAAAAATCAAACTTAAGGCTAGTATAGCAATAAAATATAACAAAAAAACACAGAAAATCGCTATTTCTTTGGGGTTTTTTCACTTTATTGCATTTATGTGCGGCAGGGCAGGGCTCTGTCATTTAGAGGGGGGTGAAATCCTTACTGTTTTGACAACGTTGTCTTTTATTTGTCGTATTTCCATTTTGTGTTTGTGGAGCTTAAGGCATACGCTTGTGTCGGGGATGGATTCCAGGGCTTCAGTTATTAGGCCGTTGAGGGTTTTGGGGCCAGATGTTGGGAGATTCCAGGAGAGTGTTTTGTTTATAGAGCGAATGGTTGCGGAGCCGTCTATGATATAGCTTCCATCTTCCAGTGGTGTAATGTCGGCACTACTGGAGGAAAAATTGGTGGTAAATTCACCCACAATTTCTTCGAGAATGTCTTCCATTGTTGCGATCCCCATAATATCTCCATACTCATCTACAACAATGCCTATGCGTCTCTTCTCTTTCTGAAAATTCATGAGCTGCGTATGGAGGGGGGTGCTTTCGGGTATGAAATATGGTTCCCGGCACTCTTGTAGCAATGATGCTTTGTTGGGCGTTTCCTGTGAGAGTACCCGGGTTAGATTTCGCAGATGCAGTATGCCGATGATGTTGTTAATGTCATTCTTGTAAATGGGGAGTCTGGTGTGTTGACTGGACTGAATTTGGGTGATGATATCCGAAAAATCGTCCTCAATATCTATGCCTACGATCTCGTTTCTGGGCACCATGATGTCGTTAACGGTTACTTTCTCCAAGTCCAGTATGCCGACCAGCATATCTTGGTGTTTGCGAGGGATTAATGCCCCGGCTTCGTTGACAAGTGTTCTAAGTTCTTCTCGGCTTAGGTTGTCAGAATTGCTGTTATCTTGACTGATGCCTAGTAGCCTTAAGAGATTGTTGGTAATCAGGTTAACGCTCCAGACCAGTGGATAAAGCAGCTTAAGCAGTGGAGTAAGGATGTATGATGCTGGAAAGGCGATTTTTTCTGGGTAGAGTGCTGCCAGTGTTTTGGGGGTGACTTCTGCAAAAATAAGTATTACGAGGGTGAGGAGTGCGGTCGCGATGGCAATGCCGGCGTCACCCCAGAGCCTGAGAGCAATTATTGTTGCAATTGAAGAGGCGAAAATATTTACAAAATTGTTACCGATCAGTATGACGCCAATCAGCTGGTCGGTACGGTCAAGGAGTTTGCTGGCTCTCTGGGCGCCCTTGTGTCCATTTCTGGTCAGGTGCTTCAGACGATACCGGTTGAGCGACATCATTCCTGTTTCTGAGCTGGAAAAAAAACCTGACAGGATAATTAGCAGTATCAGTATAAAAAATAATAACTCGGTTGAGCTTTCGTTCAATGTGGTAGGTGCTCTTGCGGAAGGTTAAGTTCGAAGACTAAATTGCATTAATTGGCCTGTCAATAGTTGCCTTTAGAGTATGATCTCAATGACCAGTTTGCTTCCAAAATATCCGAGCATAAGAAATAGGCAGCCCCACAAAGTCCACTTGCTTGCGGTGATGCCTCTCCAGCCTTTTACCTGTCTGCCAATCAGTAGAGCTGCAAAAATAGACCAGGCAATGATCGATAGTATGGTTTTGTGCGCCAGATGCTGGGCGAAGAGGTTGTCTATAAATATTGCTCCGCTGACAATTCCCAGGGTTAAAAGAATCAGCCCGGTCCATATCATTTCAAACAGGAGTGTTTCCATAGTTTGCAGGGGGGGGAGATTGCGGATCAGGAGGCTTGTATAGTTTGTTTTTAGTTGCTTGTTTTGGAGATATAGCAAAAATGCCTGACCGGCGGCCAGTGTGAAAACGCTGTAAGCAAGAACCGAAAGAATAATGTGAGATAGTATGCCGCTGTTTTGGTATGTAAGTTCTTCAGGGCTGGCGTCAAATAGTAGTGCGCAAATGATGGTGGCAATGGCGATTGGGTAAGTGACCAAAAACAGGTTTTGGGTGGGTCTCTGCACGCTAATGATAAGAAGTACGGCGACGATTAAGCTTGCGAAAAGCGATGATGCATTAAAGAAGCTGAGATCCAGTCCCCCATTTACGGAAACGAGGCCGTAGGTCATTGTGCTATGAGCGGCTGCGGCGACCAGTCCGATTAACAGTGCGAAAAACGGCTTTGAGGGTACCTTGCGAAAATAAATTAGCGCTTGGTAAGTTGTGCCAAGCGTATAAAGAGCTATTGATGTCAGCCCGAAAAAAAGTATGTTCATGGTCGTCCGTAAGGATGTGGTCTGGTACAAAACAAGCTATAGATTACCAGTCATCTGCGTGTCTGTGTACTGTTTAATATCAAAGCGTTTAAACTTCTTCTTCCGATCTCTGTTAAGTGTTGTCTCGTTTTGTTGGAAACTCTCGGTTATAATGGCCCGATTGTAACATTTTGGAATCGACGAGACGCATCATGTTTGAGAACTTAACGGACCGACTTTCTGGTAGCCTGAAAAAAATTACAGGTCAGGCTAAGCTCACCGAAGATAATATAAAAGAGACCCTCAGGGAAGTGAGAATGGCACTGCTGGAAGCAGATGTGGCGCTGCCTGTTGTTAAAGAATTTGTTGAGCAGGTTAAGTTGCGGTCAGTTGGGCAGGAGGTAATGAGAAGCCTTACGCCTGGTCAAGAGTTTGTCCGAGTCGTAGATGCTGAGCTTCAGCGAGTTATGGGGGATACCTGTGAATCGTTGGATTTGTCAGCTCAGCCGCCTGCAGTCATCATGATGGCTGGTTTGCAGGGGGCTGGTAAAACAACCACCGTGGCCAAGTTGGCTCGCTTTTTGACTGAGCGAGAAAAGAAAAAGGTTATGGTTGTCAGTGCCGATGTATATAGGCCTGCCGCGATCAAGCAGCTGGAAACCTTGGCCTCTGAAGTGGGTGTCGAGTTTTTCCCCAGCAGCGCTGACCAGAATCCAGTAGACATTGCTTCCTCTGCAATCGATTCTGCAAAGAAAAAGTTTATGGATGTGGTGATTGTCGATACTGCAGGCCGCTTGCATGTTGATGAACAGATGATGGGTGAGATTAAACAGCTCCATGAGGCTGTTAATCCGGTTGAAACCCTGTTTGTGGTCGACTCAATGACAGGGCAGGATGCGGCTAATACCGCTAAAGCATTTAATGACGCGTTGCCGCTGACGGGGGTTGTGTTAACTAAAACTGACGGTGACGCGCGTGGTGGTGCTGCGCTTTCTGTTCGCTCTATCACAGGTAAGCCTATTAAATTTATGGGGGTGGGCGAAAAGACGGATGCGTTAGAACCGTTCTATCCTGATCGAGTTGCTTCTCGTATATTGGGGATGGGGGATGTTCTGACTCTTATTGAAGAGGCAGAGCGAAATCTGGACAAGAAGAAGGCAGAAAAACTCACCAAAAAGATTAAGAAAGGTAAAGGTTTTGATCTGGAAGATTTCCGTGATCAGCTATTACAGATGAAAAATATGGGGGGGATGGGGAATCTTCTCGACAAGTTGCCTGGCATGGGGCAGATGGCACAGGCTGCGCAACAGCATGTTAATGATAAGTCGCTTGGGCAGATGGAGGCGATGATATGCTCGATGACGCCGCACGAAAGGCGTTTCCCTGATATTATTAATAACCCAAGAAAACGCCGTATTGCCGCCGGTTCCGGTACGCAGATTCAGGATGTTAACCGTCTTTTAAAGCAGCATAAACAAATGCAGAAAATGATGAAAAAATTTACCAAAAAAGGCGGTATGGCAAATATGATGAGAGGCATGAAAGGGATGATGCCGCCGGGTGGGGGCTTCCCTCCAATGGGGCGAATGTAGCGCTTTATCATAGTCTATAAAAAATATGGCGTGTTTTTAGTAAAAAAATCAAAATATAGGTTTTAAAAAGGTTTTTTTTTGAATAGAATATGCGCCCTTTCGAATGCCATACGTTTGTTGTGTGGTTGTTAACAGCATTAACAGGATACCTAGCGAAATGGTTACAATCCGTTTAGCTCGTGGCGGCTCTAAAAAACGCCCGTTTTATCATTTGTCAGTTACAGATAGTCGCAATGCTCGCGATGGTCGTTATATCGAACGCGTAGGTTTTTTTAACCCTATTGCTCGTGGCCAGGAAGAGCGTCTGCGTGTTGATAGCGAACGTGTTAAATTCTGGTTGGAGCAAGGTGCTACAACTTCAGAGCGCGTTGCTAAATTATTGAAAGAAGTTCAAGCTGCTGCTTAATTGCGTTAAGCAATAAGTGTCAGTCTCAGCATCAAGACAGTATTATAAGCTAGAGGGTTGTCATGAGTCGTAGTAAGAGCAATGAAGCGGTTCTTGGCAAAATTACTTCAGTTTATGGTGTTAAGGGTTGGGTAAAGATTTACTCTTTTACCGATCCGATAGAGAATGTACTTCAGTATCGCCGTTGGACGTTAAAGAAGGACGGTGTTGAAAAGGTCGTTAATCTATCATCAGGCAAAAAACATGGTAAAGGTTTGATTGCTTGTCTTGAAGGTTGTAATGATAGAGAGTTAGCTCAACAGTTTTGTGGATCACTTATTGTGGTCTCAGCTGAGGAGTTGCCTGAACTCGAAGATGGTGAGTTCTACTGGCATCAATTAGAAGGCCTCTCAGTAAAAACGATTGATGAGGTTGATCTGGGAAGGGTAAGTCATCTTATTGAAACCGGGTCCAATGATGTAATGGTTGTTAAGAGTAATCGCGGTGATGCTAAGAAAGAGCGCCTGATTCCTTATCTTCCTGGACAAGTAGTAACGGATATTGATCTCGAGGACAAAACCATTACGGTGGATTGGGATCCGGAGTTTTAAGCCGTGTGGATTGGGGCAGTAACACTGTTTCCAGAGATGTTTCAGGCTGTTACTGATTATGGTGTAACAGGCAGGGCATTTAAGAACCGGATCATGGAGTTCCAGGCATGGAACCCGAGAGATTTCACTCATGATCGTCATCGGACTGTCGATGACAGGCCATACGGCGGCGGTCCTGGGATGTTAATGAAAGTACAGCCTTTGCAGGATGCAATCGCAGCAGCTAAGCAGGCAGCTGGCGAAGGTGTCAAGGTGATATATTTATCACCCCAAGGCAAAAGGCTTGATCAGGCTGGAGTTCAGCACCTGGCGAACGCGGAAAAGTTGATTTTGGTCGCTGGGCGTTATGAAGGTGTAGATGAGCGTCTGATAAAAGCAGAAATCGATGAAGAGTGGTCTTTAGGCGACTTTGTGTTGAGTGGCGGTGAAATTGCTGCCATAACAGTGATCGATGCTATAGCCCGTTTAATCCCCGGGGTATTGGGGCATGACCAATCAGCAGAGCAGGACTCGTTTTTCGATGGCTTGCTTGATTGTCCGCACTATACCAGGCCTGAGATTTTTCAAGGTCAGAAAGTGCCGGATGTGTTGATGGGGGGGCATCATGAACAGATTAGGCGGTGGCGACTAAAACAGTCACTGGGTAGAACATGGCAACGACGCCCGGATCTGCTGGAAGATAGAATGCTTTCAGAGGAGGAGAAGGGGTTGTTAGAAGAGTTTGTCCGCGAGCAGAGTGCTTCCGGCTAGCTCGATCGGATTTAACAGCTTTTTCTTAGGAGCAAACAATGAGCAGCAAGAACAATATCATTTCTCAGATCGAATCTGAGCAGATGAGCAAAGAGATAGCAGAATTTGGACCAGGCGACACAGTAGTCGTTCAGGTTAAAGTTAAAGAAGGTGATCGTGAGCGTCTTCAGGCATACGAAGGTGTTGTTATCGCTAAGCGTAACCGCGGTTTAAACTCTTCTTTCACAGTCCGCAAGATCTCTTACGGTGTGGGTGTGGAAAGAACATTCCAGGCATTTAGTAAGTTGATCGATAGTGTTACTGTTAAGCGTCGTGGTGATGTTCGTCAAGCGAAGCTTTACTATCTTCGTGACCTTAGTGGTAAGGCTGCTCGTATCAAAGAGAAGCTGGGCTAAGTTTACTATCAGGCTCAAAAAAGGTAGCTATATGCTGCCTTTTTTTATGCGTGAAATTTGAGCTTTCGATAGTTTTGCAGCGTTTTTATTTTGGGAATACCATTAATGGCGGCCAGTCTGTAGGCACTATTACACAATAGTAATGGAAATCACTGGAACTTTCGTGGTTATAATGCGGTCAAACGCGCGTGTGGTGAAAAAGTGAAGCTGTCTTTTTTATTAAACTCGGCCTCGTATATGGGTATAAAAATCTGTTAGGTGATGGAATGTATTTTAAGTTATTGGGTGTAATGATGCTTTGTGGTTCAGCTTATGTCGCTGCAGGTGATGTAAGTGATCAAGTAGAGAAAAATATCAGGGCTCAGCTGGGTGCTTCCTTGCCAGCGCTCAATATCACCTCAATCGAGAAAGCCCCCGTTGACGGGTTGTTTGAAGTGTCCTCAACAAGTGACCAGCCACTGTTAGTGTCTGCTGACGGAAAGTATATTATCGCAGGGGAAGTTTATCAGTTAGATGGACACAAAATCACTAATCTGACAGAGCAGAAGCGAGAAATAGGGCGTGCAGAGATTATGGCGGCTATTCCCGATGCAGAAAAGCTATCGTTTAAGCCCAAAGGTGAGACAAAGGCAACGATAACAGTGTTTACGGATATAGATTGTGGCTACTGCCGAAAGCTTCACAAAGAAGTTCCAAGGTTGAATGCGCTGGGGATTCGTGTTGATTATTTAGGCTACCCCCGTGCTGGCGTAGGCTCTAATTCATACAGTAAATTGGTTTCGGCATGGTGTGCTGATGACCCTATGGCTGCGATGACCAAAGCTAAAAATGGAAGTGTAATCCCGGCAAAGAGCTGCGAAAACCCCATTGCGCGTCATTTAGAGCTTGGTCAGAGGGTTGGAGTTAGCGGTACTCCGGCGATTGTACTGGACTCGGGTAAGTTATTGCCGGGCTACGCGCCTGCAGATGCGCTTGCCAAGCAGCTTGGAGTGCTATAAACAGGGGGTATACTTAAACTTATGCTCCGCCTAAAGGCTGCACTCACTTAGAGGGAGTGCAGTGGTTTATGTTTAACATCTAAAACCTTTTTCGGTTTTTCTCTTTTTGCACTCCTTCAAGATATTATTGCACCTCTGGGCTGCTGAAGGGGACAGGTTGTCTGATTGGCATTCGCTGTATGCACTTTTTAGTTCGTAATTACTGTAATTACTAAATGTGCTTGTTTGGTCGCAGCCATAGCAAGAAATAAGCGTGGCAAGCAATAATGATCGTTTAGCGTTGGATTTGAAGTTCAATGTGTTGGTCATATTTTATAGATTTGTCTGTTAAGTGGCTGTATTGATATTAGTTTAGCTTCGCCTGTTGATCTTGCAACAAGCCAGCAGGATAGTCTCGTTGACACTCGATATTTAGCGCGTTATCGTTCCAACTGCATTTCTTATGATTGTGATTCCACCTTCTTGATGCTTCATGTAGATAGGATATTTTTGTGAAAGATGAATTCCCTAGAATAGAGCGGTTGCCCCCTTATGTATTTAATATTGTTGGTGAGCTTAAGAGAGAGGCTCGAGCAAAAGGGGTGGATATTATTGATTTTGGCATGGGGAATCCTGACCAACCAACGCCGGCTCATATCGTCGATAAATTAACCGAGACGGCGCAAAGAGGGGATACTCACCGCTACTCGCAGTCGAAAGGTATTCCGCGCTTGCGTAAAGCAATTGCAGATTGGTATCAGCGAAACTATGACGTAGCTCTTGATCCTGAAACAGAGGCCATTGTTACTATCGGCTCAAAAGAAGGGTTGGCTCATTTGGCGCTGGCCACCATGGTGCCTGGGGATGCTGTTTTGGTTCCTAACCCCTCTTACCCAATACATCCATATGGCTTTGTCATCGCGGGCGCGGACATTCGTCACGTACCTTTAACAGATGAGGTTGACTTCTTTTCCGAGTTGGAAAAGTCAATTCTCGATTCGTGGCCAAAACCCAAAATGCTCGTATTGAACTTTCCCGGAAATCCGACCACGCAATGTGTAGACTTGGCTTTTTTCGAGAAGGTTGTGGCAATAGCAAAAGAGCACAAAATCTGGGTCGTTCAGGACTTGGCTTATGCTGATATTGTATTTGATGGCTATAAGGCGCCATCCATTCTTCAAGTTCCTGGTGCTAAAGAGATAGCGGTCGAGTTTTTTTCTTTATCGAAAAGTTATAATATGCCCGGCTGGCGTGTGGGGTTCTGTTGCGGCAACCCAACCTTGATTGCCGCTTTGGCTAGAATAAAGTCATATTTGGATTATGGGACGTTTACCCCGATCCAAGTGGCTGCCATTGCAGCCTTGGAAGGTGATCAGCAATGTGTTGAAGATATCTGCGAGCTATATCGTGTTCGCAGAGATGCGTTATGTCGCGGCCTAAATAGTATAGGTTGGCAGGTTACCCCTCCTAAAGCGACAATGTTCGTGTGGGCCAAAATACCAGACGCGTACCTCGATATGGGATCTCTGGAGTTTAGTAAAAAACTGCTGAAAGAGGCGGGAGTGGCTGTTTCTCCGGGTGTCGGGTTTGGCCATTATGGAGATCAATACGTCAGGTTTGCACTTATTGAGAACGAGCATCGCATTAAGCAGGCCGTTCGAGGAATAAAAGCGATGTTTTCTAAAGACGGATCCTTGTAGGTTGCTTGCAGCTTTTATTATTGAAAGCACAAAAATTTAGCAGATAGCGTTGTTGAGCAATACATCGAGTGTTGCTCCTAAAATATTAATTCGGGTGAGGTAATAGGTTTGAAACCGGTGAAGTTAGGTATATGTGGTCTGGGTACAGTGGCTAGTGGCGCGATTAATGTGTTAAAGCGCAATGCCGATTCAATTACTGGACGCGCAGGTTGCCCTATTGAAGTTATTCAGGTCGGTTCGCGCCGTCTTAAAGAGAACTGCGACTTGACTGGTATTGAATTCACGACAGACCTATTTGACGTTGTCTCAAACCCAGAGGTTGATGTTGTAATTGAATTGATTGGTGGGTATGAGGCGGCTAAGGAGCTGGTTCTTAAAGCAATAGAAAATGGCAAGCATGTTGTTACTGCAAATAAAGCGTTAATTGCAGTTCACGGGAATGAGATTTTTGCAGCCGCCGCTGAAAAGAATGTTACGGTTGCTTATGAAGCCGCCGTGGCCGGTGGAATACCTATTATAAAAGCGCTCCGTGAAGGTATGGCTGCTAACAAGATTAACTGGCTGGCAGGTATTATCAATGGAACCGGCAACTTTATTCTGACCGAGATGAAAGATAAGGGGCGCGACTTTGCGGATGTGCTCAAAGAAGCACAAGCGCTTGGGTATGCAGAGGCAGATCCAACATTTGATGTTGAGGGTATTGATGCTGCACACAAGTTGACTATTATGGCGTCCGCAGCATTTGGCGTACCTCTCCAGTTCGATGCTGCTTATACCGAGGGGATTAGCCAACTTTCAACTGATGATGTGGCATATGCCGAAGAGCTGGGGTACAGAATTAAGCACTTAGGGATTACCCGACTGCATGACAACGGTATAGAGCTTCGCGTTCACCCAACGTTAGTTCCTGAACAGCAGTTGTTGGCCAAGGTTGATGGTGTCATGAACTCGGTGTTGGTGGATGGTGATGCCGTGGGCCAGACTCTTTATTACGGTGCGGGGGCAGGTTCTGAAGCGACCGCATCCGCCGTTATTGCAGATGTCGTTGATATTGCCAGAGCGCTAAATGTGGATGCTGGTGTGATGGTTCCATATCTTGGTTTTGGCCCGGAAAAATTAACAGATTTGCCTGTGTTACCAATGGATGATGTTGTCTCCGCTTACTACTTGCGAATTCTTGCCAATGATCATCCTGGCGTATTGGCCAAAGTTGCCTCCATATTAAGCGATAAAGGCATCAATATTGAGTCAGTTATGCAGAAGGAATCTGAATTGAACGAAGGGAATATTCCGATGATTATGCTGACTCACGAAGTAAAAGAGTCCGCGATCAATGCCGCTATTGCAGATATTGAAGCGCTTTCAGATATAGAAGGCAAGGTGGTACGTATTCGTGCCGAGCATTTTTCCAGCTAGATCGCAGTGCTGATGATCGTAGCGTAACTATTTTAAATGATAAACCAATGGGTTAACGGGAACAGATTGTGAAATATATTAGTACTCGAGGTAGTGCTCCTGCCTTGAACTTTGAAGAGGTTCTACTAACAGGGCTAGCATCAGACGGTGGATTGTATGTACCAGAAGTTCTGCCCCGTTTTACTCATGAAGAAATTGCTTCTTGGGCAGGACTTTCTTATACCGACCTCGCTTTCAATGTCATGTTTCCATTTGTTGAGGGTTCTATTCCAGAGTCAGACTTTCGGGAGATGCTTCGTGATACTTATGAAGAAGCGTTTGCTCACAAGGCTGTTGCACCTCTCACTCAGTTAGATAGAAATGAGTGGGTAATGGAGCTTTTCCACGGGCCAACCCTTGCGTTCAAGGATTTTGCCCTTCAGTTATTAGGTCGCTTGCTGGACTATGTGTTGGAGAAGCGCAAAGAGCATGTTGTGATTCTTGGCGCAACATCGGGTGATACCGGTTCTGCTGCAATAGAAGGATGCCGTCGCTGTAAAAATGTCGATATCTTTATTCTTCATCCTCATAACCGGGTATCTGACGTCCAGCGCAAGCAGATGACGACGATTACGGGCGACAATATTCACAACCTCGCTGTGGAAGGCAATTTTGATGATTGCCAGCAAATGGTTAAAGAGAGTTTTGGTGACCAGTCGTTTCTCGAGGGAAAAAGCCGGTTAGTGGCGGTAAACTCAATTAACTGGGCTCGAATCATGGCTCAAATTGTTTACTACTTCCACGCCTCTCTGGCGTTGGGTGGGCCGCATCGAAGTGTTTCATTCTCTGTACCGACTGGAAACTTTGGTGATATTTTCGCAGGTTATTTAGCCAGAAATATGGGGCTGCCTATTAACCAATTGGTTGTTGCGACGAATAAGAATGATATTTTGCACCGCTTTATTAGCGAGAATAAGTATAGTCCTGAAGTACTTCACCATACGCTATCGCCCAGTATGGACATCATGGTTTCCAGTAATTTTGAGCGCCTCCTGTTTGATTTATATGGCCGGGACGGCAAGGCGCTTTCTGAGCTAATGGAAAGCTTTAAGACAGATGCATCGGTCTCTATTGATGATTATCGCTGGAAGGCCGCCAGAAAGCTGTTTGACAGCTTTACAGTGGATGACGAGCAAACATGCCGAACCATTAAGGTTGTATTTGATGAGTCTGAAGAGCTGCTTGACCCACATACTGCCATTGGTGTGGAGGCTGCTCGCCAATGCCGAAGAGATTCATCTGTGCCGATGGTTACATTGGCAACGGCTCACCCTGTGAAGTTCCCAGAAGCTGTAGAGAAATCGGGGGCAGGTGTAACGCCTGAGCTGCCGCATCACTTAGCAGACTTATTCGAGCGTGAAGAGTCGTATACCGTTATTGAAAATAGCCTGAGCGCTGTGCAGGGCTATGTAAAGGCTCACGGCAACCATAATAAAGCGCTTTAAACTGAGTCGCTACAGCGCTTTGGTAAATACTGTTTATCAAAGCGGTTAAATTGAGAAGAGGGCTTTGAGCCCTCTTTTTGTATCTATATACAAAGATTCGCCATCCTATATGCAAAAGAAAATAGTACGAAGACGTATTGTCCCAGATGGTTATGCAGAGTCATGGGCTCATATTCCTGATTTTTTACGCAGAGCTTACCGGGCGAGAGGCGTTAACTCATTAGATGAGTTGGAATACACGCTATCAAAGCTTGCTACAGCCCAGCATATGAAGGGGGTTGCAGCGGCATCTCAGATTTTGGCCGAAGCAATTCAGCATCGCCGTCGCATACTGGTGGTAGGTGACTTTGATTGTGATGGCGCTACCAGTACGTCGGTTGCGATACTGGCATTGAAGATGATGGGGGCTGAATCGGTTGATTATCTTGTTCCAAACCGCTTTGAATATGGATACGGCCTAACACCCGAGATTGTAGGCGTTGCACAACAGTTTAGCCCTGATGTTATTGTCACCGTCGATAACGGCATTGCTAGTTGTGAAGGGGTCGCGGCCGCCAATGAACTCGGCATTTCTGTGATTGTAACCGATCACCACCTGCCGGGGAGTGAACTGCCTGACGCCGATGCGATTGTGAATCCAAACCAGCCAGGGTGCGAATTTATTAGTAAAGCAACCGCAGGTGTTGGCGTTATTTTTTATGTCATGAGTGATTTGCGTCGAGTATTGAGGGAGCGAGCCTGGTTTGAGCAAACGGGGATTGTTGAGCCTAATCTTGCCAGCTTATTAGACCTGGTTGCTTTGGGTACGATAGCCGATGTGGTTCCTCTTGATGGCAATAACCGTATTTTAGTTGAGCAGGGAATTCGCCGTATTCGAGCAGGAAAAGCCCGTCCAGGCATTCTCGCGCTGATTGATGTGGCGGGTCGAGACTATCGCAATCTTGCGGCATCAGACCTGGGATTTGTTGTCGGCCCTCGCTTGAATGCAGCGGGGCGTCTTGATGATATGTCTATCGGGATAGAGTGTCTATTGTGTAATGACCCCTTACGAGCCCGACAGCTTGCACTGCGGTTGGATGAGCTAAACCAGGAGCGAAAACAGATTGAACGTGAGATGAAAGCTCATGCATCTGTATTGGTTGATGAGTTTAACCAGGCTGAAACGTCGTCAGATAAAAATAGTCTCCCGTGGGGGATGTGTCTGTATGATGAAACGTGGCACCAGGGGGTCATCGGAATACTAGCTTCAAGAATGAAAGAGCAGTTTCATCGACCTGTCATCGCCTTTGCCCCGGCAGACGATGATTGCGTCGAATTGAAAGGGTCTGCTCGATCCATTAGCGGCTTGCATATCAGGGATGCACTGGATCGTGTTGCGACGCGTTACCCATCACTGCTGAGTAAATTTGGTGGCCACTCGATGGCTGCAGGTATGACGATAGAAAGTAAAAATTACGATGCTTTCGCCAAGGCTTTTGATGAGGTTGTGCGTGAAGAGTTAGATGAAAGTCATTTAGAGGCGGTCATCGTCAGTGATGGTGAGCTGGCTGCTCATGAGCTCAATATTGATACTGCTGAGTTGCTTCGAAAGGCAGGGCCTTGGGGGCAGAATTTTCTAGAGCCTGTTTATGACGGTCTGTTTGATGTGGTTCAGGCACGGGTGGTGGGCACCAAGCATCTGAAATTGCTTTTACAGGTTGAAGGAACTGAACAACTGGTTGATGGCATTGAGTTCAATAGTGACTGGGTGGGACGAGAGGCAGAGCTTAAAAAAGTTCGCGTGGTTTATCGCCCGGATGTCAATGAGTTTAGAGGGCGAAAAAGCCTGCAGTTAATGATTCAATATGTGGAAGCGGCTTAATCGCAAAGCTTTTAGTTATGGAGTAATAAGCAGTAGACATGATGCAGGAAACCGAATTCAAGGGGTATATTTGACTTCATTGTAGTCGTTTAGAGTGCTTTTTGATTTCGTTTTGCTGCATCGCGGTCATATGGAGTAACAGGCAAGACCGGTAATGTTTGTCGTTTAGCTAAGCATGTTACTGAGCTTCTCTCTTACATCGCCTTCAATAACCATCGCCTTGTTTGTTTTCATATCCATAAGAGCAAATGTGATAATCGCATCACAAATTATTTCATCAGTTCCACTTAGCGTTATTTTCTGACTGACCTTACAGCTTTTGTTGCCTATGGACTCTACGCGAGTTGTGATATGTAGCACGTCATCAGGAAAGCCGGGGCGTCTGTAGTTGATGTTGATATTGACAAGAACAAACGCCAGCTTAAGTTCTGCAAATACTTCGACCGTATTATGATGCTCGAAAAAAGACCATCTTGCTTCTTCCAGAAACTCAAGGTATCGGGCGTTGTTTACATGCCCGTATATATCTAAATGATAACCCCTGACCTTAATATCAATGCTGTCTGACATGTATATCCTCTTTTTTCATTTGAAGTTGTTCATTCCAGGTGCCTGTTGACCACAATAAAAAGACCAGCAGTAGAGCGAAAAGTGGCGAAGATTCTAAAAGAGCGCTACGAAAAAAGATAGTTTGATAATTTTTGATAAATACAAGCAGATCAGGCTGAGTTGGTTTTCCCATTGCGGCCAAATCGTTTAGAATACTCGGCCTTTATATTTGTCATGGTTAAGTGAGTCAATTCTATATGCTGGAAGTTAATCCTATCGTTCAGGCGATCAAAGACTACAGGAGTCGAAACGAGACTCTTAGGGGGTACCTTTGACTTTGATGCCAAGAAAGAACGCTTGGTTGAAGTTGAACGTGAGCTAGAGCAACCCAGTGTTTGGGATGACCCAAGCAATGCTCAGGCGCTTGGTAAAGAGCGTGCAGCCTTGGAAGGCGTTGTAAAAACCATTGAAGATTTAGCGAGTGGTCTGGATGACGCCCAGGAGCTGCTGGATATTGCAGTAGAAGAGCAGGACGAGGGTATCGTCGCTGATGTAGAAGAAGAGTTAGCGGCATTGCAGGAACAGCTGGATAAGCTGGAGTTTCGCCGTATGTTTTCAGGCGACATGGACGCTAATAATGCGTACCTGGATATACAGGCAGGTTCAGGTGGAACAGAAGCTCAAGACTGGGCCAATATGATCCTGCGGATGTATCTTCGCTGGGCTGAACAAAAGGGGTTCAAGGCGGAAATTATTGAACTGTCGGCTGGCGATGTCGCAGGTATCAAAGGTGCCACGATACAGGTTACTGGAGAGTATGCGTTCGGCTGGTTGAGGACCGAAACAGGGGTGCACCGTTTGGTTCGTAAGTCGCCCTTTGATTCGGGTAATCGTAGGCATACCTCCTTTGCGTCGGTCTTTATTTCACCTGAAATAGACGACAACGTAGAAATCGATATCGATCCGTCAGACCTAAGAATTGATACTTATCGCTCGAGTGGAGCAGGTGGCCAGCACGTTAACACCACAGACTCGGCGGTACGAATTACCCACGAACCCAGCGGCATTGTGGTGCAATGTCAAAATCAACGCTCTCAGCACCAGAATAAAGATAAGGCAATGCAGCAATTAAGGGCAAAGCTTTATGAAATGGAGATGTTAAAGCGCACGGAAGCCGCGCAGGCGACAGAAGACACCAAATCAGATATTGGCTGGGGAAGCCAGATTCGTTCTTATGTTCTTGATTCCTCACGTATCAAAGATTTACGCACCAATGTCGAGACTAGCAACTGCAACGCGGTTCTGGATGGCAGTTTGGATCAGTTTATAGAAGCAAGTTTGAAGCAAGGGCTTTAATTCGATGAGCAAAGACATCATGAGTGAAGAAAACCAAATTCAACAACAAGATGAAAACAAGTTAGTTGCCGAGCGTCGAGGGAAATTATCCAAACTCCGTGAAGGCTGTAAATCGAATGGTCACCCAAATGACTTTCGTCGTGAAGACATGGCAGGTGAGCTGCAGTCTGAGTTTGGCTGCCTGGATAAAGAGGTATTAGCCGAGTTGGGTAAGCCTGTGAGCGTTGCCGGGCGTGTTATGCTGCGTCGAGGTCCATTTGCTCGCATTCAAGATATGAGTGGGACTATTCAGATTTACCTAGGAAAAGGGTTACAAAAAAAGTCTGATGCATGGATTCATTTGGACTTGGGAGATATTGTCGGTGCGTCAGGGGTGTTGCAAAAATCAAGGATGGGCGACCTTTATGTTGAGGTTGAAGATATTAAAAATCTTCGGATACTAACAAAAGCGCTTCGCCCTTTGCCAGA
Source organism: Alkalimarinus coralli (assembly GCF_023650515.1). NCBI lineage: Bacteria > Pseudomonadati > Pseudomonadota > Gammaproteobacteria > Alteromonadales > Alteromonadaceae > Alkalimarinus > Alkalimarinus coralli. Next base: position 610,622 of record NZ_CP096016.1, read on the forward strand.
TAAACACCATGGCCTAGCGGATCAAGAGGCTAAATACCGTCAGCGTTATGTTGATTTGATTATCAATGAAGAGACGCGAAACACCTTTTGGGTTCGTTCTAAGATCATCAATTGCATGCGTCGTTATTTAGAAGATAAGGGCTTTATGGAAGCTGAAACGCCAATGTTGCAGGTGATTCCAGGTGGTGCTACTGCGAAGCCTTTCGTGACTAAGCACAATGCGATGGATATGGACATGTATCTGCGTATAGCACCAGAGCTTTATTTGAAGCGGTTGGTCGTCGGTGGTTTTGAGAAGGTGTTTGAAATTAACCGTAACTTCCGAAATGAAGGGTTATCTACACGTCATAACCCTGAATTTACAATGATTGAGTTTTATCAGGCGTATGCAGACTACAATGACTTGATGGATCTGACTGAAGATATGTTGCGTAGCATCGCACAAGAAGTATTGGATACTACCATATTGCCGTATGGCGAAGCTGAATATGATCTTGGCAAACCATTTTGGCGCATCTCTGTATTTGATTCGATTCTACACTTTAACCCGGAGCTGTCTGCTGCTGACATCGACAACCTGGAAAGTGCGGCGAAAGTTGCTGAAAACTTGGGTATAGAGGTTAAGCCTGGCTGGGGGCTTGGCAAAGTTCAAATAGAAATATTCGAGAAGACTGTGGAGCATCGTCTGGATCAGCCGACGTTTATTACACGTTATCCGACTGAGGTGTCACCGCTAGCCCGCCGAAATGATGATGATGCATTTGTAACAGACCGATTTGAGTTCTTCGTGGGCGGTCGAGAGATTGCTAACGGATTTTCCGAGCTTAATGATGCAGAAGATCAGGCAGAACGTTTTCGCCAGCAGGTTGAAGAGAAAGATGCAGGTGATGACGAGGCAATGCACTTTGATGACGATTATATTCGGGCATTGGAGCATGGTCTTCCGCCAACAGCAGGTGAGGGCATAGGTATTGATCGTCTGGTGATGCTATTTACCAATAGCCACACGATCAAAGATGTTATCTTGTTCCCACATATGAAACCTCGTGGATAATTGAACCTTTGACGAAGCTGAATAATTGATCGGAAGCGAATGATGGTTGACTCAACTCAAAAGCCGGGCTCCTTGCATGAGTCTTGGCAGGGCACCTTGGCTGCTGAGTTTGATCAGCCATATATGCAATCACTGAAAGCCTTTTTAGCCGATGAAAAAAAAGCTGGAAAGGTGATATACCCGCCTGGCCCAGAGATATTTAATGCCTTTAATCACACGCACTTTGATGACGTTAAGGTAGTGATTATTGGGCAGGACCCTTACCACGGTATAGGGCAGGCCCATGGGCTTAGTTTTTCTGTACAGCCGGGGGTCAAGATTCCCCCATCGCTCGTTAATATCTATAAAGAGATAGAGCGAGATCTTGGTATCCCAATCCCGTCTCATGGTTGTTTAACTCGTTGGAGTAATCAAGGGGTTTTGTTGCTTAATGCAGTTTTGACGGTTGAGCAAGCCAATGCCGGTGCTCACCAAAAGCGCGGATGGGAGACATTTACCGACAAGGTCATCGAGGTGTTGAATCAGGAAAGAGAGCATTTGGTGTTCTTGCTCTGGGGGAGCTACGCGCAGAAGAAAGGTGCTTTGATTGACCGGGATCGGCACTGTGTTTTATCTGCACCTCACCCATCTCCGCTATCTGCTCACCGAGGTTTTCTTGGCTGTGGGCACTTTTCAAAAACAAACGAATATTTGAAATCTGTTGGAAAACCTGCAATAGACTGGCGCGTTGAAAAGTCGAATGTCATAGCCTAGCGGTATGATTTTTATTAATAAGTTAGTTTGTCACCTCCGTTCTATTGAGGTGACAAAGCTGATTTTTTGCCCAGTGCTAGCTGTTCAACAGCGCCATAGCGGCTTCCATTTCATCGGTTAGGTCTTCCGCTTCACTCATATCTATTTCCGGGTCTAAGCCGAGGCGATTGAATGCTGATATATTTGTCCAGTCCATTTCTGCATGAGGGTGACTGCTACCCGCGATAGCCTGGAGGTTGGCAATCATTACCACGTCTGCATAGTCCGGCTGTGAAACATTGCGGTCAAAGTTTCTGTACTCTTCCGGTACTTTCTTGAGCTCTTCAGGGAAATCCCATTTTTCAAGAATTTTACAACCAATCAGAGGGTGTAGCTCATCTATAATATTGTCCAGCATAACACTGCTGATTTGGATGTCGTTATCTTCTACGTACTTTAGAATGGGCAGGGCACCAATCTGGTGGACAAGGCCAGCCAGGGTTGCCTGATCGGGCTTTAGCTTTGTGTAGTGTGTTGCTAGTACGTGGCTTATTCCTGCTATCTCTGTACTTTTCTGCCATACCTCCCGCATTCGTTTATCAACCATTTCAGAGGTGGCCTGGAACATTTGCTCCATTGCAAGCCCTGTTGCAAGGTTGCTGGTGTAGGTCATCCCTAGGCGGCCTACGGCCATATTGAGGTTCTCGATCTCTCTCGCACCTCTCAGCAGGGGGCTGTTGCAAACGCGGATAATGCGTGTTGTTAGTGCTGCATCATCGCCAATAACCGCGACGAGCTGGTTGATCGATGAATCCGGATCTTCTGCGATTTCTCGCACTTTTAATGCAACTTCCGGCAGCGTCGGGAGTACAAGTGAATCGTTCTCGATTGCACCAAGTAAATCATTCTTAATTTTATCGGCTAACTCTGCCATATATCCCTCATTGGTATGATAGTAGAAGCGATTGATCTTCTACTATCATTTATAGCAGAACTTTCGGATATTGCCCTGTGAAATAAGGTTCTTTTTTGTATTTGATTTTTAACGTTTTTTGAAAAGGGATACGTTATATTTTTATCCTTTAAATGTGATCATAGGGGTGAGTGGTTTTGTGCTATCGCTTGTTATACGTTGTCACTGGTATAGGGCAGGTTGAGATAGTTAACGTCTTGTGTGGTAGCTTTTGTCAGCGTCAATGGGGACTTTGATTTCCCGGTCTCAATATCAAGTACCGCAAGTAACCGTTGTGTATCTTGATCATTAGCGCTAATTGAACGAACAACACTTCCGACTTTTTTTCCTGTGCTTTGCTCAAAAATATCTGCATTCGGAAGTGCTTCTGGTTGACGTGATGCAGAAAGCAAAAACATTCCTTTTTTTAGCTTACCCAAATACTTCATTCGAGCAATAATCTCTTGCCCTGTATAACAGCCTTTCTTAAAGCTAATCGCATTTAAGTGTTGTAAATTAAGCATTTGCGGGATGTAGCTTTCTTGAGTTTCGGAATAGATTTCCGCAATGCCCTCAGCTATTTCTGTCCAGGCCCAGTCAGCCTGAGTGTACTGTGTGTTTTGCCGGCCTTCGGCATGATCTGTAAGCAGTGACTTGGCCGTATCCGGTTCGCACCATATTTCATAACGAGGTGTGTGGTGAGACGGTACCCTTATGATGGTGCTTCTACCGATAGAGATACTGTTATCCACTTCAGCCGGGAGTTGAGTCGTGTCATCTAACAGGTTACTCAAGCTTTGAGGTGATCCTGACAGGCCTAAAACACAGAGATTTTCATCAAGTGCCAACGTCGCCTTGGAAAACACAATATATTTGTTTAGACGTTCACAAACATCCTGACTGATCTGCGTGGGTAGGCGGAGTAAATAGTCATCCCCCTGTTTCGCTATTCTGAATGTGGCATACGCCCGGCCTTTCGGTGTGTTGGCAGAACCCATTCTGCTTTGGTCGCTCTTTACTTCTCGCACGTCACACGAAAACTGCCCTTGCATAAATTTTTCGGCATCGGCACCTGAAACCCTGATAATAGAATAGTCAGTGAGTGGCGCTATAAAGTGGGCTGACTCAATATCCTTGGTATTGTTAGCGTGCTGGTTCTCTACAGGGTAGCCCGACTCATTAAGCCAGTTAATAAAGTGTGTACTCATGTTGTCGATAATCCGTGATGATTAATAGCGATATGCTTTAACAATTGATAATGGCTTTATGGTTACTAAGTCAGCGTTTTCAAGCTATGCTGTGTTCGAGTTGTATAGCTTGCCAAACTTTAACAGAACTCTTAGTCGTCGAAAGTCCTCCTGCGATGAGGTATTGTCACGCATAACAATGGTTAAATTAGCGGGGGTTAGCTTTTTTATCCTGTTGATGAGCGACCCTGCCAGCCGACTATCGGCAGGTTTCCAGGCAAGCATAACCACTTTAGCTGATAAGTAAGTGCTAGATTGTGGAACGGCTTTAATACGAACGCCGTTTTTCTGGGTAATATAGAGTGCACTTTCCGTCGCATCAAGTCGAACGATACTGGTTGGGAGTGCAAGCAGGCCATATTTTGCGATGAAGTGAAGGTGTACCGCTAAGCCTGCAATGAACATGAGCAGAAATACGTGCTGCGGCAATGCGGTTTGATATAGCACACTTATACCGCTACAAAACACGATAGAAACAACCGTGATTAGCAGCGGTGAGGGCGCTAGCTTTAAGTTATTCAGGTTGAACACGATCCAGGATTATCTTAACTATTCTCGCGAGATCAGGGTCTTCAGGCACGCCTTTTTGCATAAACCAGCTGAACATATCCTGATCTTCACACTCAAGCAGTTTGACGTAACGTGCTTGGTCGTCCTCTGGCAGATCCCGGAACGCTTCTTTAAGAAAAGGAACAAGAAGAACATCTAGTTCAAGCATTCCCCGACGGCTATGCCAGAAAAGCCGGTTAAATTCGATATCAGAAACCATACTACAGCCCTGGAGATTGGTAAAAGAGAGGTTACGCGTAACAGTGAATGGGCATTATAGCGTTGATCGCTTGAAGGGAGAAGATACACGCTCAAATTTACGTGTATCATTTTATGCTAAACGACGGGGTTAACCCCGGACGGCTACCAGAGAGGCTAAGAGTGCAAAAGCCATTAGTTCGGCTACCAGTCTCTGGCTGAAAAATTGGTTGGTGTGAGAATGGTGTCACGAGCAACCGGGAGCTGCTCTGGGTAATCCAATGTGTAGTGCAGGCCTCGGCTCTCTTTTCTTTGAATAGCGGAGCAGATGATTAAATCGGCAATAGTCATCAAATTACGCAGCTCCAGGAGGTCATTGGTGACTTTATAATTACTGTAAAAATCGACGATCTCCTGATGTAGCACGTCAATCCTGTGTTTTGCTCTTTGCAGGCGTTTGTTAGTGCGAACAATACCTACGTAATCCCACATAAAACGCCTTAGCTCATCCCAGTTGTGAGATAGAACGACATCTTCGTCAGAGTCAGTAACCTGGGATTCGTCCCATAGCGGTGCTTCAGGTGGTGGCGGGATCTCCGCAAACTTCTTCATAATATCCTGTGCGGCTGAGCGGCCATAGACCAGACACTCAAGCAGCGAATTACTCGCCATCCGGTTGGCACCGTGCAAGCCGGTGAAGCCCGCTTCACCAACCACATAAAGCTGGTTAACATCGCTTCGGCCTCGCTGATCTGTGATGACTCCACCGCAGGTGTAGTGGGCTGCAGGTACAACCGGGATCGGCTCTTGAGTGATGTTGATGCCAAACTCAAGGCAACGCTCATATATGGTTGGGAAGTGCTCTTTAACAAACTTGTCGGATTTGTGGCTAATATCGAGAAACAGGTTGTCAGCCCCTAACCGTTTCATTTCATGGTCGATGGCTCTTGCGACAATATCCCTTGGCGCGAGCTCTTCCCGTTTGTCGAAGCGGTGCATAAATCGCTGCCCATCGGGAAGTAATAGCCGACCCCCTTCGCCTCGGACTGCTTCAGTGATAAGGAATGACTTGGCTTGAGGGTGATATAAACAGGTAGGGTGAAACTGGTTAAACTCCATGTTTGCGACGCGACAGCCACTTCGCCAGGCCATCGCGATTCCGTCTCCACTGGCGCCGTCCGGGTTGCTGGTATAAAGATAGGCCTTGCTTGCGCCTCCTGTAGCAATCACAACAAACCGAGCGCGAAATAACTCTACATGGCTTGTTTTATCGTTTAGAACGTATGCGCCTACGCAGCGGTTGCCCGGTAGAAACAGTTTTTTATGAGTAATGAGGTCGATGGCAACCCGGTTTTCAAAAATATCAATATTATCCGCTTCAACCGCTCTATCGCAGAGCGATGAAGATACCGCGTGCCCTGTTGCATCGGCGGCATGCATAATTCTTCGGTGGCTATGCCCCCCTTCTTTAGTCAGGTGATAACTGTTTGAGTCATTGGACTCGTTATTATGCTTGACATTTTCTTTTGTAAAATCAACCCCTTGAGAAATTAACCACTCAATGCTTTCCCGACCATTCTCAACTGTGAACTGAACCGCGTCTTCATGGCAAAGCCCGGCACCTGCGATCAAGGTATCCTGAATGTGTGACTCTATCGTGTCGCTCGTATCCATCACGGCAGCAATACCACCCTGGGCATACAGCGTAGAACCACTAGGCAGATCGCCCTTTGATATAACGGCTACTTTGACGTGGCTGGCCAGGTTTAGCGCAACGGATAAGCCTGCTGCGCCACTGCCAATAATAAGGACATCATGTTGAAAAGAGGATTGCATAGTCACTTCTTTACCAGAGTGTTAGGGGTTGCGGTCACGGTTATTGAACTAAAAAACGGAGTCAGTGTCTATTTTTGTGACACATTCTTGTAGGTGAGGCCTGTTTGAGGGCTGGAGAATGTCTTTACGTGGGTTAGCGCGGGGCGCTGATCGGTATTAAAACTGGAATACTATGATGAGTTCTTCAACAGGCTATACTTTAGCAACGGCTACAAAAGATCTTTCAGATCGTCGGAGCTACGATAATATCACGGCAACAAACGTAGCATCGCTGAGGTCGGCCAAACCAGGCCACAAACACCGGGGGATAGAGGTTGAACAAAAAGGTATTAACAACTCTGCTAAGACGATGGGGCGTCCTGCTGGTGGCTGCCAGGAGGCTGATTTGAGCGAGGCCGCGGCAGCTCAGAAGCAAACTATTAAGTCAACTGACTGGCAATTGGTTGAACGGGTTCAGCATGGCGAAAAAAAGGCGTTTGACCTTCTGGTGCTTAAATACCAGGGCAAGGTTGCGTCTCTGGTTTCTCGATATGTAAGCGATAAACATGAAGTGCTCGATGTGACTCAAGAGTCTTTTATTAAGGCCTATCGAGCCTTGAAGAATTTTAGAGGTGAAAGCGCCTTTTATACCTGGTTGTACCGGATCTCGATTAACACTGCAAAAAACTATCTTGTTGCTAAAGGTCGCAGACCTCCGGGTGTTGATATTGATATTCAGGATGCTGAGCACTTTACGGCTGATAGCAGCCTCAAGGATATTCAAAGCCCCGAGAGAAATCTATATCGTTCGGAGCTTGAGCTTGCCCTGAACAGGGCAATTGGTCAGCTGCCAGAGGACTTGAGGGTTGCTTTGACGCTAAGAGAGTTTGATGGCTTGAGTTATGACGAAATAGCTGAGGTAATGGATTGCCCTGTCGGAACGGTGCGTTCGAGAATATTCAGAGCCCGGGATGCAGTTGACTCAAAAATAGGGCCTTATTTGGATGAAAATCAAAGATAACGGCCAAGTTTTTGGTTTGAATGAGCGTATTGGTTTGAATGAGCGTATTGGCTTGAACGAGTGTAATAAAAAAGATCTGTCAGTGCGATGGATAGAGAGTAGATTGAAAGCGCTTGTGGCTACGAGTGTTTTTAGCATGAGAGAGGGTATGTGATGGATGAGAGAATGAAAGAATCCATATCTGCATTGCTGGATAATGAGGCAGATGAACTTGAATTGAGACGCGTACTGAATCACTCTGATGATTCAGCCATGAGAAGTGTATGGGCGCGTTACAGCAAGGTGAGTGATTTGCTATCGTCTGGCCAGAGTACTTATAACCAACACGCTGTAGACTCAACGAACAGCTTTTTAGATATTGATATTAGTGCAGATATCTCCAAATCTATTGAAAATATAGATCACAATGAGCGCGTCTATGAGCCCGTAGCAATGGCGGCAACCGAGCATACAACGCCATCAGCCAATAAGATGGATGCAGGCTTTTTCTCCAGAGTGGCGATAGCGGCGGCGGTGATTTTGTCGATCTCTTTGGTGTTTAAACCTTTTGATGGCGGCTTTGGCGGCAGCGCTGGTGTTGATGATGCGCTGCAGACAGCTTCGGTTGATGCGGGCAGCAGTGGTTTCACTGTAGAAAAGAATACAGCTATTGATGTGTTACAAAACAGTTTGCCAGCGGCTAGCGATGGAGAGAGTGTTGAGGGTGTTCAGGTCGTTGAGAGACCCTTTACTCCTGAGCATGCTCGAAGGCTTAACCAATACTTGCTGCGTCATGCAGAGAACTCGGTGACAGGAGGGCGTTCCGGACTGATGCCACTTGCCAGAGTGGCTAGCTTAACAATTACTGAGAACTAACTGGGTAGGTGAGAGTGTCTTTGAGACCAATAAAAGATCGAGTTGTGCCGCGTAGGCCGTTATTACATAAACTTTTTAACACCTGTCTGATTGTTTTTGCAACGGCGTTTTATGCTCAATCTGCTGCGTCAGCAGCAAAAAACAGCGAGCAAGTTTCTGGCTCCTCTTTGAGTGGTGACGCTTGGTTTGAGCGAATGGTTGTGGCCATGCAAACTCAAAGCTATCGTGGTGTATTTGTTTATAGCCGGGGGGATATATCGTCTTCCATGAAGGTTATCCATCGATATAAAGACGGGGAAGACAGAGAGAAACTGGTTCAGTTGGATGGTGAAATGGGGGAAATCTTGCGCACGGGGGATGAAGTCGTTTGTGTGCTACCCGGTAACCGAATCATAAGCCTGGAGCAGAGCATCCCTTCAGGGCCTTTTGCAGGGGCGTTTGCTCGCACCTTAATGCCCAAAAAAGAGCACTATATGATTACTCTTGAGGGAGAAGACCGCGTGGCGGGCCACCTGGCCGTGAAAATTGCAGTGATGGCAAAGGATAGTTACCGATACAACTACTTGTTGTGGTTGGAGAAAAGTAGTGGACTGTTATTAAAATCAATGCTGGTTAGCTCCAGTGGTGAAGTGTTAGAGCGCTTTCACTATACATCACTCGAATTAGCTGATGATATTAGCGATGCAGAGTTAGCCCCCAATAATCCGGGGGCTGTGTACTCCCACGAAAGCCTGCCCTCTATTCAAAAAAGCGGGGAGTGGCCTTCCAAAATGGCGTGGCGAATAGATTGGCTTCCGGACGGTTTTATACCTGTAAATAAGGGGCTGAGTGGCAAAGGTGTGGTGAGCTCAGGTAATGTGCAGGTGTTTACTGATGGCTTGGCTTCTTTTAGTGTTTTTATTGAAAAGCCGGGGAAAGAAAATATGCCCGAAGGTGTGTCTGTGATTGGGGCAACCGTTGCATATGCACACCGGCTTAAATGGAAAAACCATGATTACATGGTAACGGTTGTCGGTGAAGTTCCTGTTGCTGCGGCAATGAAGGTCGCGGAAAAAGTTGTGCCTGATATGAATTGATCTCTTTTTAAGGAGGGCTAAAACACTTATCATAATCGTTCTTTGAAATGGTCATTCGTCAAAATGGTCGTTCGTTGGAGTGACCGGGTTGCAGTTTCTAATGAGTTTGTTTGACAAGGGTGGGGTATGTTAGAAGAGTCTGGTGTTGTGGTTGCCATTGATGGTAACCAGGCATGGGTACAAACCATCCGTAAAAGCGCCTGTTCAAGCTGTGAAGCCAAAAATGGGTGTGGGCAGGGGGTGTTAGCGCGTATTTCTGATGGCAAGGCCAATCAGGTTTTGGTGGCTAATACGCTTAATCTCGAGGTGGGGGATGAAGTGCTTTTAGGTATACCAGAGGATATGCTGATCAAAGCCTCAGTGATGGTTTATTTGCTCCCTCTATTAGTAATGATTATCGCCGCGTCGATAACCGAAAAGTGGATTGCCCCTGGCGATGGCTGGGTTGCTGCTTCTGGTCTCTTGGGGCTGGCACTTGGCTTTTTACTCGTTAAGCTATACTCCTATTTCCATTCAAGCGATCCTCGATTTTGCCCAAAGATGATTCGCTCCACTACGCATAAACCTATTCCCACGGTAGACGTTATAACAGCACCTTAACGTTTTAATGTTGATGTGGTCCTGTGCCGCAGCTCGTAGGGAGTATCCTGCCGGCTATTTATCTTTGCTCATTCTGAGCGTTCGCTTTCTAAATAATGTTTAATTTGAAAAAAAACTTTTTGTCACCAGAATAAAGGTTGCAGAAGCGACTATACGCGCTGCTTTAAATATTCACTATTGATTTGAAGCGTATCGAAAGGAGTGGCTATGACAAAAGCAATACTGAGCCCCGTCAGGGTATTACTGTTAACGCTATTGGGAGTGATCTCTGTGGGTTTACAGGCTGCTGACCTACCGGACTTTACCGAGCTGGTTGAAGACCACTCGCCTGCTGTTGTTAATATCAGTACCGTGAGCCGCTCTAAGAGTACGTTGCATCGAGGGTTGAGGCCGGATGAGCTTGAGCAAATCCCTGAGTTCTTCAGGCACTTTTTCGGTGCGCCCTATGGCCCTGGTCAGCAGCCAAGGCAAAGCCAATCTATGGGGTCCGGGTTTATTGTCTCCGAAGATGGCTTGGTACTGACAAACAACCACGTGATCGATGGGGCTGATGAAATAATTGTCAGACTAAATGACCGGCGAGAATTGCCTGCCAAATTGATCGGTGCTGATGCTCGCTCAGACTTAGCAGTGCTGAAAATTGAAGCAGAGGATTTGCCTGTTGTAAAAATTGGCAAATCAAAAGACCTCAAAGTAGGTGAGTGGGTATTCGCAATCGGTTCTCCTTTTGGTTTTGACTATACGGTTACGGCGGGAATCGTGAGTGCGATTGGCCGTACCTTGCCAAGCGAGAACTATGTGCCTTTTATTCAAACTGATGTGGCTATCAACCCAGGTAACTCAGGGGGGCCGTTGTTCAATCTGGATGGAGAAGTTGTTGGCATAAACTCGCAAATATATACCCGGTCTGGCGGTTTTATGGGCGTTTCGTTTGCGATTCCAGTCGATGTTGCCATGGAGGTTGTAGACCAGCTGCAACAAAAAGGTTATGTGGCGCGGGGTTGGTTAGGTGTGCTTATTCAAGAAGTTAGCAAGGATCTGGCTGAGTCATTCGATTTAAGAAAACCTCATGGGGCGCTGGTTGCTCAAGTAGTGCCGAACTCACCAGCAGAGGACGCAGGCCTAATGCAGGGGGATATCATCACTAAGTATGAAGGGCAGACAATTAAACGATCTTCGGATCTTCCCCACTTAGTCGGGCGCTCCGTTGTTGGCAAGAAAGCTAAACTAGAAGTTATTCGCGCGGGTAAACGCAAAACATTGGTGGTGGAAATTGGAGAGCTTCCGACTGAGAAGGGAAGTGTAATGCCCGCAAAGACACCTAAGGCCGCCTCCAACAGGTTTAATATTGAAGTAGCAGAGCTTGATGAAGGTGCGCGCCAGCAGTTGCAGGTATCAGCCGGGTTGGTGGTGACCCGGGTTGACCAAGGCGCTGCACGTGTGGCGGGTATTAGACCCAATGATGTGATTAGCAGTATTAATAACCAGGAAGTCAAAACCCTTGAGGACTTTAATTCGATTGTAAAATCGCTCCCCACCGGGCGTGCGATTCCGGTGCTCATTATTCGGCAAGGCAACCCGTCGTTTGTGGTGATTAAACTGGAGAACTAGCGCGAGGCGTTTTATATCTGAAAAAAAAGAGCACGGTTGCGTCATTGCGTTCTGCTTGACTGTGACCCTGCTCTTTTTTGTTTTATACTCCTGTTTGTTAAAACCATGCTATCAGGGCTAAGCTGCATGCACTATTACTTCATAAGCGCCCACAATTTCAAAAGAGCCTACGATGAATAACAAGGAAGAGTCATTAGCATTTCTGTTTCAGTATCGAAACTCCAAGCTTGCATGGGTCGTGCTAGTTGTCGCACTGATAATGACGGCATCCTTGTGGCAGCTCTCTATTCTTCTTGTCCAAGACCGCACCAAAGCGCACTTTGAAAATCAGTCTCAGCAACTTAAAACAGCAATCGAAGAGCGGCTTCTAAATTATGAACAAGTCTTGGCGGGCAGTGCGGGGCTGTTTGCCGTTGCCGATTTAATAGGCCGGAATGACTGGCGAACCTACGTTAATAAACTCGATATTGAGCGCTATTATCCTGGTATTCAAGGTATTGGGTTTACAGAGAAGGTGACGCAAGAGGGGGTTGCAGAGCATATTGAAAAAATCCGTTCTGAAGGGTTGCCGAATTACCTTCTTAGCCCTACAGGTAGTCGTCATGAATACCACCCTGTGGTGTTTCTGGAGCCCGCCACCCAACGCAACCGGAGAGCATTTGGTTACGATGCATTTGGCGATCCGGCTCACAGAAAAGCAATGGAAATGGCCCGGGATAGCGGTCAGGCAGCGATGACTGGCAAAGTGGTATTGGTTCAAGAGCAAGTTGATGAGTCTCAGCCCGGCTTTGTGATGTATTTTCCTGTCTATGAAAGTGAAAAAACACTCATCACTACTGACGATAGACGAGCGGCGCTGAACGGATTTGTTTTTAGTGCCTTTCGTATGAATAACTTAATGGACGGCATTGTCGGGTTAATCGCCCCCTTTTTGGATATCCGAATTTACGATAGCGACGTCATTATCGATGAGCGCTTGATGTACGCCTCGAATTTGGGAAACCTTGATGAAGTTTATTCATTTGAGAACTCCCAGACGATAGAGCACGGCGGCAAAACGTGGTTGTTATTGACGAGGACAACCCCCGCTTTTGACTATCTGGCCTCTGACCCACGGCCGGGTATCGTATTAGTGTCCGGTATATTAGTTAGCTTACTGCTGTTTTTTGTCACATTAGTGCTGGTTCGATCCAAATTAATTGCCTTGGCTAATGCGGGTAAGTATCGCGCGATAACTGAAGACACCACAAACATCACCGTTATCATCGATAATAATGGTGATGTGAGTTACTCCAGCCCGTCATGTGAACGGATTTTGGGGTATAGCTTAACCGAACTTAAAAAACAGGGTACCGAAAGTGTTGTCCACCCTGATGATTTGCCCGTGGTTCAGGCTTGCTACGAAGACGCATTGCAAAAACCAGGAACCTCTGTTGCCGTCAATCATGCCCGAATAAAGCATAAAGATGGGCACTGGATGAATATGGAAGGCGGTTATACTGCGATGCAAGATGTTCCCGGTGTTTATGGCGTTGTTGTTAACTTCCGCGACTTAACTGCGTTGAAGCTTGCGCAAACAGAGCTACACCGTCTGGCATTTTATGATCAGCTGACCGGGCTTGCTAATCGTCAACTATTTAAAGACCGGCTTGAGCATACGGTAAAAACCTGCAAGAGGAGAGGCAATCAGGCAGCTTTATTGTTCCTGGATCTTGATGGATTCAAGCGAATCAATGATACATTGGGTCATGATGCAGGCGATACGTTATTGCAACAGGTTGCTGACTGGCTCAAAGGTTGTGTAAGAGATGAAGACTCGGTGGCTCGCCTGGGCGGCGATGAATTTACGGTATTGCTTTCTGAGGTCGGAAGTGCAGAGGCTGCTGGCCGTGTGGCAAGCAATATCCTGGATAAATTGAGCCAGCGCATCCGACTGAAAGACCACGATGTAGGAGTAACCGTCAGTATTGGTATTGCTATGATACCCGATGATAGCGATGACCCCGCTTCACTCATGAAATTTGCAGATTTGGCAATGTATCGGGCAAAAGAAGTGGGACGCAACAACTATCAATTTTTCCTTAATTCGATGAATATTCGAGCAGCACGAAGAATGCTGATGCAGGAAGAGTTGAGAAATGCTATCGAACTGTCTCAGTTTGTTCTTCATTACCAGCCCAAAGTGAAGCTAGATACTCAAGAAGTCGTGGGAATGGAGGCTTTAGTTCGCTGGAATCACCCAGACCGTGGGCTTGTTGCACCTGATCAGTTTATTCAATTGGCAGAAGACAGTGGACTGATTCACAAATTGGGGGAGTGGGTGCTTCGCCAGGCGTGCTTACAAACGGTTGCTCTCGGCAAGGCTGGTTTTTCCAAATATGTCATGTCGATGAACTTATCATCCAAACAAATCTCAGATCCGGGTTTTGTCGAGCTATTCAGTCGGGTCGTTGAGGAAACAGGCGTCGATGTTAGCAAGCTCGAGCTTGAACTACCGGCCAGCATGCTGATGCTTGATATTCAGGCAATGATGGAGCTTGTGCAATCATTAAAACGTTTAGGGGTCTTGGTGTCGCTGGACGACTTTGGTACAGGCTACTGCTCATTAGGGTGCTTGAGCCAGGTACCAATAGACAGCGTTAAGATCGATCGTTTGTTTATCAAGGGGATTCCATACGACCAGAAGAGCGGGGAAGTGACGAATGCGGTGATTGCATTGGCTCACAAGCTCAACTTAGCGGTCATTGCCGAAGGTGTAGAAACCCGTGAGCAACTGCAGTTTTTGCAAGGTGCTCATTGTGAAATGGCGCAAGGGAATTTATTTAGTCATGCATTGGATGATGAGCAATTGGCTGGCTATCTTTCGAACCTTGAACAAGGGCAGAAAGAGCGGTTTATCTATGATTCGGGCACAGAGTGATACGTGCTCGTCCGGCTAACATTAGGTTTTAACTTTTATACTTTTTAACCATTGTATACATAAAGAAAACACCCCTTCCTTTCGTTGAGAGTTTAAATGAACTAAAATGCTTCGTTCTTTTGCTTCTGTCTTTTTGCGGGTTGTTTTAAAAGATAGAAGCAAAGGAGACTTAATTGCTCTTGCTGAGCAATAAAATGGTTCTTCAGTGCAACAGAGCATGGTTCGTGATAACGACCAATTCTGATTCATAAGAACATGATAACAGCCTAATTCAGTGATAATTCTATAGTGAAAAGTCTTAAAAATATCCGTAATTTCTCAATTATTGCTCATATTGATCATGGCAAGTCTACGCTTGCGGATCGGTTTATTCAGACTTGTGGTGGTCTAAGCGCAAGAGAGATGGACGTTCAGGTGCTTGACTCAATGGATATTGAGCGTGAGCGAGGGATTACCATTAAAGCCCAAAGTGTGACGCTGCATTACACCGCAAAAGATGGTGAGACCTACCAGTTAAACTTCATCGATACACCTGGCCACGTTGACTTTTCATATGAAGTATCCCGCTCACTGGCAGCCTGTGAAGGGGCCTTGTTGATTGTCGATGCCGCACAGGGGGTTGAGGCCCAATCGGTTGCTAACTGCTACACCGCTATAGAAATGGGGCTTGAAGTGGTGCCGGTTCTTAACAAAATGGATCTTCCGCAGGCCGAACCGGAGCGAGTTAAAACTGAAATTGAAGATATTATTGGTATTGATGCGCAAGATGCAGTGCCTTGTAGTGCCAAGAGTGGAATGGGCGTTGAGGATGTGCTCGAAGACCTTATCTTTAGAATACCGCCTCCTGAAGGTGATGTTGATGGTGACCTGCAAGCGCTGATCATTGACTCATGGTTTGATAACTACCTCGGAATTGTCTCTTTGGTTCGCGTTGTAGAGGGAACCCTGAGAAAAGGCAGTAAAATTCTCATAAAGTCGACCGGCAAGGTTGAGCAAGTTGACTCCGTGGGTATTTTCACCCCTAAACGGCACGAAACAGGGGTTCTTTATGCTGGTGAAGTAGGGTTTGTGGTCGCTGGGATTAAAGATATTCATGGCGCGCCAGTTGGTGACACCATCACTGAAGCCAAAACGCCTGACGTTGAGTCATTGGCGGGGTTTAAAAAGGTTCAACCACAGGTGTTTGCTGCGCTGTTTCCTGTCAGTACCGATGATTATGAGAATTTTCGGGATGCTTTGCAGAAGCTAACGTTAAATGATGCCTCATTGCAATATCAGCCAGAAACGTCAGATGCTCTGGGCTTTGGGTTTAGGTGCGGCTTTCTTGGCATGCTCCATATGGAAATTATTCAGGAGCGTCTGGAGCGCGAGTATAACCTGGATCTTCTTACGACCGCACCCACGGTTATATTTGAAGTTGTCACCCGCTCAGGAGAAATCCTGAAAGTTGATAACCCGTCTAAATTGCCTGACTTTGGCTCAATTGAAGAGATGAGGGAGCCCATCGTTGAGGCGAATATACTCGTGCCTCAAGAGCACTTGGGGAACGTTATCAGCCTCTGCGTTGAAAAACGGGGTGTTCAGAAAGATATGCAATTTGTTGGTGGGCAGGTATCGTTAAAGTATGAGCTGCCAATGAACGAGGTGGTGCTTGATTTCTTTGACCGAATTAAGTCTGCCAGCCGTGGTTACGCCTCTCTTGACTACCAGTTTGATCGTTTTGAGCCTGCGAATCTGGTTCGTTTGGATGTGCTGATCAACGGCGATAAAGTTGATGCCCTGGCGATCATTGTGCATAAAGATAATGCTGCTTCAAAAGGTCGCCTGCTAACTGAGAAAATGAAAGAGTTGATTCCAAGGCAGATGTTTGACGTTGCTATTCAGGCAGCGATTGGCGGTCAGATAGTTGCCCGGACTACCGTTAAAGCCTTGCGTAAAAATGTTACAGCAAAATGTTACGGCGGGGATGTAAGTCGTAAGAAAAAGCTACTGCAAAAGCAGAAAGAAGGTAAGAAACGAATGAAGCAGGTAGGTAACGTCGAGATACCACAAGAAGCATTTTTGGCCGTCTTAAAGATTGATAGTTAGCCTGCGCAGGTGGTTAGCCCGAGTAGATAGCTTGCCTGTTCACGTAGAGTGTTAATTTCGCATAATAATATTCAGATAGGTTTCAGGAACTGTTATGGATTTAGATTTTCCGTTGATACTTGTTGTATTAACCTTTGCTACTGGTGCTATCTGGGGGGCTGATCGCCTAATTTGGTATCCCAGGCGCAGAGAAGCGGCTGAAGGTCATGAAGGTGACCTTGGCAATGTTGCTGCGCTAGCGGGGGAGAGCGAGGGCGATGCTAACGAGCCTTGGCTGGTTGAAATGTCCCGATCATTTTTCCCTGTCTTGGCGATAGTGCTGGTTTTGCGCTCTTTTTTGGTTGAGCCATTCCAGATACCTTCAGGCTCTATGTTGCCAACGCTTCTGGTAGGCGACTTTATTTTGGTTAACAAATTTAGCTATGGGGTCCGTTTACCCGTTGCAGGAACCAAGGTGCTAGAGATGGGGGACCCTCAGCGTGGTGATGTGATGGTATTTCGTTATCCTGTTGATGGTAAAACCAACTATATAAAGCGTGTAGTGGGGGTGCCGGGCGATACCATTAGCTATCGTAATAAAACCCTCTATATTAATAATAAGCAGGTGGAAGAAGTTCACTTGGCAAACTTGCCACCAATGCAATTGTTTGAAGAAAAGCTCGGTGAGGTTTCGCACCAGATCTATAAAGCGTCCAGAACCCGGCCAGGACAAGGTGAAGGAGAGTGGGTCGTCCCTGAAGGGCATTACTTTATGATGGGTGATAATCGCGATAACAGTAACGATAGTCGATATTGGGGCTTAGTACCTGACGAAATGGTGGTGGGAAAGGCGTTTGCGATTTGGATGCACTGGAAGTCGCTGACCTCATTACCGAGCTTTTCCAGAGTAGGCTCAATTAACTAGAATGAGACCTTTGCACGACGTTATGAGCGAATCATAGACAAGGCAAAACATGACGAAAAAGCGCAGTTTATGGTCTATAAATGAGCATTTTGAGTCATTTTCTAACGCTGTATTTGTAAGCGCAGTAGTCGTGCAAAGGCCTCAGAATAAATTGACTGTGTTTACCGGGTTGAAGGCTTTAGCTGGAATTAATATTAAAGGGTTAAGTATGAGAAATCAGAAAGGCGCGTCGGCGTTATCGATAATGGTGATTTTGTTTTTGGCCGCATCAATCTTGACGATTGTGATGAAAATTGCGCCGATGTTCTTCGATAATATGACGATTGAGAAAGTGCTTAAAGACATCGGGGCACAACCAGATATTGCTGAATTGTCAGACGACGAAATCATAAGTGCCTTCAGCAAGCGCTTTAGTATTAACAATATACGAAACTTTGATCTCAAGAGCATTGTTATCAAACGAGATGATGGTTTGCTTACGATTGATATTAATTATGAAAAAAGAGAAAACATCTTTAAAAATATTGATGCGATCGTCTCTTTTGAAAACCACTTTGAAACTAAAGCCCAGTGAATAGATCAAATAAAGCCTTAGAAAGGCGGATTGGATACAGTTTTAATGACGAGTCATTGTTAACCCTGGCGTTAACACATCGCAGTGTGGGGGCTAATAACAATGAGCGCCTCGAGTTTCTGGGTGACTCGATTCTTAACTTCGTAATAGCAGAAGATCTATACAGACGATTTCCTAAAGCAAGAGAGGGGCAGTTAAGCCGCCTTAGGGCTCAGTTGGTAAAAGGTGTAACACTGGCGGAAATTGCTAAAGAATTCGGGCTTGGGGATTACCTGCTGCTGGGCTCTGGAGAGCTAAAAAGCGGTGGCTTTCGCCGGGAATCTATATTGGCCGATGCCGTCGAGTCGATTATTGGTGCCATTTTTAATGACAGTGGATTTGAAGCCGCAAAAGAGCGTGTTCTCTACTGGTATAGCAGCCGTTTGGAAAGTCTGACCCTTCAGGATACTCAGAAAGACCCTAAAACTCGACTGCAGGAATTCTTGCAGTCTCGCCAGCAAGCTTTGCCTAACTATGAGGTCGTGACAGTTGAAGGCGAAGCTCATGCGCAAACGTTTTATGTAGAGTGCCAGGTTGAAATGCTGAAACAGAAATCCCAGGGTAGTGGCAGTAGCCGCCGGATCGCCGAGCAAAAAGCTGCCAAACAAGCGCTCACCGCCCTGGGGTTGGAAGAGTAATCTACATCATGTTGTTTATAATCAGTGGTATCGGAAAAAATGAGTAATATTGACCAAAATTCACAAGGTGAAGGTAATGAAATGCGTTGTGGTTTTGTCGCAATAGTTGGCCGACCCAATGTTGGTAAGTCGACCCTGCTTAACCATATTCTGGGGCAAAAACTGAGTATTACTTCCCGTAAACCACAAACAACACGTCACCAGATTCTTGGCATAAAAACCGTAGATGATGTTCAGGTGGTGTATGTTGATACCCCTGGGCTTCACCTAAAAGAAGTGAAAGCAATTAATCGTTATATGAATAAGGCCGCAGCTGATGCATTGAAAGATGTTGATCTGGTTGTTTTTGTTGTTGATCGCCAAAAGTGGACTGACGATGATGAGTTGGTGCTTGAGAAGGTGAAGCGTGCTCGCTGCCCCGTGGTGCTGGCCGTTAACAAAACTGACAGAATTCAAGACAAAGCCTCTTTATTACCGTATCTAAGTGATGTTTCAACGAAAATGGAATTTGCGCACATTGTGCCTATTTCGGCAGAAAAGGGGCATAACGTAGATAGGCTAGAGGAGGTTGTGGCAAGCTTTGTTCCTGAAAGTGTTCACTACTACCCCGAAGATCAGGTGACGGACAGAAGTTCTCGATTTCTGGCCGCAGAACTGGTGCGAGAAAAAGTTATGAGGCAGCTTGGAGAAGAGTTGCCCTATTCGGTTACCGTAGAAATCGAAGAATTCAAACAGGAAGAGAGAATATTAAGAATTAGCGCCAAAATTCTGGTTGAGCGTGAAGGGCAGAAAAAAATCGTTATCGGCGATAAAGGTGGTCAGATTAAGATAATTGGACGAGATGCCCGGCTTGATATGGAGCGCTTGTTTGATAGTAAGGTGATGCTTAACCTGTGGGTTAAAGTGAAGAGTGGGTGGGCGGATAGTGAGCGCGCACTGAAAAGCCTGGGATACGATGATCGCTAACTGCCAGGCTATCCATGAGACCAAGCACTGCTCATGAGATTAGGTACTATTCATGAGATTAGGTACTATTCACGAGATTAGACGCTATGGCGACCCCTGTTTCACGAGAACCAGCTTACCTGTTACACAGTCGCCACTATCGCGAAACCAGCCTGCTGGTTGATATATTCAGCCTTAATTATGGTGTGCTAAGGCTTGTAGCCAAAGGTGCACATCGTTCGTCTAGTCCTCTAAAAGGTTTGCTACAACCTTTTCAGCCCTTGTTATTGGCTTGGCAAGGGCGCTCTGAATTAAAGAATCTTACCGATATTGAGCTAGGTTCCAGGTTGGCTCCTCTCAGGGGGGACTACCTGTATAGTGGACTGTATCTCAATGAGCTGCTGTCAAAGCTTCTTCATACCTGTCAACCTGCTCCAACGTTATTCTCTGCTTATGCTGATGCCTTAGGGGGAATGGCGAACAAGGACAGCCTGGAACCACTGCTAAGAGTGTTTGAATTTAATGTCTTGAAGGAGTTAGGAGCCTTTCCCAGTTTTACCCAGGAAGGCGGTGTTGAGCGGGATATTGATGCCTTTGCATCCTATTTCTGGCTGCCAGAGAAAGGCTTTATCCGAATTGATAACCTGTCCAACCCGCCCAGCGGTTATGCCGAGTTTAACCAGAATGTTAGTGGGGCTGCTAACCGGCATATTATCAAGGGCTCTCAGCTAATTGAGTTATCTAGGTTAGACTTGAGCTGCAAAGAAACCCGGTTGGCGGCCAAGCGTTTATCACGCTTAATGATTGATCACCTGTTGGGTGGAAAAGCACTGAAGAGTAGAGAGTTGATTGCAAAAACGAGGGAGTTAAAGAAGTATGGGGCAAGTAGAAAGTAAGCGACGAGTGTTATTAGGTGTTAACGTGGATCATGTTGCTACACTGCGTCAGGCGCGAGGTACCCGATACCCTGACCCTGTTATGGCAGCGCTGCTGGCAGAAGAGGCGGGGGCTGATGGTATTACGATTCACCCTCGTGAAGACCGCAGGCATATTCAAGAGCGAGATGTGTTAATTCTAAAAGAGACACTCAACACACGAATGAACTTGGAAATGGCGGTGACAGAAAATATGCTCGCCTTTGCTGAGCGTGTGAAGCCTGAACATTGTTGCCTGGTGCCAGAGAAGAGAGAGGAACTTACGACTGAGGGGGGGCTAGATGTTATCTCTCAGGAGGCAAAAATTAAGGAAGCTTGCACTAGACTTGCGGAGTTAGGAAGTGAAGTATCACTCTTTATAGATGCCGACTTTGCTCAGATAGATGCTGCTGTCAGGTGTGGGGCGCCAGCGATTGAAATTCATACCGGGCATTATGCTGATGCTTCAACGCCTGAGCAGGTGGCGGATGAGTTTGAAAAGGTAAGCGCGGGAGTCGACTATGCCATCGGTCAGGGGTTAATCGTAAATGCCGGCCATGGGCTGCATTATCATAATACCGATGCAGTTGCAGCGATTAGAGGGATCAATGAGCTAAATATTGGCCATGCCATTATTGCTCATGCTGTGTTTGTGGGGCTAAAAGAGGCGGTTAAGGAGATGAAGGCGATAATTGATCGGGCGTCTAGATAGGTATTCTGGATAGTTTGTTAAGTGGGATAGATCTTTGCACCCGTGATGAAGGGATATACGGCAGGAATCACATAAATCAAGGGAGGCGCCACGGGTGAGCACCCCTTGATTCCGCTTTGTCACGGCTACTAGGCTTCTAGAAGCAGGCCGCTGATTTTTTTCCTGTGTAACGACAGCTAATCAGCTAGCTTCTTGGCCAAAATCTGATTAAACAACTTAGGGTTGCCTTGCCCTTTAGACGCTTTCATCAATGGCCCCATGAAGCCACCCATCAGTTTTTTCCGTTTTTTGTCGTCAGCCGCTTTGTATTGAGCAATCTGATCTGACATGTTTGCCAGAACGTCATCTACAATTTTTTCAAGCGCTGCTGTATCAGATACTTGCTTCAAACCCTTCGCTTCGATGAGTTTGTCGACATCGCTCTCTTCACCAGACCAAAGTGCGTCAAATACCTTTTTGGCGCCTGACGATGATATGGTGCCATCTTTGATTCGTGTAATGAGTGTTCCGAGCTGCCCGGCTTGTAACTCAATGTCGGATATGCGCTTTTCTTCGCTGTTTAGGCGGGCGGACAGTTCGCCTGACACCCAGTTTGCTGCCAGCTTGGCATCGTTGCAGGTACTAACGGTTGCTTCAAAAAAGTTGGCGGTGGCAGTATCTGCGCTAAGGATCGCCGCATCGTATTCGGATAACCCAAACTGTGAGATAAAACGCGCTTGTCTCGCGTCGGGTAGTTCAGGTAACGACTCTTTGATCTTTTCTATATAGTCGTCGTCAAGAACGACAGGAAGAAGGTCAGGGCAAGGGAAATAGCGATAGTCATTTGCTTCTTCCTTGCTTCTCATAGAGCGTGATATATCTTTATCCCCGTCATAGAGGCGGGTCTCTTGCTTAACTTCACCACCATCTTCGATTAGCTCTATTTGACGCTCAACTTCCAGCTTTATCGCTTTTTCCATAAAACGAAATGAGTTGAGGTTTTTCGTTTCGGTTCTGGTTCCAAGTTTATCTTCGCCTTCGGGGCGTACTGATATATTAACGTCAAACCGTAACGAGCCTTGTGACATTTCGCCATCGCAAATGCCGATAGACGTTACCAGGCTGTGAAGCTTGCGAGCAAAAGCTACAGCTTCTTCTGCGCTTCTCATGTCTGGTTCGGTGACAATTTCAATGAGCGGTGTGCCTGCCCGGTTTAGATCGATGCCTGACATGCCATGAAAATCCTCGTGGAGGGATTTTCCTGCGTCTTCTTCAAGATGAGCGTGATGAATTCTAATTGTTTTTTTCGACCCATCCTTCAACTGGATCTCAACATGCCCCGCGCCCACAATCGGTTTTTCAAGTTGTGTTGTTTGATACCCTTTAGGCAGGTCAGGGTAAAAGTAGTTCTTGCGTTCGAAAACAGAGCGCTTATTAATCTCTGCATCAATGGCTAGGCCGAACTTAATTGCATTACGGAATGCTTGTTCATTGGGAACCGGTAACGTACCCGGCATTGCCAGATCAACTGCAGATGCTTGTGTATTAGGCTCTGCGCCAAACGTGGTGCTTGAGCCTGAAAATATTTTTGATTGAGTGGTGAGCTGAGCGTGGATCTCTAACCCGATCACTGTTTCCCATTGCATACTATAAACCTCTTTGCTCATATTTCCTGCCCGGTAATCATGGGCAGGTGAGTCGCTAATTATTTGTACTGTGTGTAGCGCAAACTTATTTTCACCCGGGCTAAATGGGGTAAATTATTCGTAGCCATTTGGAGCCTTTGTATGCCAATCAGTGGCCTGTTGGAACTGATGCGACACGTTAAGCAGGCGTGCTTCATCGAAGTAGTTGCCAATCAGTTGCAGGCCTATTGGCAGGTTATTAACCATTCCTGCGGGAATAGACATGCCAGGCAGGCCTGCCAGGTTAGTTGATATGGTAAATATGTCTTCAAGGTACATCTTAACCGGGTCATCGCCTTTGGAGTTAAATCCAAAAGCTGGCGTTGGTGAGGTAGGGCCAACGATAAGGTCGACGTCATTAAAGGCATTTGTAAAGTCATTTTTAATGAGTCTTCGAACTTGCTGTGCTTTTCTGTAATAGGCATCGTAATAGCCCGCAGACAGTGCGTAAGCGCCCACCATAATGCGTCGCTTGACTTCATCGCCGAAGCCTTCTGTTCTGCTTCTACAGTACAGGTCTTCGAGGTCTTTTGGGTCTTCGCAGCGGTAGCCATAGCGAACACCGTCAAAGCGCGACAAATTGGCTGAGCATTCGGCAGGAGCGATAACATAATATGCGGGTACGGAAAGCTCAGTGTGAGGAAGGCTTATTTCTTTGATGTTTGCGCCGAGTTTTCTAAGCTCTTCTACCGCATTCATCACCTGTTGTTGCATCTGAGCATCAAGCTGATCTGAGAAAAACTCTTTTGGCAGCCCAATATTTAACCCTTCAATGCTGTTGTTTAATGTGGCTGTGTAATTCGGCACATCCTTTTCAATGCAGGTTGAGTCTTTACTGTCATAGCTTGCCATGACGTTGAGCATCATTGCTGCGTCTTCGGCCGTTCTTGCGATTGGGCCGCCCTGATCAAGACTGGACGCAAACGCAATCATGCCATACCGAGATACTCGGCCGTATGTTGGCTTTAAGCCTGTCACGCCACAAAGTGCCGCAGGTTGACGTATTGACCCGCCTGTATCTGTAGCGGTAGCAGCGGGTGTCAGTCGGGCTGCAACGGCCGCTGCTGACCCACCAGAAGACCCCCCTGGTACAAGGTTTTCGCCCCATGGGTTAACGACTCGGCCGTAGTAGCTGGACTCATTGGAGGAACCCATTGCAAACTCGTCCATGTTGGTTTTGCCCAGGCATACTGCGCCTTGCTGCTTAAAGTTGCTGGTGACGGTTGCATCATAAGGGGGGATGAAGTTGTCCAGCATTTTCGAGGCACAGCTGGTTTTAATGCCCTGAGTGCAAAAGATATCTTTGTGGGCAAAAGGGACGCCTGTCCATTCAGAAGATTCACCGGCTGCTATTTTTTCATCAGCGGCCTTGGCCTCGGCAAGTGCTTCGTCCTCGCATACCGTAATGAAGCTATTTAGGCCTGGGTCTTGTTTAGCAATTCGGTTTAAAAAATGTTGGGTCAGTTCTACGCTGGAAAACTCTCCAGTGGCTAGCCCTTTTGAGAGTTCGGCTACAGTTTTATTGTGCATGGCGATTCATTGTCTTTAAAGTTAAGCGGTTCAGAATTAAGCGTTTGCAGTATTCATTAATACGCATGACTTGGCATATTAAAATATCCACAGATCGTGGCCTTGAATATGCCGTTATTCAATAACTTTGGGTACGAGGTATAGACCTTCTTCTGTTGCCGGTGCGATTTTTTGATACGCTTCCCGGTGGTTGGCTTCTGTCACCTGATCTGAGCGAAGGCGTTGAACTGCATCAGTGGGGTGCGCCATAGGTTCAATGTTGTCGGTATTGACAGCTTGAAGTTGGTCAACCAAGTCTAGAATATTGGATAGATCGCCAGTGATTTTTTCAATCTGATCATCACTTATTTGCAGTTTTGCCAGTCGGGCAATGTTTTCTGCGTCTTCGCGCTTTATCGACACGGCTGCTCTCCCTCTAAGGTTGTATAATTTACGCAAAAAATTGAAACAATCGGCTATACTAACAGGATTCCAATAGATATGGTGCCATTTTGAGAAAGAGATAAGGATAATAGGCGGTAAAATACGATAATTTATCGCGAAATTGATGATTTCGTGAGGCTTTTCGTAATTCTACCTTGCTCAAAATACTCGCCATTGTTAAAGTTGCGGCAGTATCCGGAACCTCTATTTTTAGTTTGGTTGTACAGTTTTTTGAAGTCAGGTGTTTTGCTGCAAACTTTACGTGTGCCAATACACAGCAAGTGTGTGATGTATTATAAGCACGACGCAGGCAGATGAGTCGACTTCTGAAAGGATTAAAATACCCTAGGGCGAATTCAACGAATGTTTAAAAAAATCCGAGGCCTTTTTTCGAGTGACCTCTCAATCGATTTAGGTACTGCAAATACACTTATTTATGTTCGCGAACGAGGCATTGTCCTTGATGAACCTTCAGTAGTGGCCATTCGAAATCATGCCGCTCAGAAGAGCGTTGCGGCCGTAGGTGCCGAAGCAAAACGGATGCTGGGTCGAACTCCGGGCAATATTACCGCCATTCGACCTTTAAAAGATGGCGTTATCGCGGACTTTGTTGTTACTGAAAAAATGCTGCAGCACTTTATTCATAAAGTGCACGAAAACAGCTTTATTACACCTAGCCCCCGTGTGCTGATTTGTGTTCCCAGCAGGTCAACCCAAGTAGAGAAAAAAGCGATTCGTGAGTCTGCTCTGGGGGCCGGTGCCCGCGAAGTGTATCTTATTGAAGAGCCTATGGCCGCAGCTATTGGTGCAGGGTTGCCGGTAGAAGAGGCTCATGGTTCGATGGTGGTAGATATTGGTGGCGGAACCACAGAAATCGCTATCATCTCGTTGAACGGTATTGTGTATGCTGACTCAGTCAGAATTGGTGGAGACCGCTTTGATGAGGCAATTGTGGCCTATGTTCGTCGCAATTACGGAAGTCTGATAGGCGATACTACAGCCGAACGTATCAAGCATGAAATTGGTTGTGCGTATGAGGGTATGGAACTTCTTGAGATTGATGTACGAGGACGCAATCTGGCAGAAGGGGTTCCAAGAGGTTTTACACTGAATAGTGAAGAAATACTTGAAGCACTTCAGGAGTCGTTGGCGGCAATCGTTCAATCGGTAAAGAGTGCGCTTGAGCAATCTCCACCTGAACTAGCGTCTGATATTGCC
The DNA here is from genome assembly GCF_023650515.1 of Alkalimarinus coralli. Taxonomy (NCBI): domain Bacteria; kingdom Pseudomonadati; phylum Pseudomonadota; class Gammaproteobacteria; order Alteromonadales; family Alteromonadaceae; genus Alkalimarinus; species Alkalimarinus coralli. The sequence goes on from NZ_CP096016.1 coordinate 636,901, forward strand.
GAGCGTGGCATCGTGCTGACTGGAGGCGGGGCTCTTTTAAGGGGACTGGATCGTTTGCTGAGTGAGGAGACGGGGCTTCCAGTTATAGTTGCAGAAGACCCGCTCACGTGCGTTGCTAGAGGCGGTGGAAAAGCGCTGGAGTTAATTGATAAAAGCGATGCAGGCATGTTTCCGTTAGATTAGTAAGAATACAGGTACATTAAAAGCCAGGCACAGTGAGTCTGGCTTTTGCCGTTCTATAGCCTCTGTTTTGGCTATAATGTAAGCGAATTTAATATCTCAACCTCAATCTGATTAAAGCGTTGTAAAGGAGTCTTCAATTAAGACAATTTTTGTCCAGGGACCATATTTAGGCTACAGGCTATTGTTGGTGGCTATTCTTTCGTGTGTCCTGATATTTGTAGATAGTCGTTTTGATTACCTGGATAAGGTTCGCCATGCTTTGAGCTCCGCGTTAACGCCTATGCAATGGTTGAGTAATCTGCCAAGAGGTGTTGTTGACTGGGTGGATGAAGTGACAACTTCCAGAGAGCAGATGAGAGAAGATGTTGATGCCATGAGGGCTCGAACGTTGGTGCTGGAGCGTAAAGCTCAGAAGTTTGCTTTCATCATGGCTGAAAACGGGCGTTTACGAGAACTGTTGAATGCCTCTGGGGTTGTCGATGAAACAGTGATTGTTGCCGAACTCATAGGCGTGAGCCCCGACCCTTTCAAACACTACGTTATGGTCAACAAGGGGCGAGCAGATGGTATTACCGTTGGCCAGGCGGTGCTGGACTCTAGCGGCTTAATCGGGCAGGTGGTTGAAGTGAGTGAGCTGGCGTGCCGCGTACTGCTGATCTCTGACAATAGCCATGCTGTTCCTGTTCAGGTCAACCGAAATGGGGTAAGAGCTATCGCATTGGGGAATGGTAGTTTCGACTTTTTGGAATTGGCCAATGTGCCTGATACAGCGGACATAAAAGAGGGCGACTTACTGGTAAGCTCTGGCTTAGGAGGGCGGTTTCCGCCAGGCTATCCGGTTGCAGAAGTGATATCTGTCCAGCACGATCCTGGCAGGCCTTTTGCTCAAGTGACCGCTCAACCCAAGGCGCAACTCAATCGCAGCCGATTGGTGCTTATTGTCGCCAAACAGCCGGACGAGAAAAATCATAACGGTGAAACGCAAGAGCAAGGAATCTCTTCTGAGCCAGAACAGGGAGGTGAGGGTTGATGGTTACTGCCAGGGCAAGCGCTTTTTTCATATTTTTATGCTTTAGCGTTGCATTTCTGTTTAGTATTCTAGCACTGCCCAACGCCGTCTCTTATTTACGGCCAGAGTGGGTCGCAATGGTTGTTATCTACTGGGTTATTAAAGCCCCGGCCAAGGTTGGTGTTGTGGTAGCCTGGATGTCGGGCCTGGTGCTGGATATTCTGGAAGGGAACCTGCTCGGCGTTAACGCGCTGTCGTTGGCTGTTGTCGCCTATTTGGTGCTAACCATGCACCAGCGCATCAAACTTTTCCCTTTGGTTCAGCAGTCATTTACCGTGTTTCTGGTGGTGGGTATTCATTTGATGATCGGCCACCTGATTCGTAATGTCATTGGCGACCCCGTTTCCGGTATGGCGTATCTTATTCCGGCGCTATCAAGTGCACTTGTATGGCCCGTAGTTTATCTATTTATTGATAAGCTGGCGATGAAATTACATTAGTCTGGAGTCGCAATGAAATTGATACTGGCCTCTGCATCTCCTCGGCGTAGTGAGTTATTAACTCAGATTGGCGTTAAGTTCTTAGTTAAACCGGTTAATATTGATGAAACGCCTTTGCTGGAAGAACATGCATCAGATTACGTGGTTAGAATGGCAAAAGAGAAAGCACTTGCCTGCTACGAGATAGAAAATGCAAACCAGGCGGTGGCAATACTTGGCTCTGATACAAGTGTCATCGTTGATGGTGATATTTTGGGTAAACCAGCCGACTTTTATGAGGCGAGAGATATGCTGATGAGGTTATCTGGTCGAGAGCATCAGGTGATGACATCGGTTTGTTTGGTGGTACCTGATGCATCCCTGTCTGAGGCAAAAGGTCGTGAGCCAGAGATCTGTACCCAACTGGTAACGACGAGTGTTAAGTTTAAAGAGCTAAGCGAAGAGCAAATTCTTGCATATTGGCAATCGGGCGAACCCTGCGATAAGGCTGGTGCTTATGCAATTCAAGGGTTTGGTGCGGTATTTGTTGAGGCTATTCAGGGCAGCTATAGCGCGGTTGTAGGGCTCCCACTAGCCGAGGTTTCAGAAATGCTTGGTTCGGCGGGTATCGCTGTTTGGCAGACTACCGAGCTGGCTGGATGAGTTTGTCTGGCGCGTATGATAAGAATAGGGTGGATAATTAAATATGACGGAAGAGATTCTTATTAATGTCACTCCGGTAGAGACCCGGGTAGCGCTGGTTGAAAATGGTATGCTGCAAGAAGTCTATATTGAGCGTACCGGAAGAAGAGGTATTGTAGGAAATATATATAAGGGTAAAGTCGTAAGGGTCTTGCCCGGAATGGAGGCCGCTTTCGTTGAAATTGGCCTGGAGCGCGCAGCGTTTATACATGCGTCTGATATTGTTCGCTCCGATAACAAAGACGATAGCAATGGAGGTAGTCAGGGGAGACCCGTTCCTGATATAAGCTCACTGTTAAGGGAGGGGCAGTCGCTGGTTGTGCAGGTGACCAAAGACCCCATTGGGACGAAGGGCGCTCGATTAACAACCCAGCTATCAATCCCTTCTCGATATTTGGTTTACATGCCCGGCACTGATCATGTTGGTATCTCTCAACGAATAGAGGATGAAGAAGAGCGAGAGCGGTTAAAAAATCTGGTCGAGAGTTATCGCGAGGAAAGCGATGCTCCGCTGGCCGGATATATTATTAGAACTGTTACGGATGGCGCAGGTGAAGATGAGCTCAAGTCTGATATTAAGTTTCTAGAGCGGCTCTGGGTTTCGGTTGAAGACAAAATCAAAAAGGCCAAAGTTCCTGCGGTTATCTATCAAGACCTCCCACTGTGTATCAGGACGATCAGAGATCTGGTAAGGCCTGCAACGGAGAAAATTAGAATTGACTCAAAAGAGAGCTTTCAGCGAGTCAAATCGTTTTCAGAAGAGTTCCTGATTGATGTGACGGATCGGTTGGAGTATTACCCGGGTGAGCGGCCTGTTTTCGATCTTTATGGGGTCGAAGATGAAATTCAAAAGGCGCTTGGACGCAAAGTACAGTTAAAATCTGGCGGCTACCTGATTATCGATCAGACCGAAGCCATGACGACCATAGATGTAAATACCGGCGGGTTTGTTGGTCACAGAAACCTTGAAGAGACGATATTTAAAACCAATCTTGAAGCTGCCAGAGCGATTAGCAGGCAGTTGAGGCTCAGGAACCTTGGCGGAATTATAATCCTTGATTTTATAGATATGGAAGACCCCGAACATCAGCGCTCGGTGCTTCGAATGCTGGAAAAGATGTTGGAGAGGGATCACGCCAAGACTAAACTGAGCTGCGTCTCCGAGCTTGGGTTGGTAGAAATGACTCGTAAGCGAACAACCGAAAGCTTGGGACAGGCACTTTGTGAGCCATGTAATGTTTGTGATGGTAGTGGGTATATAAAAACCTCTGAAACAGTATGCTATGAAATATTGCGGGAAATTTTGCGCATTAATCGGGCGTATGATGCGACGGGCTATTTAGTCATGGCCTCTCAAGGCGTCATCGACCGTCTGCTCGATGAAGAGTCTGATAATGTGGCAGACCTTGAGACGTTTATCGGGAAGAGCATAAAGTTTCAGGTTGAAGTGATGTATAGCCAAATTCAGTATGATGTGGTGTTAATCTAGCTCGGTGTGGTGGCATATTGCAACTGATACGGGGTTGATTCTTAAAGCAGGCATTATTGCAAGGGAGACCAGTTACTTGGCTGGTTGTAGGTAAGTTTGTATCCGTTGATAGTTAGGTCTTTTCGTCTGGTTCGGTTTCTAGCGCTGCTTCTGTTGGTGCTTGTCGCTGTTTATATGGCTGTTGGAAGGCAGTTCTTTCCGTTTGTTAATTCGTATAAGGGGGAGCTGGAAGCGGTTCTTTCCGAGCAACTGGGTGTTCCTGTCAATATTGGCTCTATCGAAGGTAGCTGGCGATGGCTTGACCCTGTGCTGGTTGTCTCCGATATAGAGCTGACAGGCAGTCATCGGCTGGTTGATGCTCCTCCTCTCCAGGTAAATTCTTTTTATATTCACCTCTCAGTCGTTCAAAGTATATTAAAACGTAAATTGCAATTTCAGGCGATAGAGGCTGATGGTATTACGCTTCCGTTATTTCAGAATGAAAATGGTGGGTGGCAGATCCCTGGCCTGCCAGGCAATAGCAGTGGTGCAGGGACTGATTTCAACTCAGTTCTTTCGGTGCTTGAGCAACCTAGTTTGCTGGTTTCAAATATTGATGTGAGGCTATTGAACTCTATAGGAGTTAAGAGCACCTGGAATATCCCTCGCGCAATCATGGCCTATGATGGAACTGCATTTAGCGCCAGCGGCGAGATATTGGATACCAACGCAGAAGTGCCATTTGCTCGTTTCTCTGCAAAAGGTGCTGGCTGGGTTCTTTCGAATGACTTTACTGGGAAGTTATATCTGGATTGGTCGTCCGGCCCTCTTGTTAATGAATATTTGGGGGCTTACCAGTGGCAAGGTATTCACCTCGATAAAATTGATGCGGCCGGCAGGTTATGGCTTGATATCCTCAAAGGCGAGGTTATTTCATTCCAAGGTGAAGTTGATGTTAGCTCGCTGCAGTGGGAGGGGAGTAATGGGGTTGTACCGCCGATAAAAAATATAAAAGCGGATCTGTTTTGGAGCAAGCTGGGTGGAAATAGCGTTTTATCTGTTTATGACCTTTCGATGGAGTGGTTAGACCATCATTGGTCGCCAGCGGATTATTCCGTTTATCTTTCCGATGGACAGATTAACATTAGCGCCCAATCTATCAATGTGTCGATGCTAACTGAGTTGTTGCTGGCTTCAGAAGTTCTGCCGCAAGCAGGGCAGCAAGAGTTGGCTGCTTATCACCCGGCAGGGCATCTGATTAATGCAGAGCTTATGATACCGCTGAGTCAGGATGAGCCGACAGCCGATAGTGAGCCCCAGCCTCTGTTTCAGTTGGCTGCCGAAGCTAAGGAGCTTTCAGCTTTAGCGGTCGGGGGAGCGCCGGCAGTATCAGGAGTAACGGGGTATGTGTCAGTTAATGATCGACAAGGCACGGTTATAGTTGATAGCGACAGTTTTAATATGTCGTTTCCGAACTTATTTTTAGATGGATGGTCATTTGAAAAGAGTCAGGTGATTGTCAATTGGGATATAACCGAACAGAGTGATGTTTATGTTTACTCTCAGGGGATCAACCTATATCTGACTAAAGATAGTCTGGTCTTCGGCGAGTTCTCGTTATTACTGTCTGACACCGAGGAAGATATCTTATCTCTAAAGGTTGGTCTAAATGACCTTGATGCACCAAGGACGTATCAATTGGTGCCCTACCATGCGGTTGGAAAAGGTGTTTATGATTGGCTTAAATCATCCATTAAAGGCGGCGTTGTTGAAAGCGGGCTCTATGTTGGGTATGGCTCTATTGAGGATGATGCTCCAGAGAATAGTTTTACTTCTTCTATGGTTTTTAACACCCAGGATGCACGGCTGCTATTTGACCCCAATTGGCCATGGCTGGAAGGGTTGGACAGCAAAATTTTCTTGCAAAACGGATATTTAAATATTGATGCGCCTAAAGTCAGCTTCAGAGGAACCCCGTTAGCAGGAACGCAGGTCGAAATGCGGCCAGACAGAGGAGGGGAAGGAGATTCCACTCAAGGTTCATGGTTGAATGTTACGACAAGACTAAAGGCTGCTGAAAATGAACTTAGCTATTGGCTTAATGATTCACCTGTTAGCGAATACACACAGGGTGTGTCCAGCCAGCTGCGGCTCACAGGCGAGTTTGATGTGGAGGTCATGTTAGGTATTCCACTACACGACTTCGAATTAGGCGTGAATTATGATCTTGCGATTAGCGCAAAGAACAGTGAAATTACACATCGGCCGTCTAACTTGCTTTTCAGAAATATAAACGGCTTGGTGTCTCTGTCAAACGAAGACGGACTTAACGGCAGCTCGCTCTCGTTGGATGTAATGGGGTTTCCTGCGCTTTTAGACATATCCTCGAATGTCTCGCCCGGTGAAATGGATACCCATCTGTTTCTAACGGGGGATATGAGCGTAGAGGCGCTTGTTGAGGCGTTTGATCTGGAGCAATCACTGCCGGTGTCGGGCCGTTCGTCTTATACCGCCTCCCTAGCGCTATCGAGCGATGATAAAAAGAACCCTTTATTTACGCTAAGCAGTTCGTTGTCAGGAATCGATATAGCGCTGCCATCGCCGTTGAATAAGAATGCCAATGCAACGGCACCTCTTACGGTTCAAATGGAGGTCGCAGATGACCTGCTTGAGCTGGATGCAACCTTAAGCAGAATGGCTAGTTTAAAAGCGGAATTTAAAGATGGGACGTTTAAAAAAGGGCACGCGTTTATTGGTGATGCCCTGCCTGATGCTCTGCCTGATGAGTTAACCGTAGATGGTTTTGTAATAACCGGGGTTTTGAAGCAGCTTGTTGTAGAGCCATGGTTGGACTACCTGCAAGGTGAGGCGGATCAGAACTCTAATGATATTCTCCGAAACGTCAATCTCAAGGTTGATAGCGTTAACTTCTATGAGCAACTTTTTAACTCTGTTGATGTCAATATACAGCGAGAGGGTGATGCCTGGAGTGTCCTGCTAGAAGGGGATGATGTCGAAGGTATCATTAAACTGCCGGAAGCAAAAAAACCGACGATCAAACTCAAAAGCATACAGCTGTCTACTGCTAAAGGAGATGAGGGTGAGAGCAGGCTCTCTCCTTTTGATATTCCTGAAATGATCTTGCACGTCGATGACCTGGTTGTTGATGGTGTAGGCTATGGACAGTGGTCTACAGATTTATTCCATCAAGAAAATGGTTTGGTCGCAAAAAATGTCAGAGGGGCAGTAGCAGGCACTCAGTTCCAAGGTCGCCTTAGCTGGTTGCGAGATCAGTATGATATTGATACTACCATTGTCACGGCAACAGTGAATGGAGCAGATATTGCTGCTTTATCAAAAGCGCTAAGCAAGCAAGAGTCGTTAACCAGTAAACAATTCTCTTCCGAAGTGTCTATTGTATGGACGGGAGGGCCAACAGATTTTAAGCTGGATGACCTGTCCGGGCGAATTGTTGTGATGCTTGAAGATGGGACATTACTGGATACACAGAGCGCAACAGAAGCATTCAAAGTATTTGGTATACTCAATGCTGAAGCGATTAAGCGGAGGCTAAGCTTAGACTTTTCCGACCTGTACCAAAAAGGCCTGGGTTATGACCGGATTGAAGGCGTTGCCCGAATGGATAAAGGTACTTTGACACTGGAACAGCCTTTGGCAATGCAGGGGCCATCCAGTGCTTACAAGTTTACAGGGTCAGCTAACCTGAAAGACGAAACGCTGGATATGGATATGGTGGTTGTACTGCCTTTAACCAAGAATTTGCCTCTGGCGGCGCTCTTCCTGGGGGCTCCTCAAATTGGCGGTGCCGTTTGGGTGATTGATAAACTACTCGGGGAGCCATTGAGTAAGCTGACCAGCGCAACGTATGAAATGACTGGCAGTTGGGATAATCCTGATATTAAGCTAAAAAATGTGTTTGATCGCACAGAAAGCTTTAAGGGAGTTCCCCCTAGTCAAAAGAGGAGGGAGGAGTAACATAATGGGTAGTAATAAAGTGTCTTCGCTCTGTCGTGTTGCCGCAATTCAAATGAATAGTAGCGACAGTAAGCAGCACAATTTGAGCATGGTAGAAAAGCTGGTTACTGACGCTGTTGCGAACCACCACGCGAAATTAGTCCTGCTGCCTGAAAATTTTGCGCTTTTTGATGGTGCGGTTGCGCAGGCGTTTGGGCGAGATGAGGCAACTGCCTTGGGCGAGGTAAGAGCGTTTATTTCATCATTGGCGGCATCGTTAAAGGTATGGATTATTGCAGGTTCGACACCATGTTCTCAAAGGCGTGATGGCTCCGAGGTTGAGAGCAGGGTTCGGTCAGCGTGCTGGGTGTACGATGAAAATGGGCAGGAAATTAGTCGCTATGACAAAATTCACCTGTTTGATGTTGATGTTGGAGATAGTTACGGCTCTTATCGAGAATCTGAGCAGTTTGAGCCAGGCACGGCTTCTGTTGTCGTTAAGAGCCCAGCCGGAATGATTGGTTTATCGATCTGTTATGATCTAAGGTTTCCTGAACTCTATGATCGACTGGCCAAAGAAGGTGCCCAGATTTTGACAGTGCCTGCTGCATTTACCTATAAGACAGGGCAAGCTCATTGGGAAGTGCTATTAAGAGCGCGGGCTATCGAGAACCAGTGTTATGTTATCGCAGCAAACCAGAGTGGGGAGCACTCTAAAGGACGTGAAACCTGGGGGCATTCGATGATCATTGACCCTTGGGGGAACGTTATCGCCTGTGCTGATAAGGGTGAGGGGGTGATTAGTGCTGATATTGATTTGGCGTACGTAGCAGAATTAAGGTCTGCGATGCCGGTCTTCTCCCACAAAAGGGTTCAGTCACTGACCGATTGATCAGGCGATTAGCCTCTTATCTTGGTGTGTTACACTTTAGTGGCTTAAGAGGCTAGTACTCAGACTTTAAGGGGTTGTTTCATTATCCATATCATCAATTGTTCTTAAGTATCTGAACAACTTCTTTGATGCGCCGGTATTTTTCTCATTTTTTAAGTCTTTCTTCGCATTACGAACCAGTTGTCGTAAGTGTTGTATATCGGCGTTAGGGTTGTCATGGATATATTCAGACAGGGTCTCGTTACCACCCTCAATAAGCCGGTCTCTCCACCGCTCTAGCGAGTGAAGTGCTTGGGCAAAAGCTTTGCTGCTAGCATCAAAAAGATCCACTGCATTCTGAATGGCTTCTGCATCTTCAGCGCGCATTAATTTGCCGATGTATTGCATATGCCTTCTGGTAGCTTCTCGTTGAGTAATTCGTTGAGACTCATCTATCGCCTTTCTAAGCGTTTCGCTCATGGGGACTTTTTCAAGTTGATTGGGCTTGAGTTCGGTTAGACGTTTCCCTAGAGCCTGAAGCTTATGCATGTCTCGTTTGATGGAGGTTTTACTTACAATATTTTCTTCATCAAACTCTTCAGGTAGATCAAAATCGGTCATCTGGCTATTTCCTGCGGATGCGCTTAAAGGGGGTTATCAAGCGTAGACAATCGTAGCTAACCCTAAAAATGACAAAAATCCTACGACATCTGTGATGGTGGTGAGAATTACGCCTCCAGCCAGTGCCGGATCAATATTTCGAGCACGTAATAAAACGGGAAGCATTGTTCCTGCTACCGCAGCAACAATTAAGTTAATCAGCAGCGCGACGGCAATAATAACACCAATCGTAAGGTCGTTAAACCAAGCAATAGCGGCCCCTGCGACAATTAATGCCCAGAGGCAGCCATTTAAAATGCCTACAATAAATTCCCTGTTGAGCAGCCAGCCGAGGTTATTTCGACTAATTTGCCCTACAGCCATACTTCTGATAACCAGAGTAAGCGCCTGACTTCCTGCTATCCCTCCCATACTGGCAACGATTGGCATCAGTACCGCGAGTGCAACCACTTTCTCTATGGTGGCCTCAAAAAGGCCAATAACTGCTGAGGCTATAAACGCTGTAATCAGGTTTATACCAAGCCATACAGCGCGTCTTTTGGCTGTTTTAATGATGGGTGTGAAGGTGTCATCATCTTCATCAAGGCCGGCCATGCTCATTAGAGAGTGGTCTGCATCATCTCGAATAACATCGACAACGTCATCAATTGTTATTCGGCCTAATAGTCTTCCGTCAGAACTAAGTACAGGGGCGGACACCAGATCTCTTCGTTCGAACAGGTTTGCGACTTCGGTTTCAGGGGTGCTTACAGCAATCGTAACAGCTTCTGTATCCATCACTTCCCGAACTGTGGAGGAAGGACTCGAAACCAGCATTTTGTTAATCGAGAGGACGCCGATAAACTCGTCTTTCCGATTGACGACTAATAACTTATCTGTCATTTCTGGCAGTGAACGGTGGCGCCTTAAATAGCGCAGAACCACATCAATGCTGATGTCGGGTCTGATCGTTATGGCATCGGTGTTCATCAAACCACCGGCCGTATCTTCAGCGTAGGAAAGAACTTCCTCTATACGTTGCCGATCCTGCAGATCCATTGCATCCAGTACTTCCTGTATGACTTTTTCAGGAAGTTGTTGCAGGACGTCGGCGAGATCATCTGTCTCGAAGTCTTCGGTTATACTAATCAGTTCCTGAGGATTCAATTTACTCAGAAAATCAGTACGCACCTCATCACTTAGGTATTGTAGAATTTCCCCTTCAAGCTCTTTATCAACGAGCTGCCACAGAACTGAGCGCTCTTTTGGCGGTGTGGATTCGAGAAGGTGTGCAATATCACTTGGACTCAGGCCCCGATTTAATATACGAGCAACTTGGTCAAGCGAACCACTTTCAAGTGCTTCGTTTAAGCTACGAATTTTTTTATGACGCTTCGCTTGCTCTAATGTCTTAACCATTAATAAGCCTGGGGTCTAAGGTGATGATATTTGAGACGTGCCGGATTATACCTAAAAAGGCTACTTGATCAGTATAACGTAAGGTCTAAATTGTAAAAAGGAGAATGCTTAAAGTAATAACAAAAACAACCGTTTAAAATAAGGAGATAGAATATTCGGATAAAAAAGTAGTGGTAGAGAAGGGTTACTCTCCTTCGCCAAAGCGGTCAGCAATAAGTGCTTTAAGCGCTTCAATCGCATCATTCTCATCAGAACCTTCGACAATCAGGTCAACCTCTGTCCCACAGCTGGCAGCCAGCATCATGACAGACATAATGCTTTTACCATCAACCTCTTTGCCGTTCCGAGCTATTTTAATACTGCTGGAGAAGCGAGTGGCAGTACTTACCAGTTTCGCTGCGGCCCTGGCATGCAGGCCTAGTTTATTAATAATCGGGACAGTTTCTTTAATCATAACGACTTCGTATTTCGTGTTTTGTTTTCGTATTTAATAAGTTTGTCTTTGTTGTCTTTGTTGTCTTTGTTGTTTATGCAATTAAAGACTACTTGGTTGTCAACTGACGCAGCCCTGTAAGTTTTTAGTGATCACTATCGGGTTGGGCTGGCAGCTCTTTGTGCCGAACTTGAACATTCGGCTGCAGTGACTTAAAGATCTCTCCTAGCCGCTCAGAGATGTAGACCGAGCGGTGCTGCCCGCCAGTACAGCCGATCCCAATGGTCAGATAGCTTCTGTTTGAATTGGCAAACTGTGGAAGCCACTTATTGAGGTAACTGACTATGTCTCCCAGCATTTCACCGGTTTCAGGCTGCTGCTCTAAAAAATCTTGCACAGGCTTATCTTTTCCAGTGAATGCTCTTAGGCTTTGATCCCAGTATGGGTTCGGTAAACACCGCACATCAAATACAAAGTCCGCATCAATCGGAACGCCATGTTTAAAACCAAAGGACTGAAAAAGCAGTGCCATATCCTGGCCTGATTTTCCGGCAACCCGGTCTTTTATTAAGTCCCTGAGTTGGTACATGGTCATGTCGCTGGTATCAACGATCAGGTCAGCAGCAGACGATATGGGTGAGAGTAATGCCTTTTCTGCATCGATTGCTTCTTTTAGGGATATTGAATCGTTCGTCAGAGGGTGCTTTCGCCTCGTGGCGCTAAATCGTTTTAACAGTGTTTGATCGAGAGCATCAAGATAGATGACATCCATATCAAAATTGCGATGCTTAAATTGATTGGTTATATCTGAAAACTGGTCGATGCCTGTTGAAAGGTTTCTCGCATCAATACTGACGGCGATTTTTTCCAGGCGTGTTTCTTCTGTGATGAGAGCCTCATCGGCGAGTGGTAATAGGAGGCCGATTGGCAGGTTGTCGATGCAATAATAGCCCAGATCTTCGAGAACATGGAGTGCGGTGCTTTTTCCTGACCCTGAGCGACCGCTTACTATAACAAGTTTCATTATCCTACCTGGTTGATTGAGTTAATGATGTTCGTTTAGAACCAAAGTGCTCAGCTAGTATATTGAACGGCAAAATGATCAATCAGTTATGATTGAATGATTGTGTTGTATAGTGACTCACTGTCCTCGCAACCTCTAAGCTTTCGGCACAGTTCGGTATTATTGAATTTCTCTGCCAGCTGGCTGAGTAACTCCAAGTGTTCACTGGTTGCTTCTTGTGGGACGATAAGTACAAACAGCAGGTCAACAGGCTCATTATCGATCGAATCAAAGGGCACTTTCTGATTAAGCGTTAGCAAGGCTCCGATTACTTTGTGGCAGTTTTCCAGCCTGCAGTGAGGAATTGCGATTCCTTGACCAATGCCAGTACTGCCTAATCGTTCTCTACCGATCAGGCTGTTAAAGATCGTGTTTTCATTAATATCTGGATATTGTTGCGCTATTCGCTGCGCAATTTCTTCCAGAACTTTCTTTTTGCTGCTCCCGGGCAGGCTGCAAAGAGCCAGCTCGGGAGACAGTATAGATTGAATTGAAACTGACGTATCGGTCATTATTAATGCTTATTCTATTCTATGGCAAGTAACTTATCGTGCGGATGCACCGTGAAGTCTGTCGACATTCTTCTCTTTATGCTTAAGAATTTGACGGTCGAGCTTGTCTACCAGCATATCTATTGCTGCGTACATGTCTTCCTGCTCTGCTGTAGCATGAATATCGGCGCCACTGATATGAAGGGTCGCTTCTGCAATTTGACGAAGTTTTTGAACTGATAATGTAACCTGAACGTTGCTGATATGGTCAAAGTGTCGTTCAAGCTTTTCGAGCTTGCTGCTAACATAGTCTTTCAAAGAGTCTGTCAGATCAACGTGGTGTCCCGTAATATTCAATTGCATATTTCGCTCCTAGTATCGTTTTTGTGTTCCCTGAAATCTTCTACATATTGAGGCGCGTTTGAATGTGCGACTAGCAATGAGTCTACTAGTGAAACATCCGAATAGCGTTAACTCAATTCCTGGCAGTGATCAGCAAGGGAACAGAACTTCATTGCCTTTGTTTTTCACTTTACTTTCTTGATGACGCTTTGCCTGGGCTTGTGTTAAGCCCCGCCAAGCCTATCTTTTGATGCCAACAATCTTAGCATATTAGCTAATCCATTTATTGACTCAAAACCGTTTAATTCTGAATACCCCTCATAACTAAAATTATACTAAACGTTTTCGTTCATTTGATGGGGGTATTGACATCGCTTCGCGATATTTTGCGATGGTTCGTCTTGCTACTTTGATACCTTGTTCGTCGAGTATCGTTGCTATTTTGCTATCGCTTAGCGGTTTTTTGGCAGATTCAGCCGCTACCAGTTTTTTAATGATGGCGCGAATTGCGGTTGATGAACACTCGCCTCCAGATGCTGTGCTTACATGGCTGGAGAAGAAATATTTAAGTTCAAATATGCCTCTGGGAGTATGCATGAATTTTTGGGTGGTGACCCTTGATATGGTTGACTCATGCATATCTACGGCCTCCGCTATATCATGCAGAATAAGAGGCTTCATTGCCTCTTCACCATGATCAAGAAAACCTTGTTGATGTTCCACGATCTTACTGGAAACCTTCAGCAGTGTCTCATTACGACTTTGTAAGCTTTTAATAAACCACTTGGCCTCTTGTAACTGATCCTTCATATAAGTGTTGTCAGCACTACTGTCAGCTCGTTTAACGAGTGATGCGTAGCTTGAATTAACCCTTATCTTAGGGGCAATTTCCGGGTTGAGCTCCACTTTCCAACGCTCATTAACCTTTTTGACAACCACATCTGGAACAACATACTCGGGTGTATTACCGCTGATCTGCTCGCCTGGTCGAGGGTTAAGTGATTGAATGAGTTTGATAACCTGTTTAAGGTCGGTCTCTTTTATGCGGCTGCGTCTTATCAGTTGGGCGTAGTCCCGGTTGCCTAAAAGATTGAGGTAATGGTTGATGACCAGTTTTGCCTGAGGTAACCATGGTGTGCTATCTGGAAGCTGATTGAGTTGGATTAGCAGGCACTCTTGCAGGTCTCGACTGGCTACCCCTGGCGGATCAAAATGTTGAATTCGTTTTAGAACCGCTTGTACTTCGTCTAGCTCAACTTCGTGCTCGCTCGCTTCTTCCTGATTGGTTTCAGCAAAACCGGATAAGATCTCCTCAACGGTGCTGGATAAATAGCCATCGGTATTAACTGAGTCAATGATAGACATGGCGATCAGTTTATCAATGTCTGACATGGGGGTCAGGTTGAGTTGCCAAAGCAGATGATCCTGAAGGGATTCGCCCACGCTGTTACGTGACTCAAAGTCGCTATCTTCTTCTGGGGCAGGACCAGACGGTGCGTTGTTGGGGTAAATGTCATCCCATGCGGTATCTACTGGCAAGTCATTTGGAATGCTGTCAGACCAGTCTTCTGCGTTCATAATTTCATCAGAGCCTTCTGAGCTGGCTTCTGCCATGGACTCTTTAGCTTGCGATGCAGAATCATCGGCTGTGTTTTGCTCTTGGGAGGAGGTCTCTGTATCCGGGTTCTCGGATCGATTACGATCATCGTCAGATATTTCCAGCATTGGATTGGACTCAAGGGCCTCTTGGATTTCCTGCTGCAAATCAAGAGTAGAAAGCTGCAGTAAGCGTATTGCCTGCTGCAGTTGAGGGGTCATTGTCAGCTGCTGACCTAGTTTGAGCTGAAGTGATGCTTTCATGACCATTGATTACCTACCGCCTTATGCAAAACCATCAATGAACAAGGTCTCCTCATTGTTTAGTTATTTTATTGTCTCTACCAGGTTTAGTGTAAACCACTTCCGAGTCAGTTGTTTTATTATTTCCGGTTAATCATATTTTAGTTAGGAGATTGAAAAAATAGTAGTCATGGCAAGCGCTATTATTAATATTTGAGCACTGTAACGCTTGGGGAGACTATTAAAGCCTAAATTGTTCTCCTAGATATACATCTTTAACTTGTTGGTTTGACAGAACATCTTCCGCAGTGCCCGACGCTATAATGTGTCCGTCGCTCACGATATACGCTTTCTCACAAATATCAAGGGTTTCCCGAACATTATGGTCTGTTATTAGTACGCCTATCCCTTTCTCTTTCAAATGGGTGACGATCTGCTTGATGTCGCTTACAGAAATTGGGTCAACCCCGGCAAATGGCTCGTCAAGTAGTATAAAATCCGGCTCAGTGGCTAATGCGCGAGCGATTTCTACACGGCGGCGTTCGCCACCTGACAGGCTCATACCTAAGCTATCTTTTATATGTGTAATGTGAAACTCTTGAAGAAGGGTTTCCATCTTCTCTTTGCGTTCGGCTTTAGAAAGATCTTTCCGTGTCTCAAGTATTGCCATTAAATTATCTTTAACGCTTAGCTTTCTAAAAACAGACGCTTCCTGAGGGAGGTAACCAATCCCTTTTCTTGCTCGGCCATGCATGGGTAAATGGGTCAAATTCTCCCCATCGATTGATATTTTCCCTTTGTCGGCTTCGACCAAACCGACGATCATGTAAAAACATGTGGTTTTCCCTGCACCGTTGGGGCCGAGTAAGCCAACAATTTCACCGCTTTGTATTGAGAGTGAGACGTCTTTGACGACTGATCGTTTTTTATAGCTTTTTGCCAGGTTGTCGGCGCTTAACGTTTTCATTATTTTTCTTCGTCGGAATCTTTTTCAACTGGGTGGACAATAATTTCAACGCGCTGAGACTTCTCTTCTCCACCCTGAGCAGTGACTACGCGACTAACCGTGTTGTACTCGATTTTTTTGCCTCGAAACGTGTTCTTTCCCTGCTCAAGTTTTGCGTCGTCTATTAAAGTCAGCTTTTCATTATTACGGGTATAGATAATGGTGTTGCCGTAAGCATGGGTGGGTAGCTCTTCTCCCTCTTGCTGGTCGGAGAATTCAGCTGGAGACCCAAAGGCTTCAAGCTTTATCAAACCGCTTTTATCACTATAAATAATTACCTTGTCGGACTTCAGGATTGACTTTCCCTGGGTGATAACAACGTCTCCACTGTAAATTGAACGGCCCTTTTTTTCGTCCAGCTCAGCTCGGTCAGATTGAATTTTTATAGGTTGGTTGCTGTTTGCTGTGAATGCACTTGCCTGAGTCGAGATCAGAGTTGAAAGTGCCACTATTAAAGCAATCAGCTGTTTTTTAAAAGGTTTGCTATGATGGTAGGGCTTACTGTTATTGGGCATAGTTGCCTCGTACGTTGGAGGTAATTTCAATCTTTTTATCGTCGACCCAGGCGTTCATGCCTTCGCCTTCAAGGATGCTAACATTATCGCTAATGGTAACGGGTTGTTTTGTGGTAATAAAGCGTGATTTATTGAGCACAGTCAGGGATTCTGTTTTTAGTGTCCAGGGGGCTTTCAACTGCTCGTCTCTGATCATCGTTACATTATTGATGAGTTCCAGATTCTCCTCGGTCATTTTATATCTTCCATTGTCCGCTGTGAGTCTCAATGTTGTATTATCTTCCCGGTAAACCAGTAAATTGGGACTCTTTAGTAGTGCGATATTTTGGTCGGGGTAATGCTTGGCTTCACTGCTCTTCATTATGGACGAAACGTAGCCGTCAGCATCATATACCGTGTATTTTCCATTAACGATAAAAAAGTCAGGCTCTTCCTGTTCTGCATTGCTTGCTACAGGCACAATTTTATTGTCGCTGTTCTGCCAGACTATTAAGATCATGGCGAGAATTGAGATGATTAGCAGGGAGTGCTTTTTGATTTTTTCGCTTTTCACGTTATCCCCGACCTCACTATTGTGTAAATACTGTTTCCATACGAGCCAATAATGCTGGCAGGCTTAAATAACACCGGCTTTGAGTAAATCGTGCATATTGAGTGCGCCAACAACTTTCTGCGACTTGTCTACCACGATAAGCCCGTTTATTTTGCTGTCTTCCATAATCGCAAGCGCTTCTGCTGCAAGAATATCTGCTGAAATAGTCCGGCAGTTTGCCGTCATAACTTCATCTATACGGGTTTTATGGATATCGATTGCTTTGTCGATTGTTCTTCGAAGGTCGCCATCAGTAAACAGGCCGCAGAGCTTGCCGTTGTCATCGGTAATGGCTGTCATTCCGAGTCCTTTTTCCGAAATCTCAAGTAGGGCGTCGCTAAGTAATACGTTGTGGTTGACGGATGGAATTCTACTGCCCGTGTGCATAATGTCAGATACTTTCAGAAGCAGTCGTCTGCCCAAGCTTCCGCCAGGGTGTGAGAACGCGAAGTCTTCTGCACTAAAGCCTCGCGCCTCAAGCAGTGCAATTGCAAGTGCATCGCCCATTACCAGGGTGGCTGTAGTACTGGATGTTGGGGCAAGGCCAAGGGGGCATGCCTCTAATTCGACGCTTACATCAAGGTTTGCATCCGCTTCAAGAGCAAGCGCTGAGGTGTTTGACCCGGTCATGCTGATAAGCGGGGCTTCCATTCTTTTTATCAGGGGCAGTATGGTGACCACCTCTGATGTGTTGCCAGAATTCGAAATGGCTATGACCACATCGTTTGCTGTTATCATGCCCAGGTCGCCATGGCTGGCTTCGCCAGGGTGAACAAAAAAGGAGGGGGTGCCCGTGCTCGCGAGAGTCGCGGCTATTTTTTTTCCAATATGACCTGACTTGCCCATGCCGGTTACAACGACGCGCCCCTTGCAATCAAGAAGGATTTGGCAGGCTTTGGCGAACGAGTTGTCGATGCGTCCAATTAGTAGTGATATTGCGTCTCTTTCAATTTCGACGGCGCGTTTTGCTGAGCTGATAAATTTAGCAGAGTCTACCATTCTGTTATCCGATAGATGTATGAATATGATGTATTAGTCAAAGTGTAACGCACTTTTAGTGTAAACGTTTAGTGCTGACTTTTTGTTAATAATATTTAATGGTTGATCTTGGTGCCTGCTTGTTGCTAGGCACCGAGTGATCGATATAGCAGTATTAGGTAAGCGACATAAATGGCTAGCATTCCACTGCCAAAGGAGCGTCCCAGTCGTCCTTTTTTCTGCATAATGTAAGCAGCCGCAGCGAGTAGTAACGTAAGGGCTAACATAATGCTGTAATCACGCAATAGTACTTCGCTATCTAGCATAACGGGGTTTAACAGTGCTGGTATGGGGAGTACGGCGAGCAAGTTAAAGAGGTTGGAACCAATAATATTACCCAATGCAATATCGTGGTGCCCCTTTAATGCGCTGGCGACTGATGCCGCTAACTCTGGCAGGCTTGTTCCGATGGCGACAATGGTTAAACCGATAATCAGCTCACTGACTCCCAGCTCCCTGGCCACTCCGCTTGCCCCCCATACCAGTAGTTTCGAACTGGCTAACAGTAAGCCAAGACTAATGACGAGCTGAAGTATTGCTTTGGCGGTGCTGGTGGAAGGGATTTCATTAATCTCTTCAAGAATTTCAGGAGCATCCAGGTTGTTTCTCGTTAAGAAGTACATCGATATGGCAAGAATAACAATCATGATGATGCCATCCCATATGCCTAAATGATTATCAAGAAACAGCAAGGTAACAAGCAGTGTCGCAGTGACCAGCACGGGAAACTCTCGCTTAAGCACTAGCGGTTTGAGCGGGATGGGGGAGACTAACGCAGTAATACCTAATACAAGTGCGATGTTGGCTATGTTTGAGCCAATGGCGTTGCCGACTGCGAGGTTGCTAGCGTCCGACAGTGCCGCAGTACCGGAAACGATCATTTCTGGAGCAGATGTGCCAAAGGCCACTATTGTGAGGCCTATTAGCATGGGGGACATTCCAAGGTTGCGCGCCGTTGCTACGGAGCCATTAACAAAGCGGTCTGCACTCCATACCAGTACGACTAACCCTGCAATGATGCCGGCAAAAAATAGAATCATGAATTTCACTCTAACTAGGTGTATGAATAGCTCATGCAAAGACTGAATCTTCAGTTGTGGCGTGAATTGTGCTGAACTTGGTGCGCCCTTGCAATGGCAAATTTTAAAAAAATCCTGATGGGCGTAAGATCCTTTGCTTTAATAGATTGAAATATTTGATTAAATCATACGTTAGTTGATGTAGACTTCATCTCGCGCACAAATCTCTCTTATAGGGAAGGCCTTATGGAGGGGAGTAGCGCAATCTATATCAGTTAACTATCGCATGTCGCAGGCCAGGATTAATTGTTGTGAGCAACTTGATCGAAATTAGGGGAATGTCCTTTTCTAGAGGCGAACGGCTTATATTTAATGATATAGATGTTGATATCCCCAAGGGGAAAGTGACATCTATTATGGGGCCGAGTGGTACGGGTAAAACAACGTTGCTGCGTCTCATCGGAGCCCAGCTGAAACCACAAAAAGGAACGATTACCGTAGACGGTCAAAATCTTCTTAAGCTAAAAAGAAAGGATCTCTACCTCGCCCGTGAAAAAATAGGCATGTTGTTTCAAAGTGGTGCGCTATTCTCAGATTTAACGGTTTTCGAAAATGTCGCTTTTCCGCTAAGGGTGCACACTAAGTTGCCTGAAGATATGATTAGGGACATTGTGCTGATGAAATTGCAAGCGGTCGGGCTGAGGGGGGCTAGAGACTTGATGCCAGCCGAGCTTTCGGGTGGCATGACTCGTCGCATAGCGTTAGCTCGAACCATCGCTCTTGATCCGTCCTTAGTGATGTATGATGAGCCGTTTGCAGGTCAGGACCCCATCGCAATGGGGGTTCTGGTGCAGTTAATAAGGCTTTTAAATGATGCGCTAGGGATGACGAGTGTGCTCGTTTCGCATGACGTGGCTGAAGCGCTTAGCATTAGTGATCATGTTTGCATTATTTCCGATGGCAAAGTGATCGGGCAGGGGGCACCCGGCCACTTGAAAGAGCACGGTTCCCCATTAGTGAAGCAGTTTTTACAAGGACTGCCTGACGGGCCGGTACCATTTCACTATCCCGCATCCGACTATCGTTCAGATTTATTGCCAGGGAGTGAACGTGCTCAATTATTTACGTAGGCTTGGTAGGCAGGCTATCCATACGGTTTCTGTTCTGGGACGCTCAGGTGTATTTCTGATGCAGTCGCTTGTGGGGGTTCCAAATTTCAGCAGTGGCTTTCCTTTGCTGATCAAGCAACTCTACTCTGTGGGTGTTTTATCGCTGGTCATTATTGTTGTATCAGGGCTCTTTATTGGCATGGTGCTTGGGCTGCAAGGGTATAACATATTGGTTGATTATGGCTCCGAACAGGCTATAGGGCAGATGGTCGCCTTAACGTTGGTTAGGGAGCTAGGGCCTGTCGTTACGGGGCTCTTGTTTGCGGGGCGCGCAGGGTCGGCGCTGACAGCTGAGATAGGGCTTATGAAGGCCACCGAGCAGTTAACCAGTATGGAAATGATGGGGGTTGATCCGTTACGAAGGGTGATCGCACCTCGGTTGTGGGCCGGTTTTATTTCGATGCCTCTTTTGGCCATGATTTTCAGTGTGGTCGGTATATGGGGCGGAATGCTGGTTGGAGTGGACTGGTTAGGTGTTTATGAGGGCTCGTTTTGGGCTAATATGCAAGCATCTGTTAGCTTTCAGGATGACGTGTTAAATGGCGTGATAAAGAGTATTGTTTTTGGTTTTGTGTGTACATGGATTGCCGTTTTTCAAGGCTATGATTCAGTCCCTACATCTGAGGGAATTAGCGCGGCAACAACCAAAACGGTGGTTTATTCGTCTCTGGCTGTGCTGGGGCTGGATTTTGTGTTGACTGCCATGATGTTTACGGCGTTATAGCGCGTCGCAGTAAGGTAGCCGAAGGCGAGAGATTAAACGAACCCCGCTGTGAAGGGGGTGTTTGAAAGTTATAATATCGGAGTGAATATGTACAATCGGACAATAGAGATAGTGGTCGGGCTATTCATCATGCTAGGCATTGGTGCTTTGGCTGTGCTGGCTTTCCAGGTTAGCGGTCTTTCTGCAAAAATGGATTCAGAAACCTACAAGGTCTATGCGCAGTTTGATGATTTGGGCGGGTTGTCGGTCAGGGGGCGTGTTTCGATGGCTGGTGTAACCATTGGTAAAGTCAGCAATATTGAACTGGATAAAGAGTCATATATGGCGCTGGTTGAGATGGAACTTTATGGTTCTGTTGATAATTTGACGACAGACAGCAATGCCGCTATCCAGACAGCTGGTTTGTTGGGTGAAAAGTACATTTCCATTAGTGTTGGAGCGGATGAAGAGTACCTTAAAGATGGCGACACGATATTTGATACACAATCAGCATTGAATATCGAAAAACTAATTGGTACGTTTGCCTCTGGCAGGTAGCAGTGAGCGCTGGATATAAAGGAATTTAAGGGAGAGACTCCTTGCAATTAATAGGTGCAGATAGAATGAAATTGAAGGTCGGTGGTTTTTTCCATAGCTGGTTAGTTATATTGGCGATGTTTATAAGTCCTTTCGCGTTGGCGGGTGGCGTAGAAGGAGAGGTGAAGCGAATTGTTGAAGAAAGTACAAACCAGTTAGTTGATAAGCTGAACCGTGAAAAATCGACTTATGAGGTTGACCCTGAAAAGTTCTACAGCGAAATGGACGCCGCCTTGAGTGAGTTGGTCGACTTTAAACGCATAGCTGCGAGAGTAATGGGTAAAACAGCTCGAAAAGCGACCAAAGAGCAAAGATCCAGTTTCCTCGCTTCATTTAAAAAGAGTTTGTATGTCGCGTATTCCAAAGCACTTGTAGAGAGTGGTGCGTTTGAAATAACCGTCGAAGGCGTTAAAGTTAACCCCAGAAGCGACAAAAAGGCCTCCGTTAACCTTGTTGTTACATCTGAGAGTGGTAATCAGTACCCTGTGGTTTATTCAATGAACTACGGCAAAAATAAAAAATGGATGCTTGAGAATGTCATTGTTAATGGGGTTAATGTCGGGCTTGCCTTTAGAGACCGATTTAGCTTTGAGATGCGTAACCATCAGGGGAATATTGACAAGGTTATAGAAAACTGGACAGCTAAAATTGATATTAGCGACGATTCTGTTGCAACTCAGTAAGGTGTGTTGAGCAAGGTTACAAACAAAGCAGTTCCTTGTTTAGCTGGTTCTGGATGGTGGTAAGTTGGAAGACGGTTTTGAATAGTGGGGAGCTATAAATGGTTGCTGAAGTGAGTGTACAAGATGCAGGCATACTTGCTCTCTCAGGGGATGTGACATCGGACAATGTTGTTTCCATTCGGCGCAAGGGAGAGGATGCTATCGCTAAAATGCCGTCAAGCGCGATTGTTAACCTGGCCGGTTTGGGGGCGGCGAACACGCTTACCCTTTCGCTGCTATTGGCTTGGGTGAGGTGTGCCAGGCAGCAAAATATGGAACTAACCATCGCCGAAAGTCCCGGCAAGCTCTTTGATATGGCCAGAGTGAGCGGCTTGGAGTTGGTGCTTCCATTTGAACCCTCCGGCAGTTGAGTCGCAGATTCTTTCTTTTTGGCTTCTTTAGCGGACTGCTTTTGGGTATCATAGCCTATTTGCCTCGCGCAGGTGCGCGGGCAACAGGTTTGATTAGCTCGGTCAGCTAGCCGCTGAACTTGAGTTATGCCTCCGAACCTTTGAGATTAATGACAGTAGATAAAGGCTAAGAAATGCAAGCAGAAGACGTAGCAAAAATCCTGACCGACTCTCTTCCTGACTGCGAGGTTTCCGTTGCGGGTGAGGGAAATCACTTTCAGTTGACTGTTGTCGGTGAAGTCTTTGAAGGTCTTTCGTCGGTAAAAAGACAGCAGAAAGTGTATGCCTGTCTTAACTCTTATATCGCCGACGGGACAATTCACGCGATAACTATGAAGACCTATACGCCATCTGAATGGCAGAAAAACAGTTAGATGCTACTTTTGGATCGTTGTACCTTATTATTTTACTCACTATATAAACGCAGGATTTCTCGTGGATAAGCTTGTCATTACCGGTGGTCAGCAACTTGATGGCGAAATACGTATTTCAGGTGCTAAAAATGCCGCTCTGCCTATTTTGGCCGCTACTCTGTTAGCCGATGAGCCTGTAAGTGTCGGTAACCTGCCCCATTTACATGATATCACCACAATGATCGAGTTATTAGGTCGCATGGGGATTGAATTGCTTATCGACGAAAAAATGAGCGTGGAGATAAATGCCAATACAATCAAGCATTTTACTGCACCTTATGAACTCGTTAAGACGATGCGGGCATCTATTCTGGTACTGGGGCCAATGCTGGCTCATTTTGGCCAGGCAGAAGTGTCCCTGCCAGGGGGCTGTGCCATAGGTAGCAGGCCTGTTGATTTGCATATTCGTGGCCTTGAGGCGATGGGTGCAACTATTGTTGTAGAAGATGGTTATATAAAAGCATCTTCCAATGGGCGCTTGAAGGGCGCCCATATATTTATGGATACGGTAACGGTAACTGGAACTGAAAACCTGTTGATGGCAGCTACTTTGGCTGACGGAAAAACAGTGCTTGAAAATTCAGCGAGGGAGCCGGAAGTCGTTGATCTGGCAGAATGTCTGATAGCCATGGGCGCTGATATTTCAGGCCATGGCACTGATACTATCGTGGTTAATGGTGTTCCGCGATTACACGGTTGCCATTACGATGTATTGCCTGACCGGGTTGAAACAGGTACATATCTGGTTGCAGCCGCGGCTGCTCGGGGAAGGGTTAAACTAAAAGATACCAGAGAGGACTTGCTGGAATCGGTGCTTCTTAAGTTAGAAGAGGCGGGAGCTCATATCTCAACGGGTAAAGACTGGATTGAGCTGGATATGAAAGGGAATCGACCGAAGGCTGTCAATATCAGAACCGCACCTTATCCGGCATTTCCTACCGATATGCAGGCTCAATTTGTATCACTAAATGCTGTAGCAGAAGGGGTTGGCTCCGTTACAGAAACCATATTTGAAAATCGTTTTATGCATTGCCATGAGCTTAGCCGTATGGGCGCTCAAATTCGCCTTGAAGGCAACACGGCCATTATTAATGGCGTTGAACGGCTAAATGGTGCACCTATTATGGCGACAGACCTGAGGGCATCAGCGAGCTTGGTTATCGCAGGCCTGGTTGCCAAAGGTCAAACATATGTTGAGCGAATTTATCATATTGATCGTGGTTATGAGTGTATAGAAGAGAAACTGCAGTTACTGGGTGCCAAAATACGACGCCTGCCAGGTTAGCTATAGATACACAAATACAGGAATTGAGAGAGTTACATGAGCGATACGCTTACAATTGCTTTGTCTAAAGGCCGGATATTGAAAGAGACACTGCCGCTTATAGCCGCAGCCGGTATAGAACCATTGGAAGATATATCAAAAAGTAGAAAACTGATTTTTGATACCACCGATAGCCGGGTTAAACTCATTATTATTAGAGCCACCGATGTTCCCACCTATGTACAATATGGCGGCGCAGATATGGGGGTTACTGGTAAAGATGTACTCATGGAGCATGGGGCAGAAGGCCTATACGAGCCACTTGATCTGAAAATTTCTGAGTGTCGCTTGATGACGGCGGCCAAAAAAGAAGCCAAGCCAGTTAAAGGTAGATTAAAGGTTGCTACCAAATTTGTGAATTTGGCCAAACAGTATTACGCTCGACAGGGTATTCAGGCTGATATTATTAAACTTTACGGTGCCATGGAACTCGCACCGATACTAGGGTTGGCTGATGAAATTGTAGATATTGTCGATACTGGCAATACACTAAAAGCTAACGGACTGGAGCCAAGAGAACTCATCCATAATATCAGTTCGCGATTAGTGGTGAATCGAGCGTCCATGAAAATGAAGCATCATCATATTCAATCTATTATTGACCAATTGTCTGAGGCGGTTAGTTAATCTAACTGCCTTAGCATACCTCTACTCTAACTTTACATCATGCCTTAATTTTGATGGCCAGATGAGCTAACTGCTCTATTGTTATAAACCTTCTTGTAGGTGTTACGCCCGTGAATGACACAAATATGACTGCTGAAGTATCAATTACTCGTCTAACTTCATCGGATAAATGTTTCGGTGAACAGTTAAGTAACCTGTTAGCTTGGGATGAAGCTGCTGATCATAAAGTTCATGATGTTGTAAAAGAGATACTATCCCAGGTGAAGAGCCATGGTGACTCAGCCGTGCTTGATTATACCCGTCGATTTGATGGCGTCTTAGCTGCTGCTATGGATGAACTAGAAGTTTCTCGAGACAGGTTAGAAGAGGCTTTGGGTAAGATTTCAGCTGAGCAGAAATCTGCGCTGGAAACGGCCGCTGATCGTGTCCGCAGTTACCATGAAAAGCAGCAGCAAGCGTCATGGAGTTATACAGAATCTGACGGCACGGTTCTTGGTCAGCAGGTTGTTGCTATGGATCGAGTTGGGTTATATGTCCCGGGAGGGAAGGCAGCCTACCCCTCATCTGTCTTAATGAATGCAATTCCTGCAAAAGTTGCGGGTGTTGAAGAGCTAATCATGGTGGTTCCTACGCCAAAAGGCGAAGTCAATGAGTTGGTTTTAGCTGCCGCAGCTATTAGTGGTGTTGATAGGGTGTTTACTATTGGTGGAGCCCAGGCTGTCGCTGCGTTGGCTTACGGCACAGAAAGCATTCCTGCGGTAGATAAGATTGTTGGCCCTGGTAACATATATGTTGCAACGGCAAAGCGCGAAGTGTTTGGGGTTGTTGGGATTGATATGATCGCAGGCCCTTCTGAGATTCTGGTTATTTGTGATGGGCAGACAGACCCGGACTGGATCGCAATGGATCTTTTCTCTCAGGCAGAGCACGATGAAAACGCTCAGTCGATCTTGATTTCTGATGACAAAGACTACCTTGATCAAGTCGAACGCAGTGTTAATAAGTTGCTTCCAACTATGGAGCGGCAGGATATTATAAAGGTCTCAATAGAATCAAGGGCTGCTTTTATCGAGGTCAGTGATTTAGCGGACGCCGTCGATGTGAGCAACCGTATTGCACCTGAGCACTTGGAACTTTCAGTTGAAGACCCTGATGCTTTGCTGCCCGCTATACGTCATGCAGGGGCAATCTTTATGGGGCGCTACACAGCTGAAGCGTTAGGAGACTACTGTGCTGGGCCTAATCATGTTCTGCCGACCTCTGGCACAGCACGTTTTTCTTCACCTTTAGGTGTTTATGATTTTCAAAAACGTTCTTCTATTATTAAATTCTCGGCTGACGGTGCGAGTGAGATGGGGAAGGTCGCTTCTGTGCTTGCAAGAGGTGAGGGGCTGACTGCGCATGCCCGGTCTGCAGAGTATAGAATCAAGCCATAACTCAAGGTCAGTGAAAGGTCGCTACGCCTTTGGCGGGCGACCTTGTTGTAAGCTCTGCTGTTAACTCTATCAGTTTTCCTGAGCGATATAAGTCCAGGGAAACTTGTTGGCCAGGACGCATATCTGCGATGGTAAAAAGTGAATCTTGATAGTGATTGAGTGACTTCCCGTTAATTCTCAAGATTATGTCGCCTTGTTTCAGACCTGCCCTGTGAGCTGGGCTATCGGCCTCTACATCAATGACAACCAACCCGTTTGTATGTTGAAGGTTAAAAAAGGAGGCCGCTTCCTTGTTCAGTTGGTGAAGCCGAACACCCAAATACCCTCTGAGAACTTCCCCATTTTCCAGTATGTCTTTTTTTACCTTATTGATCTGATTGATCGGAATGGCAAAGCTAATACCTTGAGCGCCGTCTGCTAGACTCAAGAACGCTGAATTTATGCCGATCAATTGGCCTTTTGCCGTTATTAGTGCGCCCCCAGAGTTTCCTGGGTTTATCGCTGCATCAGTTTGAATGTATTGCTCAAAAGTCGCTAAGCCTAAATTTGAGCGGCCGATCGCACTGACTATTCCTTGGGTGACTGATTGTCCAACACCGTATGGGTTTCCAATCGCGAGCACTATATCGCCGACCTCTGCTAATGTTACTGGCTGCTTAGGTATCGCGGGTAAATGATCCATGGATATTTTAAGAATTGCTATATCGCTTTCTCTGTCACTGCCTAGTAAAGTTGCAATGCCTTTCCTTCCATCCGTCAGTGTAATGGTGATTAAATTGGCATTGTGAATAACATGATGATTAGTGACTATATGCCCCTGCTTGTCGACAATGACTCCTGAACCTAAGCTTTTGTTCTCAGTTGATATGTTAACGACTGCGGGAGATATCCTGCTTATTACAGGCGCGTATGATGTGGTACTGTAATCAGAGGAGGGGGATAACCTGGAGTATATCTCTTCCAGGAAATAGAGCATTACGACGAGTAACCCGCCAATGACAATAGGCAGTATCCAGCGAGCCAGCTTTGCTACAGTTGTCGAAGGCTGTCTTTCAGGTAATAAGTTCCGCACTGAGTGAATATCCTGCTGATGGGGTTATGCGCAAATAGGCTTCCGCATTATGAATGGGCAGCCGTCGATAATATTGTTACGATAACATAAAATTGATTCAGTATTGCTGGCACCCTTTAGCAGGCAATGCTCATTCTCGGGATTTGGCTATAGTGTAACTGTTGAGCAGTATGCTGAGATATTGCCCGTTATAATTGGAATAACAGTGGAGTGAAGTGTGGCGACGTTAGAATCGGTTGTTAAGCAGGCAAATCAGTGGATGTTAGAGCGCCCCATATCTGACTATTGCCCCAATGGGTTACAGGTAGAAGGAAGAGCAGAGGTCAAAAAAATAGTAACTGGCGTGACGGCGTGCCAAGCATTGGTTGACGAGGCTATTGCACGGGGGGCTGATTTGCTGCTAGTGCACCATGGGTATTTCTGGAAAGGTGAAGCTCCAAATATCGTCGGCATAAAAAAGGCACGACTAAAGGCGCTTCTTCAAAATGATATCAGCATGCTGGCATACCATCTTCCATTAGATGTACATCCGGAGTTAGGTAACAATGTTCAATTGGCTAAGCTGCTAGGGCTCACTGTGAGTGGTCCGCTGGATGAAGGTGCTCGCCCAAGCATTGGTTTAGTTGGGCAGTTACAAGCTCCGTTGACGGTTAGCGAGTTTACTAACTTGTTGAATGAAAAACTAAATCGTGCTCCTCAAGTTATTTCAAATGATGACAAAAGCCTTATAAGACGAGTCGGTTGGTGTACGGGGGCCGCGCAAGGTTATATTGAGAAAGCGATAGCTGCTCAGGTAGATGCATATATCAGCGGGGAGATCTCAGAGCCTACCGTTCATGTGGCGAGGGAGAGCGGAGTACACTATTTTGCAGCGGGGCATCATGCCACTGAACGTTATGGGGTGATTGCGTTAGGTGATAAATTAGCTGAGGCGTTTAACATTGAGCATGAATTTGTCGATATAGATAACCCGGTTTAACTGTATTTGTTATCGAAAGAACAGGGGTGGGCATCGCATTTAGGGCAAGGGACAATGTACAAGCATTTGATGTCCTGCATGGCACTGTTCTTTTCTTTGGTGCTGTTCTTATCTTTGATGCTGTTCTCATCTAATACAGGTGTAATAACCCGGAATTAGTCAGAGGCACCTTTTTCTTTTGGTTTGCCTTTTAGGCCAAACTCTTCGGACAGCGTTCCTTGTTCTTCGTTGGTTTTGGGGGCGTAATCCCTCGGTGGCTCAGCGTATATCTCTTCAATTTCTTCAAGCTTGCCATTTTCTTCTGAAGAATCTTTCGTGTTTTCAGTTGAAAGTTGTAATAGATTGTTTGCATTGTCTTCGCTGCAAAGTTCCGTTGCGCCCCGTGCTAAGTGATTATGTATTTCACGGTAATCTTCATTTAACCGATTGATTAGTTGCGCAGTTTGCACAAAATGGTCGCTAACTTGAGCTTGGTAGCGCGTGTGTTTTTGTTGCAGTTCATCCATTTGTCTTTCTACCCTTTTGCTGCGGCCACCGTCGTTCACTACCAGGCGATAAATCAATGCGCCAACGAGTGCACCAGACAGGAATGCAATAATGCCAATAGAGAGAAAAGTTTCCATTTCGTTCATCGTTATTTTACCTGAGTGTTTGATGTTGGCTAAATAAGTTGTGTCGCCTGGGGATTATTTTAGCTCAAACGTTTGGCCGATTGTTAGCTTTAATATTTAAGCCCTTATTTCAAGTGCGTGTGCTTAAATGTGAATATCAATAGTATAACTTGCATAAATGCGCGCTGGTGAAAGGTTTTAAGATTGGCCTTTAACGGTGATAAAAGGCAAAATATGCGCCGCGAAACTCTGATTAGCCTTTTTTCAAGAAAGAGAATTACTGGAATGCCTCATTTATCCCCAATTGAACAATATCAACACGATTTGAAAAATAGTGGATTTATGCGCGACTCTGCGCAAGAAAATGCTATTAATCATCTTCAGGCGCTTTATGAAAAGCTGGTTGATGCGGAAAAAAACCAAAAGAAGGGGCGGTTTGCCAAGCTGGCGGCAAAGGTTCAGCGTAAAAAGGCTGCACCTATTAAAGGATTATATTTCTGGGGAGGGGTAGGTCGAGGAAAAACCTACTTAATGGATATATTTTTTGAGAGTTTGCCTTTTGATCGAAAAATGAGAGTGCACTTTCACCGTTTTATGCAGAGAGTTCACCATGAACTCGCTGAACTAGAAGGGCAGGCTAACCCATTGGTCGATGTTGCAAAACGTTTTAGTGATGAGGCTAGAGTTATCTGCTTTGATGAGTTTTTTGTTACAGATATTGGTGATGCAATGATTCTGGGTGGGTTAATGAAAGAGTTGTTTGCTAATGGTGTTTCACTGGTTTGTACATCGAATATAGTGCCCGACGGTCTTTACAAGGATGGTTTGCAGCGAGCCCGATTCTTGCCAGCTATTGCATTAGTCAATGAGCACACAGATGTTGTAAATGTTGATGGCGGGACAGATTACCGTTTGCGCTCACTTGAGCAAGCGGAGTTATATCATTTTCCATTGGATGATGGGGCAGATAAAAGCTTGGAAGAGAGTTATGGCAGCCTAGCCCTGGAAGCAGGTGTTCATGGTTTGGCGTTAGACGTTAATGGTCGCCAACTTACTGCCAGAAAGCACTCTGATGACGTTGTCTGGTTTGAGTTTAAAGAGCTGTGTGATGGGCCTAGGAGTCAAAACGACTACATTGAGCTTGCTCGAGAGTTTCATGCGGTTTTAGTAAGCAATGTGCCTGTGATGGGGGGAGATACCGATGATCAGGCAAGACGTTTTATCAATATGATTGATGAGTTTTATGATCGAAATGTGAAAGTTATTATTTCGGCAGAAGCGCCTATTCACAAGCTCTACAGTGGTGGAAAGCTCAATTTCGAGTTTGAGCGAACTGAAAGCCGCTTACTTGAGATGCAATCTCATGAATATCTGGAAGCGCCACATAAGCCTTGAGTACAGTCGTATCTCCTTCCATCACGGCTACAACTGCACATAAGCAATATAGGGTAATGGTATGGACCCGCTTACCAAACGGCTTCAAATGAGCCATGATGAGATTTGCATATAACATCAACAGGTAAGGGGTCCACAAAATGAATACTATCACCTATGGTTTGGATTTGGCCAAAAATATCTTTCACGTACATGCAGTCACAAGCAAGGGTGAGATTGAGATCAAGAAAAAGCTTCGCAGGAAAGAGGTGTTAGCTTTTTTCGCCAAGCGAGAGCCAGGGTTGATAGGCATGGAAGCGTGTGGCGGCTCTCATTACTGGGCGCGTGAGCTAACAAGGTTGGGTTATACCGCCCGATTAATGAGTCCACAGTTTGTTAAGCCCTATATTAAAGGAAATAAAAATGACGCTAATGACGCAGAAGGGATATGCGAAGCGGTAACACGACCCAATATGAGGTTTGTGGCGGTAAAAAGCAGCGCACAGCAAGATATATTAATGCTACACAGGGTGCGAACACAGAGGATCAAGCAGCGGACAGCACTCGCAAACCAGACGAGAGGTCTCTTAAGTGAATATGGGATTGTTATACCGATAGGTATCAGCAATGTTCGGAAGCATCTTATTGATATTCTGACTGATGCTGATGAAAAAAGGCTAAGTGAATTTGTACGGCCACATTTCAATAGTTTATATGAGGAGTTGCTTCATATTGACGGGTTGGTAAAAGAAATAGATGTAGCATTGAAAACCTATTTCAACACCAGTAAGGACTGTCAGCGGTTAGCAAGCTTGCCGGGGGTTAGTGTCATTACAGCAACGGCATTAGTAGGATATTTAGGCGATGTCAGCAATTTCAATAATGGCAGGGAGTTGGCGGCCTACCTAGGCTTAGTGCCTAGACAGCATTCAACTGGAGGAAGAGAGCTTCTGCTTGGAATTAGTAAACGGGGAGACAGTTACCTTCGAACCCTTCTAATTCATGGCGCGAGGTCTGTACTGAAAGCAGCCTCAGAGAAGAAAGATAAAGATAGTCTTTGGTTAATGAACTTGCATGCTCGACGTGGTTACAATAAAGCCGCAGTAGGACAAGCTAACAAAACGGCTCGACGTATTTGGGCTCTTTTATCAAACGAAACACAGTACGAGGTTAAACAAGCAGCATAGCTGCATGTCAATACACGGTTAAGAGGCAAGGAGTAAGAAGAGTAAACGGCAGGTTATCTTGCCACTAAATTGCAAAACAGATTCATCGAATGGTAAGACAGATAAGACCGTCTTCTGTGTCACCTGAGAAGCGCACGGGCTCTTAGAAGCCGATAGGGTGATGAGTACACTGGAAGAGCGGAATTCCATTGCGGCCGAAGAAAATAAACGTTCTTCACCTGTAGGCCGGATATATGCGAGCAGTCAATACCTAGAAGATCACTCACCGAATCTGGTTGCAATAAACAGCGGGTCCATATATGCGCTTGCGCACCATTGTATATCTGGGATATTTCGTAATCGTTGCGGCAACCGGTGCGCAAGCGCACCCTATAATTTAATTCCACATGTGTCAGTTAAGAGGCACTGCTTGCTGACTTGGATAAACCCTGATTCCGCTTTGCTGCACTAAGGCTGCCAGTGCTAACTAAGACGGTAGCCGTGATGAAGCGAAGCGGAATCAAGGAAAGGCTCTATAATGGTTAGATCAATTCAATCGCCATAGCTGTCGCCTCGCCACCGCCAATACACAATGCTGCAACGCCGCGTTTTTTACCGTACTGCTTAAGTGCGTACATCAGTGTAACGAGAAGACGGGAACCTGTTGATCCTACCGGGTGCCCTTGTGCGCATGCTCCGCCGTGCACATTAACCTTTTGCGGGTCTAGTCCAAGCTCTTTGATAGGCATCATTGCGACCATTGCGAATGCTTCGTTGATTTCAAACAGGTCAACGTCGTCTTTGCTCCAGTTTGCTTTTTCCAGAACTTTTTCGATTGCACCAACGGGGGCGATAGTAAACTCTGACGGGTGTTGGGATTGCGTGCTATGAGCAACAATGCGCGCTAGGGGTTTTAGCCCCTTGGCGTTAGCTTCAGACTCGCTCATTAGCACCAGTGCAGAGGCGCCATCAGAAATAGAAGAGGCGTTTGCGGCAGTAATCGTGCCGTCTTTTGCGAAAGCAGGACGGAGTGACGGAATCTTCTCAATATTAGCGTTATGCGGTTGTTCATCATCCTTAACTACGGTTTCACCTTTGCGGCTTTTAACGGTGATTGGGATGATCTCTTGCTCTAACGAGCCATCTTCAATTGCCTTTTGAGCACGTTTCAGAGAGTTGATAGCATAGTCATCCATTTCTTCGCGGGTATATCCCTTCTGGCTGGCTACATCTTGGGCAAATGAGCCCATGAGTCGACCCGTTTCGGCATCTTCCAGCCCGTCCAGAAACATGTGATCCATCGCTTGATCGCCGTGCCCCATACGGTATCCTTTTCTAGCGTTAAGGAGTATGTAGGGCGCGTTAGACATACTTTCCATTCCGCCTGCGACCATGACGTTGTTGCTCCCTGCTTTTATAAGGTCGTGTGCAAGCATCGCAGCTTTCATGCCTGACCCGCAAAGCTTGTTGATGGTGGTGCAGCCCGTCGCGTCGGGCAGCCCGGCTTGTCTTGAAGCCTGGCGGGCAGGGCCTTGTTTCAGGCCTGCAGGCAATACGTTACCCATTATGACTTCTTGAACATCTTCAGGTTTAATACCTGCTCTAAGAACAGCTTCTCTAATAGCGGTTGAACCTAGCTCTGTCGCGCTAATACTGCTTAGGCTTCCCTGAAACCCTCCCATTGGCGTTCTGGCACCACTTACAATTACAACGTTTTCTACCGACATATCAAGGCCTCGTCCTGTCTATATATTGAACTGTTATCGAGTCATTCTAAAAAAGTGTATTTTACCTTTTTTGATGCAATAGCTGAAATGCATAATGCATAAACGCAACATAATTCTTAGGTTTCCCAGCTAACAGGCTGAAAAAAATCAGATTTAAAATTGGTTGAATCTTAAATTAGCGTCTATAGTTGCCTTAGGTTCCAAACACTGATTTTGAGTTTGTTAAATAGGTAATCATACCTAAATCATACTTTTGACTGATAAAAATCTGTATTTTGCTTAGCTATAGTGCGACAACTGATATAAAAGTTAGATTACTAAAACAAGTATTGCAGCGTATCAAATAAAAATATTGACGGAGTAGCGTTCGATGACAAAAAACACACAACGATGGCACAAACTGGCCAGGCTGCCATTAGCGGTAGCTGTGGCGGCTTCTGTGTCGACTCCAGCTAGTGCATTTCAATTTTATATGGGGGATGTAGAGGCGAGTTTCGATACTACGCTATCTGCAGGTGTGAGCTGGCGGGTTCAGGATCGTGATAGCAGGCAGTTATCCCAGGGTAACCTGGCGCCATTAGGGTCAAACCCTTTTATTGGAACAACCACCGGTGCATCAACCAACAATTATGATGACGGGAATTGGAACTTTGATAAAGGCGATACGTACTCGAAGCGTGTTAAGGGAACCAGTGAATTATTGTTGAGCTATGAAAACTACGGCGGCTTTGTACGTGGCCGCTACTGGTATGACTTCCAGCTTAAAGACGAAGAGATGGCATTGGACGGGGCAGGTCAACGGCGCTCCTTAACCGCTGAGGGGGATAAAAATGCCTCTGGTGGTGAGCTACTGGATGCCTATGTTTGGGGGGATTTTGAGTTGGGCGAAATGCCTCTCAACATGCGTTTAGGCCGGCAGGTGATCAGCTGGGGTGAGAGCACATTTATTTTTAATGGTATCAATATCATTAACCCTGTTGATGTAGGAGCAATAAGAGCGCCGGGTGCCGAGGTTAAAGAAGCCTTATTACCGGTAAACATGTTTTATTCCTCTCTTGGCGTGACTGAGAATGTAACGGTTGAAGGGTTTGTGCAGCTGGAGTGGGAAAAAACAGAAATTGAAGACTGCGGGACGTTTTTTTCGACGGCAGACTTTGCGTCAGATGGTTGTGGCCCTGTATTACTTGCAGGCCAGTTACCTGATGGCGTAGCGTATGATCAGGGGTTATATGCTGACCGTTTAGCTGATAATGAAGCAGACGACACCGATCAGTTTGGATTGGCAGTGCGCTGGTATGTGCCAGAGTTGAATGATACTGAGTTTGGTTTTTACTTTGTACAGTACCATAGCCGAGTACCTCTGATTACGGGGGTTGTTGCTAACGATCCAAGTAGCGGTCTTGGTGGTGGTGGCACGGATCCATTCCCAGAGTACTTTATGGATTATCCTGAAGGGATTCAGATGTATGGTGTTAGTTTTAATACCAGTACAGAGAGTGGCTATTCAATTGGAGGTGAAATAAGTTATAAAAAAGATCTCCCATTGCAATGGAACTCATTTGAATTGATTCACGGTGGCCTTGGTTCACCAAGCAGTTTGCTGTATCAAAGAGAGTTTGCGGAAGCAGGTGGCGATGTAAGTAAGCTATGGGGAGAAACCTTACCCGGGTATGACCTGTATGGGGTTTCACAGGCGCAGATGACCGTAATTAAATTCTTTGACCAGGTTGCTGGCGCTAGCCGATTGACGTTTGTCGGTGAAGTGGGGGGAACCTATGTTCACGGCCTAAAAGGCTCTAAAGATGCACGCTATGGAAGAGCGGGTACCTACGGTATTGGTGCATTTGATTTGTCCGGGACGCCTTGGGCTGCATTAGGCAGTTGTGAGTCTGGCGGGGTTCAAAACTTAAACCGGCTCAATTGTAATAACAGTGGTTATACTACTTCATTTTCATGGGGTTATAGATTACGTACATCCCTTGATTACAATGATGTATTTGCCGGCGTAAACCTGACACCAACGTTATCGTGGTCTCATGACGTGAGCGGTTATGCGCCTGAGCCAGGTGGCAACTTTATTCAAGGCCGCAAATCTGTTGGGCTATCTCTTAAGGCGGTTTATCTGAATCAGTACTCAGCCAATATCAGTTACACAAACTACTTTGGTGGCAAGCCTTATAACTTATTAAACGACCGGGACAACATCGCGCTAAGTGTTGCCTACTCATTCTAATAAACAAGGTAACTGTTTCGGTTTAAAGAGGTTTATAAATGAAACTAAGAAAAAGAATTTTAGCAGGTGGGGTTATTACGCTATCTTTGCTGGCATCTGCGGTGTCAGCGAAGGTATCAGAGTCTGAAGCGGCTAAACTAGGGGCTGAACTAACCCCTATTGGTGCTGAGAAAGCGGGTAATGCGGACGGCACTATCCCTGAATGGACTGGCGGATATACAAACGTGCCAGCGGGTTATGTGTCCGGTGACCGTCTTCCGAATCCATTCCCTGATGATCAACCCTTGTTTACCATCACTAAGGATAATATGGATAAGTACAAGGATAATATGTCTCCCGGGCAGATTGCCATGATGACAAAATATCCCGACTATGTTCTTCCTGTTTACAAAACGCGCAGAACAGCCGCTTATCCTCAGGCGATTTATGATGGAGCAAAAGCAAACGCCACGACGGTCGAGATGGTAGAGGGAGGGAATGGCTTAACGCCATTTCAGGTGTCAGTACCCTTTCCAATTCCTCAGAACGGGCTTGAGGTGATATGGAACCACATAACCCGGTATCGTGGCGGGTCGGTTCGTCGTACTATCGGTCAGGCAACGCCGCTGGCAAACGGTAACTACAGTATTGTCCAGTTTTTGGACGAGATTACCTGGCGTACTTCGTTACAAGACTACGACCCAAATACAGACCCTAACGTGCTTTTCTACTTTAAGCAGGTTATTCAGGCACCAACCCGTTTAGCAGGTAACGTGTTGCTAGCCCATGAAACGATTGACCAAGTAAAAGAGCCACGTCGTGCCTGGGTATATAACGCCGGTCAACGCCGGGTTAGACGCGCACCTCAGGTTGCCTATGATGGACCGGGAACCGCGTCAGATGGTCTTCGTACTTCTGATAATTTTGATATGTATAATGGTTCCCCGGATCGTTATAACTGGAATTTGGTGGGCAAAAAAGAGGCTTATATTCCTTACAACTCCTATAAGCTTGATTCGACTGATCTGAAATATGATCAAATAATTAAGCCAGGGCATATCAATCAGGATCTAACGCGTTATGAGTTACACCGTGTATGGGTGGTCGAAGCAACATTGAAAGAAGGGCAGAGACACATATACGCAAAACGTACGTTCTATATTGATGAGGATACATGGCAGGCGACGGTTATAGATCATTATGATGGTCGCGGCGAATTGTGGCGAGTCGCGGAAGCACATAATATGAGCTTCTATGGTGAGCTGGTGCCCTGGTATACGGTAGAGACTCTGTATGACTTATTGTCAGGCCGCTATTTGGTCAATGGCCTGAATAACGAACAAGACAAGAGTTATGTATTTAACTTAAAGAGGTCATCAAAGGACTATACGCCTGCAGCGTTAAGGCGAGCGGGTAAGCGATAGTCATAGCTAGCTAAAATAATCTATTTGTACCATTACAGAGGGTGGAGAATATCCACCCTCTTTTTTTGCTTTTCGTCCTCTATTTGTATTAAATTAGACTCCCTTCCGGTCTAACGCCGGTTCAGATTACTCATCAATGGGGTTTGGGTGAAAGCAAGTTTCGGTAAAACATCTGCTGCGAATGATGAAGCTAGCGGATACACTTCGAAATCGATAGATCAAATCATTAAAGGTGGCAATTCCCCGTCTGTGATCGGGCGGTCTTTCCTGCGTAAAAAAATTATTGCACCTGCTTTAAGTCCGCATTATACGCACCTCGACAGGCTGGATGGATATCTAGAGGGTATCAGAAACTCGCGATTGAGCATTTTATGTGCGCCAGCAGGTTATGGTAAAACATCTCTCCTTAGTCATTGGATTCAAAAAGACAAAGCCAACCTCCCTCAAATAGCGTGGTTGACCCTTGATGTTCGTGATAATGATATTGTAAGGCTATGTAGCTACCTGTTAGAAAGTCTTTCTGATGTTTTATCCGAAGTAGTTAAAGAAGGGTTGTATTTGCAATTGGATGCATATGGGGGGCGTTGGAGTGAAGCCGCTTCTGAAAAAGTTGTTGTTCAATTAGTAGAGAAAATTGAGCTGTCTGACGCTCCGGTAAAAATTATTTTTGACAATTTTCAACATATTCAAGGTGGACAAGTTAAGGGGTTTGTTGATGCGTTGCTGGCTCATGCCCCTGCAAACTTGTCTATTGTTGTTATTTCAAGCCAGCCGACTGGTTTAGCTATCACCAAGTTTCGCTTAGAGCGGAATATTACTGAAATTGGAGTGAAAGAACTTCAACTTACAGAATCAGAAGCCATACGACTCTTAAATGCTCTGCTGCCTGAGTCGGTAGAGACAGAAGTCATTCAGGAGCTGTCTCAACGTTGTGAAGGCTGGGGTGCAGGTCTCCACTTATTATCTATCGATTTGCAAAATAAAGATTTGGCGTCAGAGGTCGTATTGCCTGACTCTGTGGAGTATGTAAAAGAGTATTTCTTCAATGACGTTCTCTCCAGTCTGACGGGGCATGAATTAAACGGTCTTTGCCGACTAAGCGTTGTTGACTACTGGTGTTCTGATTTGTGCTCTCATTTATTGGGCCCCTCGGCAGGGGGGGAGTGGCTTAGAAATATGGCCCAGAAACTGGGGTTTATTGAGCAGCTCAATGATAAGGGCGTTTGGTACCGACCTCATCCTCTTCTTAAAGGGGTTTTGTTTGATGTCGAGAAACTGAAGGCTGATCGTTGTGCCATTTATGAAGATATTTCGATCTGGTTTGAGTCTCGCGGCATGGTGTCTGATGCCATTGAGTATGCAATCAAATCAGAAAATAGTAACCGTGTTATGTCCCTGTTAGTTAAGTTGTCGAATGCCTCGCTGCTGGATCAAAACATGGCGACACTTCTCGGTATTCGTAAAAAGGTTCTGGAAAGTGGTCATGACGTAACCAACCGAAGAACTATCGTTTACCTTTGGACACTGATGGCTTGCTCCAGAATTGATGAAGCCCTCAATTATATTGAGCTCTTGCCGGATGATTTTGCAGTGCAAAACCCGGATATGGGAGCGGAACTGCTAGCCGTAAACGCCTATATTGCTAAAGCCCGTGGTGATGTTGAGCGGTCGTTTAACCTGGCCCGAGAGGCCCTGGCACGGTTAAGTGATGATAGAGTGGCTGTAAAAGTGATTTGCCAGCTGATTATTTCGAATAGCCATAGTTTGATGGGGCGGTTTGATGATGCCAAAAAAGCCAACCGCAAGGCCGTTGTTGTGGCTCGTGAGCATAATGATGTCAAGCTTGAAATGCTGGGCATGTATGACTCTGCAAGAATTGAGTTAGCCAGAGGTTATCTTAATCGAGTGTCAACCCTGGTTAAGCAGGGCCTTGAATTAAACGGTGTGTCTATTAATGATCTGCACAATATTGCTGAAGGAAGGCTAAAGGTATATTGGGCGCTTGTTAAAATGCACCAAGGTAAACTCCTTGAGGCTGAGCGGATTGTAAATGTAGCCGCTCGAGAAGCAGAAAGAAGCAATGATATTGGCGCATTTTACTCTTATATAGTGAAAGCAGTTTTACACAAAGGGGCTGGGGATATTGATTTAGCATTTGGCATGATTGGCCGTGCTGAGCGGTTTATCCGCGTTTGGCAAATTGATGATGTGAGTTATACCTGTGCGTTAAACGTTGCAAAGGCTATGTTATGGATAGAGCAGGGTAACTTTGATCGCGCTTCGGTTGCTCTGGCTGAACTCAACGAATATCATCAAGCGGGTTTGGTTGCAGATATGTTTCCACTTCTGCCTGGTTCTCGTGATTTGCTGGAAATTCGACTGCTAATCAAAACAGGTGAGACGGTGAGAGCTCTTGAACAGTTAACCTCACTTCAGCGCATAGAAAAAAACCGGGCACCCAATAGTGTTACCTCTATTTATATTTTGATTTATCAGTCGATTTTATATAGTAAAGGACATAAGCCTGACCGAGCGCTAATGGCTATGCGAACGGCAATAAAAAAGGCTGAAATAGAAAATTGGTCTAGCCCATTTTGGGATCTGGCGGCAGATATAAAGCCTATATTATCTGAAATTCTATCTGTATCCAGTTCGGACGGAGAGTCTTTTGTTTGCGCTTTGGGGAACTTATGTGGTGTGACTCCACTGCCAGGTCAAAGCAACTCTGAGGAAATACTTGAGGATCCTATTAGCGAACGTGAAAAGGGCGTGCTGGAACTCATTGCTCAAGGCTTTTCTAATCAGGATATTGCAGATAAGCTGTTTATATCCCTTCATACGGTTAAAACTCATGCCAGAAAAATTAACAATAAGTTGGGGGTCAAGAGCCGAACTCAAGCGATTGTAAAAGCAAGGCAATACGGCCTATTGTAGGGATCAGGTGAGATGTCCAGAATGCAACGCCTTATTTAGCGCTGTTAGTGCTATTTTTGGAAGAGCTTGTCTGAGCGCTGCTTGGCTTTTTGCTTTATTTCTGGGGTGATGTGGGCTGCCAGCGCACCTATAGCGGCAATCATGACGGCTACATCATCGGTATATCCCAAAACGGGGGTTAGGTCAGGGATCGTGTCAATTAAACTAATAAAGTAGCCTAGCGCTCCGGCAATTACGGTTTTACACCATATCGGCGTGTCTTTCGCACGGGCCGTGTAGTAAAGGATCAGTGCGTTATATATAGCCTCATGGCCTGCTGCTGATGCACTGGATTTAACTTTTTCCCAAAAAGACGCCTCAGTTACTTTATCTGAATGGGTATTGTCCATTACAGCTGGCTTTGCCTTATCGCTATTTGTCTTTTTCCCGCTTTTTCTGCTCGTATGAATCATAAGCTTACCCTCAATCTCAGAAGCTACATTTGATCATGCTAGCTTTTTTGGTCGAGTGATGACAAGTTATTAAAGCGTATCATTGACTTGATTTCATCTACGTAATCCTGCCCTCTCTCGGAGTAGCCCGCGAGGCCGTTCGCTAATTGGATGCCATTGACTGGCGTGTTCTTCTGCCTCAATTGGCGTCGAATTTCTCGCAGTTCTGCATACTCTGCATGTCTGTTTAAGTTAAGAATGTAGCTTTCGACAGACTTGGAGACAGTGTCAAATTTAGCTACCTCATGGGTGGCATCTTTACTCCTGCGCTCGGGTACTAAACCGCACCCTCTCGAGAAACACCATTGACCGAAGAGGTTGTTCCCCTTGACTGCAAATCGGGATGTACCCCAGGCAGATTCATTTGCAGCTTGAGCTAATACAAGAGAAAGCGGAATGCGGTCGACTTTAGTGAGTAGTTGCCTGAAAAACTTATTTCGGTCACTTAACTTGCTTGTTACGCGATATTTTTTTGCGACGTTCGCCAGGTATTTTTTGTCTTGCGCTGTTAAGGCTGACTTCTGTTGTAGTGAATGGATTGTTTTCCGCTCAATAATAACGTTGTGATTTACTGCTTCAATAATCGGTGTTAAGTAGCTGAAAAAAAGTTGTTTTTTTTCTTGGGTATTAAAAATCTGAGTAAACTTAGGAAGTGGCTCACTAGGGAGTGTTTTTGGTTTATTTGGGAGTATTCCCGCAACAGTATCGATTGACCGAGATTGGCTATGTAGAGTGGCGGTATACGCGCCAAGGAAAAAAGATAAAATAAGCGTTATTGATAAGGAAAAACAGAGGATGCGTTGATTGCTTGTCAGCATATTTTTTGAAAACCTTATAGTTTAGAATGCATATTAATCAGCTAACTAGCTAGTGTAGTTTAAATCATAGTTTTAACTGAAATTTATAGGGTTATTAATTTAACATGAAAGCTATTATCGCGTTGGGAAAAATTATTACTCTGATATTCTGGGTAGCCGTGATTGCGAGTTTGTTTGAGGTGTTCTCAGAAACGGCGTCTGCAATGCTAGGTTGGGCGGGGGCGGCTGTTCTAATCGTTCATTTTATCGAGGTAGCGCTGTTTACCAAACGATTTGGTGATAAGTTAATTGAACCAAAATTCGACAAGTTGATGGTGCTTGTTTTTGGTATTTTTCATGTATTGCCATTCCTTGTAAATCAGTTAAAAGAAGAGGCAAATGCATCATCGCGGTAAGTAGGCTAAGGACTAAGCCTTGATTTCTGTCTTCGAAACCAAGGCTGAAATGGATCTTTACTCTATCTCTATGCTTAAACTCTGTTCTTTTAGCGCATATACCAACCCTAGTGTTGCTTTAGTGTTGCTTGCATCATCATAGCCGTGAACCATTAATAAGGTCATGAGATTCCCGGCTTCATTAGTTTCTGTTCCTGATTCATCAAAGGCTTGTGACATAAAACCTTTGAGTTTAAGAGGCTCGCCCTGTACGTTCGGGAAGGTAAATTGAACTACGCCGTCGTTGTCAATTGTGTAGCTGCCGGTGGCCTGTGGAATGTTAACCCCCGTAATAGGTGTAACGACCTGCGTGCTTACATTGTGGGTGGTCTCAAGCGTATTGAATGTTAGCGTTGCGGATGATGCTCCGGTAAGTGAAAGTATGGAGTTGTTATAGTTTCGTAATACATTGCTTGCTGCGTTGGCACCAAAACTATTACCGGCTAATCGGTATTCTGCTCCGATCCGGTTGACTGGGGCGACAGCCCTTAACTTCATTGCATGCAGCAGACCTTGACCGTTTGCTGTCTCGTTTTGAGTGACAGTAATCATGTTTCCATCGGGAGTTGAGGATGCTTGATTGCGTTCATCTGCATTGCCTGGCGCAGATACCGTGAGACGGCCCAAATGAAGCTCTTTTATTCCACT
Source organism: Alkalimarinus coralli (assembly GCF_023650515.1). Lineage (NCBI taxonomy): Bacteria > Pseudomonadati > Pseudomonadota > Gammaproteobacteria > Alteromonadales > Alteromonadaceae > Alkalimarinus > Alkalimarinus coralli. The sequence continues at coordinate 679,236 of NZ_CP096016.1, forward strand.
ATTTGACGATTTTTTGGATGTGGCAACATCATAATTTCTGACGACTAACCCTTCACTGCTTTCCGGAGTGACTGTCAGGGTCTGAGAGTCATCCCTTGTAAATGAATAGGTTTGATAGTGAAGCTCGCCAGAGGGAGGGATATCCCCCGGTTGGGTTTGGTCAAGCTGTGATGGAGATGATGCGTTCCATTTCGAGAGCTTTGCTACTGTCGATAGAATGTTGCCAGAGTTATTTAGTTTTACTGAAAGATTTACAACGCCGTACTCTTTCCCCTGAATTTTTGATGTATCTACAAAGCCTTCTCCTTCATTGACTATGGGTTTGCCATCATTCTCGGGAACTTGATTGTGTGAGCTCCATGCAAAAATCATCTGCTCCTCTAGCTTATCATTACGCGCCCAGCTTGAGTCTTCATTGGCGGTAATTGCATAGCTGCTGCCATTTCTGACAAACGAAGAGAACATGCTCTGCGGGCCAGTACCGTCTGCATCGGATGCGTACATGAGTTGAATATACGGGTCTGACTGCCAACCTATGCCAGAGGTTGCCGTTTTATCAGTAATCGTTTGAAATGGAATCTTGCCTGCAATATAGAACCCTTGGCTGGTTAAAAAGGTATTTCCCGGGGAGGAAGAAAGCGAGTTTCGCAGTGCCGGGGTTAATGACGCATCATTCGCTGAAGTGAGGTTCAGTGATGTTCTCAGGATAGGGAAGTCTTCGTTAATGTTGGTAAATGATACGTTTAGGTTAGAGGTATTTCGAGTGAGCTCCGGGTAACTGACAGTCTCAGCGCTCTCCTCAAACAATGTTGATATCGTTGTGCTGATGGAGGCTCCCTTAGATGCCGAGGCAGGAGTGGTTTGGCTGAAGCTTAATGAGAATAGGGTGCTGTTATAACTTTCAATTGAAGACAGATTCTCAATTGTATTCTCAGGGTTTTCGCTGACAGGGGCCAATTCACGCTCAGTGCCTCCAACAAAGGCTTCTGGTGTGCGTATGATCTCGTTCAACACCGTTTCTATGTGTGCTTTAAACTCTGCGGTACTGCCCAATAATTCAGAGGCTTGTGTAATGGTAAAGGATGACGGGATGTCTATCTCATACGCTTGTGTTAAATTGTTCAGGGCGGCCCAAAGGCTAAACTTGGCAAAAGGTTGGCTTTTGCAGCCAACGTTTTTCCCCCACTCACTGCCATCACCACTACAGGGTAGTATTTCAGTGAGTGCTTCTGGTGTATTCAACTTGCTGTAAAGTGCTTTAACCAGATAGTCAGACACTACATTAACGACCACGATTGGCTCGAAGTTTCCTTCTATGCTGGAGTCAATGAAAGGAGCCAGGAGCACTTGATCGTTTTCCAGTGTTACTTTAGCGATGATATCAATACGTGCAGGGGGCGATTCATCAAATGTAATGGAGTAGTTACCTAGCGCTGCATTTTCTTTAACGCTATATGAGGGTATCAAAGAGGTTGCAACTTCGTTCAGGTTTTCTTCGACTTGAATAATTTCAATTGATTTAGCAGGAACGGTCGTTAGTCCCCGAAATGCATATGCACTGCCAGGTGTGATCAGGTTAAAAAGGTCCTTTTGCCAGCTGGCGACCATGGCTTCGGTTGCTTCTACTGTCAGGCAGAAGGTTACGCCTGAGGGCGTTGAGCTAGAGCATGAGTTCGCATCTGACGTGCCTCCTTCAGTGATTTGTTCATTCTCTTCAGCTGCGTTTCTGGCAAACGCATTCTCTTTGGCTCCGGCCGCTTTAACCGCTTCATTACCCCCCCCGCACCCTGAAAGAAGTAGTATGAATATCATTGTCAGGGCTGGGAAAATGGCTTTATATGACCGGGTATAGCTGAGTTTTTGCATATGATAAACCGTTCTGTACTGGGGCTGTGGGTAACGACTCAGCCATTAGTTGGCTAAATGACGAGCACGCATGTATCAAGGTTTCTATACATGCGTGCTGGAAAGACTAACTATATTCCAAGATGGAATCGTTATAAAGTGGCTGCGGAGCTGATTGTGACTTGCCTCAAAAACAGATATCAAATCTTTTTTAAAGCACGTGGGTATAATATATCTGCGGTTAAAAGATGAGTTTCATTCCTGCAAAAAGGCCTTTATCCAATGTGACGTCGCTGTGGCCTTCAAGATCAGCATTCAAGTAATGGTAGCCTACAAATACATCGGCATTTTGAATGACCCGATAATTTGCTTGAGCTCTTACTCGTGTTAAGTCATCAGCATCACCGAATGACAATATAGATGGGGCGTAGTGCAAAGCGCCTTCAAATGATAGGCCAGGCACGCTCGGAATATTGAGCCTTGCAAATCCGCCAACTCCAACCGCTCCTCCGTCAACACTATCGTCATCGAACCCCGTAGCCTGAATGCCAACACCCGCAGTGGTGGGTAAGTTTCCTACCGCTGTTTGCCCTTTTGCATGAAGATCCAGGTTGACAATATGTCGACTGCCTTCGTGATACATGTAGCCGGCACCTAGGTCGATATTTGAGCCATTAGGCGTTACATTTACTTGAGAGTGGACGGAGTCGTCACTAATCCGAAGGCTCACGTCGCTGGCTAGCGCAATGGTGCTTCCTGCAATTAAAGGGAGTGCTGTTGATGCAGCAAGGAACAGTTTAGAAACATTCATGTGGGATCCTTTCTGGTAAACCATATTATCTGTTGACGCAAAGGGTAAAAGGTTAGGCGTAAAAGGTAAAGTTACATAAGACATTCTGGTCAAAAAATAGTTTAAGCGGGTTGTGTGTGACCTCTTCACTCAATTAACGCAGTAAATTTTGCAGTAAATACTATGTCGGGTGAGCTCTCTGTAATGAGATCTTCTATTGCTGAAAGCTCTAACCGGTAGAGGGAGGAAAAGTGTATATCTCCGCCTACTGTTAGCATTAGTGCCGCCTTGCCTAGCTCGTCAGTTTCGCTTTGATAAACGGCGGAGTGAGTGTCGAGTTGCGTCTTTAGTGTAACTGATTCATTGAGCGACCAACCCATGCCTGCTCTTGCAGACCACACAAGGTTTTTTTGTCTATCAGATAAAGAACCATCTGCATCACCTAGGTAGGTTGCACTGCTTCCGGCCCAGAGGTTAATGTCATGGTTCTGAAGGGATACCGGGTCATTAAGCATAAAACCTATCGATAAATCTGTACCGCCGCTTCCTGTAAGTTTTTCGGAGCTGCCCGTCGGAAGTTTTAGTTCACTCTGCAGTATGATTTCCCGGTCAATTGCAGGCAGTTTGTACAAGTATTTTAATCGTATATCTCCAATGCCTGAAGCCGGTGAAGCTAGCCGTGCTTGCGATTTTCCTGCGTCAGTGTATTGAATATCAAAATTGTCATTGGAATCTTCGGTTCGCTCTCCTTGTGGCATGCCAAAAAGGTCATGCCAATCATAGATCAGGTCATCCAAATAGCCCGCAGAGTGCCTGATATAAGGAATTGAAACTGATAATTCGGTCTTGTTAGTGACTGCTGCTGCCAAACTGATGTTTGTTCGCCAGGTTTCGCCATCTAATGTTATTGACTCTGAATTAATTGCTGACTGACTGTGGTAGTTGGCTACCTGTTGCTCAAGCTCGACTCTATAGGTTCCTTTGATATCCAGTGTCCGGTTTGCCAGTGTCGGAAGCCCAAATATCTGTATCATCGGGTTCAGGTTGACGGTGTTGAATGCTGCACTCGGCTTATATTGTGCTTGGCAGGGGAGTGCTATTGCCATGAAGAGGGATAAGGCAACTAACGCCTGTGTCTGAATATTTATACGGGGGAAGCGCTCTTGGTCAGTCATCTTGGCAATTTTGCTAAGTAAAGTTACTTTTAAGGTGTTCCAGCTCTTCCGCTATTCCATTGCATACAATTTCACACAGATCAAAGATAAACGGGGCTGATATGGAGAAGAATGCCTGATTACTCTCCTGGCGGCGTTTAACCATACCTGTTGTACGAAGGATATTCAGGTGTTTTGAAATGTTGGGTTGAGAGCTCCCCGTAATTTCGACTAACTGGTTTACTGACCTTTCTCCATCTTGCAGTGCATGGAGAATTTTAAGCCTCATTGGGTCGCTAAGTAATTTGAACCTGAGAGCAATTTGCTCTAGCGCTTCACTGCTAAGTTGCTTTTGGTTTTGGTCAGATTCCTTCACGGCTTCTCGCTCTTTAGTTGTTATTAAGTTTAGTTGTTATCAAGTTTACTTTTTCTATTAACTATATAGCTTCCATCAACGCTGCTGAATATAACATAAAATTTTCTATTGATAATATATCTATATGGGAATATAGTAATTATTTGTTGTTCTATAGGAGAGACAGTTATGACGATTAATCAAGCGTTGAGGTTGCTGGCGGGTAGCGTTGTACTAATCAGTTTAATGCTGGGCTACTATGTTGCCCAAGAGTGGCTCTTGCTGACGTTGTTTACAAGCTTAAACTTAATCCAATCGGCGTTTACAAATTGGTGTCCCGCAATGTGGTTTTTGAGAAAACTCGGTGTTAATGATGGCTGAACAGTTGGTTTGTTAACCGGTTTTATGGGAAAGCTTGTCAAGTCTGTTAGAATAGGCGTACTTTTAATGTCTATATTAATATGGTTAGGGCAAGCTGTTGTTATTAAAGGATCTCTTGCAGTATTTCAAGTTAAGGCCGTTAGCGACCCGAGTGCTTGCCTATATTCTTCTATTCAGTACCTTTATTGCTATATTCTCGACTGGAGTGCAACTCTATTTTGATTTCCGGAGTGAAGTCGAGTCCATTGAGCGTAGCCTGGATCAGGTGTCTGATACATTCTCAGATAGTTTGAGTAATAGCTTGTGGCATGTTGATCAGGAAGAGTTGCGTTTGCACCTGAATGGCATTAGTAAGCTGCAAAACATTTATTTTGTCTCCGTATCAACGGGCTATGGCGAGGTTATCTCAATAGGTGAGATGCCTACAGACAAGCGGCGGATTTCGAGAGCTTATCCTCTGGTGTATAAGCGCCCCCATGACGATGTAGAGGCTCACTGGCTGGGAGAGTTGACCATCGTTTCCAGTCTTCAGCCTGTGTATGAGCATCTTTGGGGGAAGGCGCTTGTTATTTTGGTCAGCCAAAGTATTAAAACGTTTGTGGTATCTCTTTTTATACTGCTAATTGTCCGTGTTCTCGTAACCCGCCACCTTGAGGCAATGTCTAACTATGCCAGAAACCTGGATATGGAGAACTTGTCTGCCCCTCTGAAACTAAAGCGAAAAGCGTCAAAAAAAGGGGACGAGTTAAGTGATGTTGTTCATGGACTTAACCAAATGCGACTTCGTTTGTTTCGCGAAACATCCCGTTTAAAGAAGTCTGAAAGTCAGTCAATTAGTGAGCGCGATCAGGCGATCAAAGCGAGTAAAACAAAGAGCTTGTTTTTAGCCAACATGAGTCATGAGCTTCGGACGCCTATGAATGGCGTATTAGGTTTCTCTTCGCTATTGCTAGATACAACGCTTGACAATGAACAGCGTGAGTATGTGCAAACTATACAGGGCTCGGCTGAATCATTGCTGGGAATTGTGAATGATATTCTGGATATTTCGAAAATAGAGTCTGGCAAACTGGCCATAGAGCCTATAGCGTTTAGCCTTCGAAGTACCGTTGTTGATGTTATCGGGTTGTTAGGCAAAAAAGCGGAAGCTAAGGGGATCGCGCTTGAAACCAGAATAGATCCTGAGTTACCGATGATGCTGGAGGGTGACCCTGTTCGCTTAAGACAGATTCTGATTAATCTGACATCGAATGCGATCAAATTTACCAGCCGGGGACACGTTTTAATAAGTATCGAGTATATTAAACAGTCCCATGATGATGTTGAGCTTCGCATGGCCGTTGAAGATACGGGGATTGGTATTAGTGAAGACCATCAAAGGACTATTTTTGAAGAATTTAAGCAGGCAGATGCGTCGACAACCAGGCGGTACGGTGGTTCTGGACTGGGCTTGGCAATATGTAAGCAATTGGTTGAGCTCATGGGAGGGCAGATTGGGCTCGAAAGCGAGGAGAATAAAGGTGCGACCTTTTGGGTGACGCTCTCTCTGCCAAAGGTGAGGGAGCCTTTGACCAATGTTCAAGAAGATATGAAAGCGCTGGAGGGCGTGAGAATACTGGTGCTGGACTCCTACGAACTTAGCCGAAAAATCACCTTGGAATCTCTTAATCAATGGGGTGTTCAGTTTGAGTCTGCCAATACTGCGGGTGAGGCGTTGCTTTTATTGGAGCTGGCTGCGGATACAGGTCAGCCGTTTGATATGATTTTGATGGATGATTTCATGCCAGATATGGATGGTATGGATTTTTGTGAAATTGTTCGCTCCGCGCCTCATTGGCAGGATATTAGCCTTGTTGTTCTCTCTTCTAATCCTCAGCGAGGTGATGCGAGTCGCTTTGGTTCCGCAGGCGTTGACGGCTTTCTTAGTAAGCAGCTGCGAGATCAGTTCTTGCGTGCCACAATTCAGCAAGTGTTTAGTGACAAGGATAACAACATAGACCGATTGGTTACTCGCTTTACTATTCAGGGGCAAGATTCACCCAGATTGGAAGATAATCCCAATAAGGGAGAGGTAAGCGTTTTGTTGGTTGAGGACAATATCGTCAACCAGAAGTTAGCCGCTCGAATGCTTGAAAAAGCGGGTTGCAAAGTCGATGTAGCGGACAACGGAAGAGTTGCCATCAAACGCTGGCTAGAAGAAAGTTATCATATGGTCTTTATGGATTGTATGATGCCAGTGATGGATGGCTATGAAGCTACCCGGGAAATTAGGCGCCAGGAAGAAGAGTCTGGGTTAAGCCGAACGCCTATTATTGCTTTAACAGCAAATGCGATGGATGGGGAACGGGAGCGCTGTGAAAGTGCAGGGATGGATGAGTTTATCACCAAACCGGTGAAAGCTGAGCAGTTAAAATCAGTTGTTGAACTTTATGTCGATGCTTAATTAATTTGTCGCTTGTTCTAACGCTTGTATATTTATAAGGGCCTCAGCATTTGTATCTCCGCATATGGCTTTCTCTGCCTTAAAACCACCACACACCTTAGGCCTGTCAGGGCTTTCAAATAGTCTGCACAAATTCATGTTGTCTAGCTGTATACATCTTACACCTGCTGGTTTGCCGTCTGGCATACCCGGAATGGGAGTTGAAATTGATGGTGCGATACAGCAAGCGCCGCATCCAAGTCGACAATTCATAGATGATCTTAAATACAAAATAGTAACTATTAGAGATCTTTGCACGACGTTATGTGCGAAGCAAAGACAAGGCAAAAAATGACGAAAAAGCGCAGTTTATATGTAATAAATGAGCATTTTGAGTCATTTTTTAACGCTGTATTTGTAAGCGCAGTAGTCGTGCAAAGATCTCTATTAAAGGCAAAAAGTAATACTTGCCGTAAAAGTATGGCGGCAGTTTACCCAAAAATATGTAATTAGTCTGTTGTATTTTTATTGGTCTATACTTTGGGAAAGCATGTCATGGACAAAAAATAATATGCGCTCGTACATTCGTCACCCTACTGATGTTCCAATTGAGTTGTCACCTGCTGGCCGGTTGTGTGAAGAGCATTCTCGTATAAAAGATGTGAGTGTTGGGGGGTTGAGTTTAAAAAGCGATACAGCACTTGAGATCAAAACACTGATAAAAATTAGGATCCCGCTGGTAGAGCCTCCGTTCGAGACTCATGGGGAAGTTGTATGGTGCAAAAAAACCACGCGGGCGTATGAAATAGGCGTCCAATTTATTGATGAGCAAGATGCCTATGCCGCCAGAATGGTTGAGCAGATTTGCCACATAGAGCATTACCGAATAAAAGTGAAGGAAAGTGATGGCCGTGATCTGACCATAGAGGAAGCTGCCCAGGAGTGGATCGACAAGTTCGCTAGAGACTTTCCGTCATTTGACTCATCAAGCAGTAAGACTATTAACTAGCCTTCAATCGTTCGCGGTAAATTGGGCTTTATGCCTGATCAATTGACAAAACCTCAACACGTTCTTCATGAACCTTCCACTTGATATCAACATCGAACAGCTTGATGCCGTAAACCCTGGTGTCTTCATGTTTTTTATAGGCAGGCCTAGGGTCTGCTGACAGCACGTCATCAATAATGAGTCGTATGTCTGGATATTTTTCTGAACTCATCTCGTTAAGCTGGATAAGAGCTAAATCGGAGAATGTTACATTCAATGGTTTGCCGGGTGTTTCCGTTGCGTAGCCGGCCACAGCGTTGGGGATTGAGTCGCTGTATGGAATGTATGGCTTAATATCGACAATGGGAGTTCCATCGACCAAGTCTGCTCCTTTGATCGTTATCCGTATTTCGCTGTTATTCAGCTTTACGCCGATTAGCTCGACCGCTGAAAGACCTAAGCTATTGGGTCTGAATGACGAGCGGCTGGCAAATACACCAAGTTTTTTATTGCCACCTAGTCTTGGGGGGCGGATACAGGGTTTCCATTGATTTCGCTGGTTTTGGTGAAAGATAAATGTGAGCCATATGTGAGAAAACTGATCTATCTCGTGAAAGGCTTCAATGCGACTGTAGGGCGGGGTAATTATTATCTCGCTAGTAATGTGTCTGGCAAGCGCCGGTTGACGTGGAATACCAAATTTTTCCTTGAAGGGTGAAGAGATAATACCTATCGTATCGATGGAAAATTGATCATTTGTCATTTTAGCAGCCTAACAATATAGGGTAAAAAAATGGAGGTGTAGACGCCCATTAGCCCCATCGAGAGGGCTGAAAATGCACCTGTTTTGCTGCTTAGCTCTAACGCTCTTGCTGTTGCAATGCCATGGCCAATCATGCCCATAGAGGCACCTTGTATGATGGGGTCGTCGATTTTTAACCACTTAAATATAGGTGTTGCACAGACGGCTATAACAATGCCTGTAAAGATGACAAAACCCGCAGTAAGAGGTGGGTAACCTCCAATACTCTCTGCGACCCCCATAGCGAATGGTGTGGTGATAGATTTTGGTGCAAGCGATAGCATAATTTCTGCTGATGCGCCTAGTAACCAGGCAATAGCAACGGCTGAAAAACAGGCAATGATGCCACTCATTAGAAGTGTCAAAAGTAATGGCCGGAAGGTAGCACGAATATAGTGAAGATTTTGATATAGGGGGATGGCCAGCGCAACAGTCGCTGTGCTCAGTAAAAAGTGAATTATCTCTGCGCCTTTAAAATAGCGTTCATATGGGATATCAAGAATGGAAATGGCCAGCATTACCAAAATAATGCCACTCACCACGGGTTGTAGAAATGTGTTTTTACCACTCAACGAATAAACTTTAACACCGATCAAATAGGCAGCAAGGGTGAGCGGAATACAGAATACCGGGCTAGTCAGTAGTTCTGAGTAGGCTGTAGGTATTAACTCAGTCATTGTGCGCGCGGGTCGTATTTTGGATGGCGGTTAGTTTTTTGAAGATTAGCAGTGTTATGACAAATGCTATCAGAGATCCAAGTGTCAGCGATGCAACAATGGCAATGCCCTGCGTTCTCAGTTCTTCGGTATATACAAGAATGCCGACCCCGGCGGGAATGAAGAGAAGAGGGAGGTGTTTAAGTAGTCGACTTCCTGTCTCCTGTAATTTTTCATTAGAACCACCCGCTAGGCATAGATAAAGAAAGAACAAGATCATGCCTATCACTGCGCCGGGGATAGGGGAATTGAAGTGCTGCTGTACGAAGGTTCCAGCAAGCTGAAACAGTATGATGAGTGTGAGTGATGGAAGCATAGTCAGTTCGGTAGTATGGGCGGGGTTATAGGTGTTGCCTAATCGCCTTGGCCTGGAGGTCTAGCTTGGCCCTTTTGGTACTCAAACCAAATAACCCTGTTACATGTAGGGCTAACTTCGGAATTGCCGTTACAAAGTCACCCCTTTTTCTTGGGATAAGGTGTAGATGTATGTGAGGGACTGTTTGGTTTGCAGCTTTTCCATCATTCAGCAGAAAATTAGTTCCTTTAATACCAAAGCCAGCTTTTCGTTGCGCTTCTACAATTCGGGTTCCGACAGAAAACAGGTGCTCTTGAATGGGCGGTTCAAGCTCATTGATTAGCACACCATGTTGCTTCGGCAGTACCAATACGTGCCCTTCACCCAGAGGGAATATATCCATGATTGCCATACATAGCTCGTCTTCATAGACGATCGATGATGTTTCTTTCTTTTGGGTAATGCGACAGAAAAGGCAGCTAGACATGAGTGGTTCCTATTACTTATTGAATTGCTGTTAGAAGGTCTTTATAAGGCACTACTGGAGGGTGTTGGGTTCATTGCCCATGGTGACTTCTGCCATATCCCACTCTGAAGCTGGCTTACCTGCGATCTTGTAATCTTCAGCGGCCCATGCGCCAAGGTCAATCAAACGACAGCGGTCAGAGCAGAACGGGCGGTGTTCGTTTTTTTCAGACCATTCAACTTGATCTTGGCAGGTAGGGCAATTAACGGTGATGATTTTTTTGCTCATTTTGTGACAATTCCAAATAGCGTTGATGCAGAGTACTCACTTCTTTCTGTAAGGCCTCAATAGTACCTGTATTGAGAATAATGTCATCCGCTTTTTGTTGTTTAAACTCACGCGATGACTGGGCCTTGATGATTGACTCAACTTGTTCTTTTGAGTTGTTGTCGCGTTGGCAGGTTCGCTCTATTTGAGTTTCAATAGGAACATCAACAACCAATATACGTTCCACCATGGTATGCTGGTCTGTTTCTAAAAGCAGGGGAGAAGATAGAATTGAGTAGGGGGCGTTGCCTTCTTTTAATTGGCTGATAATCTCCTCACGAATTAAGGGGTGAAGAAGAGACTCCAACCACTTTCGTTGGTTTTCGTCTGCAAATATTATAGATCGTAGAGCTGCTCGATTTAGTTGCCCTTCTGGCGTCAGGATATCGTGACCGAAATGACCTGCAATAGCCTTTAGTGCTGGGCGACCCGTTTCAACGACTTCACGGGCGACAATGTCTGCATCTACAACCTGTACGCCTAGTTTCTCAAAGCACTTGGATACTGCGGATTTTCCGCTGCCAATTCCGCCTGTTAATCCAATAATCATATTTTCTACTATTTCATACCTGAAAACTGGAGATATGCCTGAGTGATGTCATGCCCCCAAAGCAGGGCCAACCAGCCAGCCGCAGCAAGGTAAGGGCCAAACGGTATGGGAATGTTCTTATCCCTTCCTTTAATGGCAATAAGTAAAATACCAACAATAGCACCGACTAATGAAGAGAGCAGAATGATAACTGGCAGCATCTGCCACCCCATCCAGGCCCCTAATGCGGCCAGTAGTTTGAAGTCGCCAAAGCCCATACCTTCCTTACCGGTGAGTAGTTTGAAAGCATGATAAACGGACCATAAGCTCAGGTAGCCAGCCACCGCGCCCCATAAAGCGGTTTCTAAAGGGGCAAACAGGCCGTAAGCGTTAACAATAAGTCCGAGCCACACCAGTGGCAATGTCATATTGTCAGGAAGCAGTTGAGTGTCAAAGTCGATCATCGTTAATGCGATCAGTACCCATGTAAGCAGCAGTGCAGAAAAGCCAGCCCAATTAGCGCCAAGCACGCAAATAACAGCGAGTGAAAGAAGGCCTGTTACAAGCTCTATTATTGGATATCTAACGGATATGTGGGTTTTGCAAGAGGAGCACTTTCCACGCAGAAATAGATAGCTAATGATCGGTATGTTTTCCCAGGGCTTGATCTCATGACCACATTTCGGGCAGGTCGAATTGGGAGTCGATAATGTTATTTTAGGTTCTTCTTTACCCTCAATCTCCAGTAGTTCACAGCACTGAGACTTCCACTCTTTCTCAAGTATTTTGGGTATACGATAGATGACGACATTTAAGAAGCTGCCGATAATTAATCCGAGAATAAAAATAGCAGGGTATAAGTACTCTGGAGAGTTTAAAAACAGTTCGAAAGTTTGCATTGAGTATTGGTTCTCTTAAAAACAAAAGGCCTGCTTGAGCAGGCCCCGAATGAGCAGGTTTAACAATAACTGGGGTTATACTACCTGCCCCATCTGGAATATTGGTAAATACATCGCGACGATTAAGCCACCCACAAGAACGCCCAATACGGCCATTATCATGGGTTCCATTAAGCTTGTAAGGCTATCTACTAATGCGTCAACCTCTTCTTCATAGTAATCTGCCACTTTTTCAAGCATAGAGTCTAGGGCACCGGACTCTTCGCCAATGGAGACTAGCTGGACTGCCATCGCGGGAAAAACACTTGTTTGCTTCATTGAAAACTGAAGTTGAGTACCTGTGGAAACATCGTCTCTTATTCTATAAATGGCATCACGGTACTTAGCATTGCCTGCGGCGCCTGCAACGGAGTCTAGGGCATCTACCAGGGGCACGCCAGCCGCAAAGGTTGTAGAAAGAACCCTGCCAAATCGAGCAATTGCAGATTTGTCAATAATGACCCCCATAACAGGTATTTTTAAAATAAAGTGATCAACCTTATCTGCGAACGTGGGAGACCTTCTTTTGGCCTCTTTGAATGTGAAAATAGTTGCGATAATAATACCTAGAGCAATAAACCACCACTCTTGCATCCACTCGGAAATACCTATGACGAATTGAGTAAACGCAGGCAGTTCTGCGCCAAAGCCAGAAAAGAGCTCTTCAAATTGGGGGACTACTTTAATTAAAAGTATTGCAGTTACAATCACGGCGACAACGACAACTGCGATAGGGTAGCTCATTGCTTTTTTGACTTTTTTCTTCAGTGTCTCTGTTTTTTCCATGTAAGTTGCGACACGGTCAAGCATGGTTTCGAGTGCGCCTGACTGTTCACCGGAATTAACTAGGTTGCAAAAAAGATCATCAAAATATTTAGGGTGTTTACGAAGAGCTTCTGCGAAGTTATTCCCTGCGGCAACATCGTTCTTTATCTCCAATACAATATCCCTAAGACTAGGGTTTTCTAGCCCCTCTGCTACGATATCAAATGACTGAATTAGCGGCACCCCTGCCTTCATCATGGTTGCCAGCTGTCGAGTAAAAATGGCTATATCAAACGGCGTTATTTTCTTTTTCTTTGGGCCGCCAAGTGAAATAGCCTCTTTTTTCACTTTTGTAGGGGTTATGCCTTGCTGTCGTAATTGAGCTTTTACTAATGCAGCATTTTGACCTGATGTTTTGCCTTTGGTTTTATTACCCTTTCGGTCGGTTCCTTCCCAAACGAAAGAGCCTAATTTCTGTGCCTTTTCTGCCATAATTAATCCTTCGTCACTCGGTTAACTTCTTCCAAGCTAGTTACGCCTTCAATTGCTTTTAGAATTGCAGACTGTCTCAAATTGTTAAAGCCTTCTTTTTGTGCTGCGGCGGCTATATCAAGGGAGGTAGCTTCTTCCATAATTAGCTGAGATATTGCTGGTGTCACTTTAACGACTTCGTAAATACCGACTCGCCCTTTATATCCACCTGAACATTTATCACAGCCTTTCGGTTGGTACAATGTAAAGCCTGTTTCAATTTGTTCTTCTGTGAACCCCTCCTTTAAAAGGGTTTCTTTGGGGACGTTAGCTTTTTCTTTGCATGCACTACACAGTCTTCTGCCTAAACGCTGTGCAATAATCAGACTGACAGATGTTGCAATGTTAAAAGCAGGAACGCCCATATTCATCATTCGGGTGAGTGTTTCAGGCGCACTGTTTGTGTGTAGTGTAGAGAGCACCAGGTGCCCCGTTTGAGCGGCTTTGATCGCTATTGAAGCGGTATCTAAATCTCGAATCTCCCCCACCATGACGATATCCGGATCTTGCCGTAGAAATGATCTTAGAGCCTCAGGGAAGCCTAACCCCACCTTGGGGTTGACGTTGACCTGATTAATACCTTCAAGGTTGATTTCGACAGGGTCTTCTGCTGTGGATATATTGGTTTCAGGCGTGTTAAGTATATTAAGACCGGTATAGAGCGATACTGTTTTTCCGCTACCTGTAGGCCCTGTCACCAAAATCATACCTTGCGGCTGGGCAAGCGCATCCAGGTAGAGTTGCTTTTGATCTTCCTCATAGCCGAGTGCATCTATCCCCATTTTAGCACTGCTTGGGTCAAGTATACGCAGTACGATTTTTTCTCCCCAGAGTGTAGGGAGTGTATTTACCCGGAAGTCGATGGCTTTCGTTTTGGATAGCTTTAGCTTGATTCGGCCATCTTGAGGGATTCTTCGTTCAGAAATATCAAGTTGTGACATGACTTTTAAGCGCGCAGCTATCTTAGACGCTAATTTAATTGAAGGTTTTGATACCTCATGAAGAATGCCGTCAGTCCTGTATCTGACTCGGTAAGTTTTTTCATAGGGCTCAAAATGTAGGTCTGATGCTCCGCCTTTTATTGCGTCAAGAAGCATCTTATTTACGTATTTTACGATAGGGGCGTCATCAGCTTCTGATCCAGCTTGTTCCTCTTTTTCTTCTTCTGGGTTTTCAATATCAAGACCATCAATATCTGCATCTTCAAGATCGCCCATTGACGTATCTTGAGATTCCAGATATTTTTCTATTGCATCACCTAGTTTGTCGTCTTCAACCAGTACTGCGTCGGTGCTTAACCCAGTGTGGAACTTAAGTTCATCGAGGGCTTGAATGTTGGTAGGGTCTGAAGTTGCTATAAATAGCCGATTGCCACGCTTGAACAGAGGGAGTGCATGATGTTTTCTTATTAACTTCTCTTCTACTACTTTTTCAGGAATCAATTCTGCCATAAAAGTCGATAGGTCGAGAACCGGCATCCCGAATTCCTGCGCTGCAGAATATGCAAGTGCTTTAGCGCCAGCTAGATTGTTTTGCACCAAGTAAGTAATAAAAGGGATATTGTTATTGTTTGCTTGAGCAAATGCGTCTTTAGCTATCTCTTCTTCGAGAATATTGTCCAAAACAAATTTGCGAGCCAAACCAGTTAGTGTGATTGAACTATTAGATGCCATAAAAACCGTATAAAATGCTTTAAGATTATTGTCTAACTTATGAGTGTAGTTCGATGGGGAGGATTTTTAAAGTTTTCCAATGTTTTTGTTTTAAGTGTCTGCTGATTGTGACGCAAATGGTCACATGCTGACGTGCAATGGTATTGAAATATACGGCTGATCTATTTTGTAATCTGATTTATATTTATTATATGTTTGATTTGTATGGTTAAAATAAATAATTATTTAAGGTGGCATGGTGTGTGCTTTTACTTTGTTATGGCTGACTTCTGACCTCTTCTCAATATTTTGAGAACAAAAGAAGTGGTCGACTTTAAACACTGGAGAGATAAATTATGAAAAAAGTACAACAAGGTTTTACTCTAATTGAATTAATGATCGTTGTTGCGATTATTGGTATTTTGGCAGCGGTAGCGATTCCTGCATATCAGGATTATACGTCGCGCGCTAAAATTTCTGAGGTTATTGTTATTGCATCGGCAGCGAAAACTGCAGCGTCGGAGTATTACTTGAGTACCGGTCGTATGCCGGCCAACACAAATGAGGCTGGCATCAATACAAACGCTGGGCAAAGTGCTCATTTATCAAATATCACCTTTGTTACGTCCAATGGTGGTAATGATGCACAGCTGGGGTATGCGATAGATGTTGATGGTCGTGGTGCCACTGTTGGTGGTGTTGTGTTTACAGGTAGAGGTAATTCAAACGGCGTTCAGTGGTCTTGCGCTCCTGCTACTGTTGGAGCCGCAACAGCTATTGAGTCAAAGTATTTACCTGCAAATTGTAGATAAATTCGCGTTTGATATAAAAGCCCTCATATGAGGGCTTTTTTTGTCTGCTACTATTTAGTGTGTAAAACAATTGGTCTTAGGATGTTTAGTGAACAAGAATAGGTCGCTCCAGCTAAATCTTCATACGTTAATTGTTGCTGTTTTATTGGTTGTTGGAATTGGGATCACCTATTTGGTGTTTCAGCCTGGTTTTAGCGGCATATTTATGATGGATGATGAGCCAAATCTTTCTGCGCTAAATATAGGAGGTGGAGTCACCTCTGTTACTCACTTTTTGCAGTTTGTATTTGGTAACAATTCTGGGGTGTTAGGAAGGCCGATAGCAATGCTTTCCTTTCTTATAGAGGATCAATATTGGCCAGGAGATCCCGCTCTATATAAGAGGAATAACCTATATATTCACTTGCTTACAGGCTTCCTTGTTTTTCTGGTTAGTCGGCTTTTACTGACTTTACGTCGCCCCAATATCAATAATAACTATATTGCGCTAATCGCTACATTGATTTGGCTTGTGCACCCCATGCATACATCGACAGTGCTGTATGTTGTTCAAAGAATGACATTGCTCATGAGCTTGTTTTCACTTTTCGCCATATTTTTTTATTTGCTAGGAAGGCTGGAGCTTACTAAAAATACTATTAGAGCTTATCAGTACTTTTTTTTAGGAGGTATATGTGCTGTTTTATCGGTAGCGAGTAAGGAAAATGGCGTTCTGGTCTTCGCTTATATCATTGTCTTAGAGCTTACTCTTTTGAGGGGGCGGCCTAAAACTAAGGTCTTTAGCTATTTATATAAGCTTCTGATTTTTGGCCCCCTTATTTTATTATTTTGTTATTTTACATATAACTGGGGCGGTATACTGAAGGGGTACCTGAATAGAGACTTTTCTCTTTTAGAAAGGTTGCTCACAGAGTCAAGAATTTTAATTGACTACCTGTATAGAATCATTGTTCCTAGATCAGGAGGAGGTGGTTTAGTTCACGATGACATAGTTATCTCTGTTGGTTTGTTTTCACCTTTTACTACAATCTTATCTTTGCTCTTTAACGGATGCTTGATTGCGTTGGCGCTGTGGGCGCGAAAAAAGCACTCTATGTTAGCATTTGGTATTTTATGGTTTTATGCAGGACACCTTCTGGAGTCGACGTTCATAGCTTTAGAGCTTTACTTTGAACACAGAAATTACCTTCCTATGGTTGGTCCGATTCTAGCCTCATCGTATTATGTCGCTGTGTTCTTTGAAAGGTCGATGATCAAAGGCCGGTTATTTATTTCTTCACTTTTGGTTATGTTTTTCGTCATTAGCAGCTTAACTACTTTCCAGTCTTCGACTATTTGGGGGGAACCTTCTATTTTGTTTCGTGTATGGGCAGATGAGCACCCACGCTCTTCCAGGGCTCAGCGAATCTATGGCCAACTTCTAGGTGCGGAGGGCGAATACAAGAAAGCAATTGAGCAATTAATAAAAACTAATCGTGATTTTCCTGCGGATGCGGGAGTGCTAATTGATGCCCTCAATATAGCCTGTAGAAATGGGCTTGAGCAACCTTTTTCTCCTTCATTCTTAAAAGAAAGAATTGCGATTTCAAGGTACAGTGATGGGTTGTCTTATTATGTTGATAGAATGTTTAATGTAGTTATAGAATCTAAGTGCGACTATGTTTCTCCCGAGGTATTATCCGATATTATAGATCAATTAGTGCCGCGTCCAAGGATGTCTGGGCAAACTCGTGCAAATATCTTGCTTCTAAAGGCAAAGCTGTATATTGAACAAAAAGACTTAAATGGAGCTATGCTTACTTTGGATGAGGCATATCGCTATTATCCCAAGCCTGCATTGCCGCTACTTCAATCTAAATTACTACTTAGTGCGGGTTTAATAGGTGAGTCATTTCAATTTTTTAAAAAAGCAGAAAATGATGTTAAGAATAACGAGCTAAAAAATATTGCATTAAAGGCTGAAATTGAAGAACTAAGAACCAAATTTCACTTATTAGGAATAGGCATAGATTAAAATGAAGGTGTCCATTGTAATTCCAGCTAAAAATGAAGCTGCAGCTCTCCCACTCTTGTTGAAAGATCTTAATAAGTTAGAAAACATATATGAAATTATTATCGTTAATGATGGTTCAACAGATGAAACAAGTTCGATATGCCAAAGCTACGGGGTGCTAGAAGTTAAACACCCATACAGTAAAGGGAATGGAGCTGCCGTTAAGGCAGGAGCAAGGGTGGCGTCAGGAGATATCCTGGTTTTTATGGATGCTGATGGTCAACACAAACCCAGCGATGTTCATCGGTTATTGGAAAAACTAGAAACTGGATATGACATGGTGGTCGGTGCTAGAGATGCCAAGTCTCAAGCAAGCTTAGGGCGGTTAGCTGCGAATACATTGTATAACAAATTAGCTAGCTGGGTTGTGGATCAAAAAATCCCTGATTTAACTTCTGGATTCAGGGCCGTTAGAGCTGTAAAGTTCAGACAATTTCTATACTTATTACCCAATGGATTTTCGTATCCTACTACCTCAACAATGGCATTTTTTAGAGCAGGCCTGAGTGTTGGCTATATGCCTATTACAGCGCTGAAAAGAGAAGGGCTGAGTCATATTAATTACCTTAAAGATGGTGTGAGGTTCCTTTTAATTATTTTCAAGGTGGCTAGCCTTTATTCACCTTTAAAATTGTTTACACCTATCAGTATGATTTTTTTTCTGCTGGGACTTATTCGTTATGTATATACCTATATCGATAGCTCAACTTTTACCAATATGTCGGCGCTGTTATTTGTTACATCAGTATTGGTTTTTTTGATTGGGATAGTCTCTGAGCAAATTACTGTTTTAATGTACCAAAGGGCGGCAGGGGAAAGACAATCAGATAGGCTTTCAGCTCAGGAAGATAAGAAGGAGCAATGAATATACTGCTGGTTACAACGTCTTATCCGCTGAATCCAGAGTCTTCAAGTGGAATTTTTGTTAAACGGCTGAAAAAATCTCTTGATAAGTTATGTAATGTAGAGGTAGTTTGCCCTGATGACTCAGATACTCTTAAGCGCGAGCCAGGAGTGCACTGTAGCCGTTATTCATTAAAAAAATGGCAGATACTTGCACATCAGCCAGGAGGTATTCCAGCAGCAGTTAGGCGAGACCCTCGTTTTTTTTTATTTGTTCCATTCTTACTGATATCAATGATGATATCGATCTCCCGCCGTTTACGCGCCACTGATTTGATTTTTGCAAATTGGGCGATTAATGCGGTTATAGCTTGGTTGCCATCAATAATGTTTCGTAAGCCTGTGATCACCACTTTCAGAGGTGAAGATGTGCGGAATCTGGATAAGGGGGTTCAGACTTTTATAGTGTGGATGGCGCTAAGGGTCAGTGATGCGGTTGTGTTGGTGAGTAAAGATATGAAAGCGCAACTTGAACAACGTTTTCCACGTTTTAAACGTAAGCTGTTTGTAATACCCAATGGTGTAGAGGATTTATTGTTAGATTCAGATATTGCCGCTAGAGCGCCTGCAAACAGTGTTATTAATATACTCTCCGTTGCTAGCTTGATACCTCGCAAAGATATAGCCACATTGCTAAAGGCGGTAGCCTGCATCAACAACACAGCTGAAACAAAAAGTGATATCAAGCTGGATATTGTTGGTGATGGTGAGTTGCGGGCTAGTTTGGAGGCCCTGTCTTATTCCGAAGGCATAGATGGTATTGTGAAATTTCACGGCATGCTCAGTCCAGATAAAGTTGGGGCTTCATATTCAGAGTCTCAGATATTTGTTTTACCAAGCCTTTATGAAGGGCGGCCTAATGTTGTGGTCGAGGCAATGGCGGCCGGATGTAGTGTTGTTGTTAGTGATATAGATGGCTGCAGGGAACTAATCAGTAATAATAAGAATGGGCTGCTTTTTACCGGGGGGGATTATAAAAAGCTGGCAAAAAGTATCGAAAGAGTGATTTCTGACCCTCAATTAAGAGTTCGGTTAGGACAGTCTGCACGACAGTACGTTGTTGATAACCGTTTGTCATGGGACGGCTGTGCAGGCGGGTATTTCAAGTTATTTGGAATGCTATTAAAAAAGAGAATTTAAGCCATATGTGTCAAACAGTAGATCAAATATTGGCTCACGCTAACTGGCCTACAGGGATCCTGCTATGTGTGGGTTAGCGATGTTGTATTCTGAGCATGCAACGCAGGGTGATCTGCGTTCTCGCATGGAGTGTGCACTTGGAAAAATTGAACACCGAGGCCCTGATGAGGGTGCAATATGGCAATCTGGACAATCTGTCATTGGCCATCGTCGTCTGTCAATTATTGACCTTTCAGATAGTCATCAACCGATGAAGTGCCCAAACTCCCGGTTTGTTTTGGCCTTTAATGGCGAGATTTACAATTATCAAGATTTAAGGTTGTCATTGTCACAGCGCTGGAATTTTAAAACCGGTGGCGACACGGAAGTTTTGATGGCCGGGCTGCTCCTCGAGGGGAGTGATTTTCTAAAGAAACTTAAAGGCATGTGGGCGTTTGCCCTATGGGATAGTCAATTAAAGGAACTACTCCTTTCACGAGATCGGTTTGGAAAAAAACCGCTTTTCTTTGCGGACTTCGGAAAAGAGCTAACTGTAGCATCAGAGATTGCTGCGCTTAGGGCGTTAGTCGGCCAAAACAGACTTACAGAAGACCTTGATAGTGCCGCTGATTATTTTCGTAGTGGATTGTGTTTACCAGGTAATACTATATATCAGCAGGTTAAAGAAATTTTACCAGGACATCTTGCTCGCTGGAAACAGGGACAAGATGTTAAGCAAGAGCCTTATTGGCAGATGCAGTTTGAACCATATACGGGAACTATTGAAGATGCTGGTGAACAACTTAAAGGTCTTTTGAAAGACGCTGTCTCATCCAGGTTGGTAGCAGATGTCGAAGTGGGGGCTTTTCTTTCCGGAGGGGTTGACTCCTCTTTGCTGGCTTCGATTCTTGTAAAAGATTATGGAGTGAAGCTTAAAACCTTCACTATTGGGTTTACAGATTCACGTTATGACGAAAGTCGCTACGCAGAGCAAGTAGCAAAGTGGCTAGGTACTGGCCATTATGTTGAAACGATCACCTCATTAGATATTTCTATATTAGAAGATCTGGTTATCAAGAATATAGGGCAGCCATTTGCAGACCCCTCTTTGCTGCCTACAGCGTTAGTATCAGAGGTTGCTGCTAAGCAAGTGAAAGTAGCTATCAGTGGTGATGGGGCTGATGAAATATTTTGTGGCTACCAGCGTTACCAGGCGATGCTGTTATTTCAGTGGTACTTTTCCGTGCCTAAAAAACTGCGAGGGGTTGTATCAAGGTTTGTCAACGCTCTCCCAAGTTCTACGTCACATCATAGCCGAAGTATTCTTAAGAAAGCCCAGTTATTTGTGGAATTGGCCCAACGCCAGCAAGAGAGCCCGGAGTTTGGCCCCCCTCGCTTGGCATCGGAGTCTATTTTTTCGAAACTGGCACCGGATCTCTCATTAAGAGGGCACTCGTTACCCCATCTATCAAACGCATTAAATGATGACGATGTTTATCAGATGATGCTAAATGATCTCAGCGTTTATATGCCTCAAGATATACTGGTTAAAGTTGATAGAGCAAGTATGGCATCGTCACTGGAGGT
Organism: Alkalimarinus coralli; assembly: GCF_023650515.1. Taxonomy (NCBI): domain Bacteria; kingdom Pseudomonadati; phylum Pseudomonadota; class Gammaproteobacteria; order Alteromonadales; family Alteromonadaceae; genus Alkalimarinus; species Alkalimarinus coralli. The sequence goes on from NZ_CP096016.1 coordinate 700,666, forward strand.
TAGGTCGCCTTTTCTTGATCATGAAATTGTGCAGTTTGCTTTTTCGCTTCCCAGGCATTGGCATCGGTCAGGCTTACTAGGTAAAAGAATGTTACGTTCGACGTTTTCCAGTTACCTACCTAAGGATGTTTGGCAGCGCAGAAAACAGGGATTTTCAGTGCCGATTTCCGATTGGTTTATGGGGGATTTAGGAGACAGGTTGCTAGAGATGCTAAATATTACAGAGGGGCTTATTCTGGATAAGTCGTTTGTTATTAAAGCTCTTTCTACGCATCGTGCCAAAAAAGCAGATTACTCTTCGGTGCTTTGGGCTGTATATATATATTTGGTTTGGCGACGGCAAACTTAGCATTAGAGTGTGTAGATCGCTTAGTTTTTATGGGAATTAAGATTTTAGCGCCCAGTAAGGCGCTATTAGATAAGGCCGTTAACGGAAAGTCAGGGCGAAATTTATTTGAGTTAATAAATTAAATGGCAATACAAAATAATAAAAAAATAGCATTCTTTCTTCCCGACCTACGCATCGGCGGGGCAGAAAAAGTCTTTGTCCAGTTAGCAAATAGTTTAAGTGAGCAAGGATATAATGTGGATTTGCTACTTGCGCAGAAGGCAGGGAATTTGTTTCCGTTAGTAAATAGCAAAGTTCCTATTTTGGCATTTTGTCAAGGCAGGAAATCTCAGTTATCGTTATTGCTCTCTTCCCTTAAAGGGCTCTACTTTTACACAACGAACAATAAGCCGGATGTGATCTTTTCTACCATCACTGGTGCGAATCTGGTTGCAGCCTTAGTTAGGGTGTTCCTACCAAATCAGAGCACAAAATTTATATTGCGCGAGGCCAGTTCAGTTCACAATAGTGGGTTAGTCTATCGTTGGCTTAGCCGCATGCTATACCCGCAGTCTGATGCTGTTCTAGCAGGCTCTAAAGGCGTAATTGATGACATGGTCAGCTATTATCGAGTGGATAGAGACAAAGCACACCTTATTCGTAACCCGGTCGATCTGACTTCTATTAAAAGTCAGGCCAGCGAAAAAGTGGTGCATCCATGGTTATTGAACAATGACTTTCCTTTGATAGTTAGTGTTGGACGGTTAACTACGGCAAAAGATTTCGTCACTTTGATAAAAGCATTCAAACTAGTAAGGGATGAAAGAGCATCTAAACTGATTATTATTGGCGAAGGTGAGTGTAGGGCAGAGTTGGAAGAGAAAGTTTCTGTGCTGGGATTGATGAACGATGTGGATTTTCTTGGTTTTCGGGAGAACCCTCATCCGTTTGTAAGCAGTGCCAATGTATTTGTTTTGTCTTCTCGGTGGGAAGGGTTTCCAAATGTTATCCTTGAGGCTCTGGCCCTTGGTCGCAATGTGGTTTCTACGGATTGTCATGCTGGGCCTGCAGAGATTCTTTCTGGTATTGGGGGCTGTACTTTGGTGCCGGTAGGTGATTCGGAGAAAATGGCTAGTGCTATTTCAGAAAAACTGAATGGTGAACTTGATGTGCGAGAAGCTGATATAAGATTAAAGGAATACTCCATAAAAGCAGTGTCGCAGAAATACTCTGAGTTGATGGACAGCATTTAGGTCGTAAGGATTACAGCCTTCTAAGTGTAATAGGAGTGGTGAAGGTACGATGACATATATTATCGCGGAAATAGGTCAAGCACATGATGGCAGTTTAGGGATACTACACTCTTACATTGATGCAGTAGCTGACACTGGTGTTGATGCCATAAAATTTCAAACTCACATTGCAGAAGCAGAAAGTAGTCCATTGGAAGGATTTCGTATTAACTTCTCTTACGAAGATAAAACGCGTTTCGACTACTGGAAAAGAATGTCATTTAACTTTGCTCAGTGGCAAGAAATAAAAGCACATTGTGATAGCGTTGGAATAGACTTTCTAAGTACACCATTTTCTAATCAGGCCGTTGATTGGCTTGCGTCATTGGATATGAAAATGTTCAAAGTGGGGTCTGGAGATGTATCCAATTATTTGATGTTAGATAAAATCGGGAAAACGGGTAAACCGATCATTTTGTCCAGTGGTCTCAGCAGTTTGGAGGATATTGAAGGTTCCTTAAACTTCCTCTCCCGTTATGGTAACGAAGTAGCAGTGCTTCAATGTACGACAAAATACCCTACAGCGTTTGAGGATGTCGGCCTAAACGTGATGACTGATATCCGCAAACGCTTCAGTGTCAAAACCGGTCTTTCCGACCATTCCGGGTCGATATTTCCAGCGTTGGCTGCAGCCTCACTGGGGGCGGATGTCATTGAAGTTCATACTGTATTTGACCGCAGAATGTTTGGGCCAGACTCATCTTCTTCGTTGACACTGGACGAACTTAGAGAATTGGTGAAAGGGATTAGGGCGATAGGTAAAATGTTGTCGGCTACTATTGATAAATCAAAGCCGCAGCTGGATCCAAACCTTAAAACACTATTCGGTAAAACGTTGTGTATTAACAAAAATAAAAATGCTGGTTCAATAATCAGTGTTGACGATTTGGATGGTAAAAAACCAGCTGGGCAAGGCGTGACTGTAACTGAGTTTGAGAAGGTTGTAGGCAAAAAGCTAACCCGTGGAATTCAACAGTGGGAATTTATTCAAGAAGCTGACTATGAATAAGAAAAAGATCTGCGTAGTGGTTGCCAGTCGAGCGAACTACGGGCGCGTAAAATATCTAATGAAGGCGATTCAAGCTCATGATGAGCTGGAGCTTCAGTTAATCGTAGGTGCGTCCACACTACTGTCCAGATTTGGTAAGGCTATAGATGTAATCAAAGAAGATGGCTTCACACCAGACCGCTCAATTCACTATGTAGTAGAAGGGGAAACGTTGCTAACGCAAGCCAAATCAACCGGCATCGGTATTGTCGAATTGTCCACTGCGTTTGATGACCTAAAACCTGATGCCGTTGTTACGGTTGCAGATCGATTTGAGACCAAGGCAACAGCGGTAGCCGCCACTTATTTGAATATCCCTCTTATCCATTTACAGGGTGGCGAGGTTAGTGGGAATATCGATGACCGTGTGCGGCACGCCATTACAAAGTTGGCAGACTTTCATTTTGTTGCTACAGAAGAGTCACGTAAACGGGTTATCCGAATGGGAGAAGAGCCAGAGACCGTTTTTAATTATGGCTGCCCTTCTATGGACGTACTAGTTTATGATTCTTTGGCAATCAATAACGATGTTATGGAACGTTATACTGGAGTGGGAAGCCCAATCGACTGGAAAAAAGATTATATATTAATGGTGCAACACCCTGTGACAACGAGTTATGGTGAGGGTTTTTTTCAAGTTAACCAGACGCTTGAGGCCTTGAGCAGGTTACCCGAAATACAAAAAATAGTGCTATGGCCTAATGTTGATGCAGGAAGCGATGATGTATCGAAAGGGCTCAGGGTTTTCAGAGAAAAGGGGCACGACAAAAACTTTAGATTTTTTAAGAATTTTTCTGCTGAGGATTATGGTCGGGTTGTGGCGAACGCTAAATGTTGTGTTGGGAACTCATCGTCGTTTATTAGGGAAGGCTGTTTTCTAGGGGTTCCGTCTGTAATTATTGGTGATCGACAGGAGGGGAGAGAGCGCGGTAAGAATGTGGTTCATGCGAACTACGATGCAGATGATATTTTTACTAAGGTGAGTGAGCAACTCCAACACGGCAATTATGAGCACGACCCATTATTTGGTAGTGGAAATACTGGAAATAAAATTGCGGATGAATTGGCAAGAATTGACTTAAAACGACTTAAGCGACTCACGTTTTGAAGATGAGAGAATATTAATGAGAGTACTTGCTATTATTCCTGCACGAGGTGGCTCTAAAGGAGTACCCAGAAAAAACTTAAAGCTTTTGGGCAATAAACCGTTGATTGCTTACACCATTGAGACCGCACTCAACTGTAAAGCTGTTACCGACTTGATAACGACGTCGGATGATGATGAAATTTTGCAGGTTGCAGAGTCTTATGGCTCCATGATCATAAAACGTCCTGTAGAATTAGCTATGGATGAGACAAAAATGCCCCCGGTAGTCTCCCACGTTATTGAGACTATGCGTAAGCAATCTGTTGAATATGACACCATTATTCTACTTCAGCCAACATGCCCATTCAGGCTTACAGAGGATATTGATGTGGCCCTGGATATGCTTGAAAAAGGTAATGTGGACTCAGTCATTAGCGTCTGCGAAGTAGGAGATAGTCATCCTGCCAGAATGTATCAAATTAACGAAGGAGGCCTAAAGGCGTTTATGCCTGAATGGGAAAAGGAAAACCGACAGAATCTGCCCAATCTGTATCATCGAAACGGTGTGATATATGCCCTTAAACGTGCTTTGTTTGAAGAGAAACAAACCTTCTTTATTAACAATAGCAAGCCTCTGGTGATTCCAAAAGAGAGGGCTATTAATATCGACGAGGCACTTGATTTCACAATTGCTGAGTTGCTGGTGAAAAATTTCCAATGAATATTCTTAATTTGGACCCGTATTGCTACTCAGAGAAAGCTCGACAAGCGCTTGCATCATTCGGTAATGTGGAGGAAATAGTCTATAGCAGGCCGCAATTGATGGAAAGACTACATAGTGTTGAGGTGCTTATTTTACGCTTTTCCCATCGGATTGACCGGGAAGTAATGGACTGTGCTCCAATGCTTAAGGTGATTGCGACCAACGCTACGGGTACTGACCATATTGATCTAGAGTACGCTAATAAGAAGGGGATTAAGGTCATTTCCTTAAAAGGCGAGTATGAGTTTCTCAGGAATATCCATGCAACAGCTGAGCTTACATGGGGTTTGATTCTGGCAGGTATCCGAAAAATACCTACAGCTTTCGATTCAGTTAAACACAGGGAGTGGGATCGCAATCGGTTTCTCGGAAATGAGCTCTTCGGTCAACGATTGGGAATTGTTGGTTTAGGCCGTATTGGAGAGAAAGTCGCTAATTATGGGCAGGCTTTCGGCATGGAAGTAATAGCTCATGACATTGTGCCGGAGAAAGCCCTAAAGTACCCTTTCGTAACCATGTGCAGTTCTCTTTCAGAGTGTATTGAAAATAGCGATATCCTATCTATCCATGTACCGCTTGATGATGCAACAAACAAATTAATTGGCAGAAATGAAATATCATTAATGAAGCAAAAAAGCTTTTTGGTCAATACCTCACGCGGCGCAATTGTCGATGGTGAGGCGTTGTTAGATGCCTTAATAACAAACCGCATTGCGGGGGCCGCTATGGATGTGCTTGAGGGAGAAGGTGTTAAAGACTTTGTGCAAGAAAACAGCTTGATTCATTATGCAAGCGACAATGACAACTTGCTGATCACCCCACACATAGGAGGAGTGACTTTGCAATCTTGGGAAAAAACGGAATTGTTTATTGCCGAGAAAGTAAAGCAGTATTTGCAATATGAGTGAGGCAAAACTGAATGAATTTGGATAAACCTTCACAGGGTGAAATCTGTTTGGTGTGCGGTAGAGCTAATATAGAGAAGCTATCTCCCGTTTTTTCTAGGTATCAGATAAAAAAGATTATGTATGTGGGGATATGCCGTCAGTGTGGGCATATACAACTATCTCCATTGCCCACGCCAAAAGAAGTCAGTTTTTTTAATGATATTTTTTTGGGAAGGAAGTATACGCCGAATAAAGCTGCGAATAAAAACCATGAACTGAAACTTAAGTTACTTAAAGAAAGAATCGGTTGCTTGGTAAAACCTGGAATGAAAGTACTTGATATAGGTGCCGGAGAGGGCTGGACTATGGATTACTTTCAAGCACAACAATGCGATTATTTTGCAATAGAAGCTATCAATGAACTTCGCCTTTCCTTGGAAGAGAGGGGTGCGGAGGTTATTGGTAGTTCGGTTTATGACGATATCAGCGAATATCATGGTACTTTTGATCTAATTATCTTTCGTCATATTTTGGAACATCTAATCGAGCCTAAAGTTGCTCTAAGGCAGATTGAACAACTGCTTTCTCCGAAAGGAATGCTCTATCTTGCTCTACCCAATGGCCAAAACCCAGAGATTCGCAAAGGCGTGCTGACCAGTTTCTTTCGGCCTGTTCACGTCTCCTATTTTCACAAAGGCAATGTTCAACGTTTAGGAGACGGAGTAGGTCTGCAAACCAATAGCCTAGAAGCAGGTAGAGAAATAGTTGCAATTATGGAGAAGAGAGCGGGTGGCGTGCAAAAGGAGGAGAGGCATAATTACCATTCAGAAATGAAACGGGTGGTGAAACGGGCAAGAAGAAAAGCGACTGCTATCGACCTAAAAAACCTATTAAAAATAGTGATACACCGCTTGTTTCTTGCGAACAGGTAGTGTTCTTTCAACTCCACCAACCATTTTAATAAATAGTGGCGATGAAACATAGAATTAAAAAAGGGCTGATAAGATTATTAGGTAATCAAGCCTATGGAAAGCTGGACCTTTGGCTGAAAATTCTGCGTGTCTACTGGAATCGACTTCTTTCGGCAAAAAAAATCATCAATTTGCATCCTTCTATTAAACGTTTGAATAGACGCTACATTCAGCTTCAAGTAGATAACGCGGAAGTTTTTTTTGGTTATTATGATCACTCCCCAGTTTCTGTTAACGGTAACCTCTGTCTAGCCATGAAAATTGATTCGCCTAACAAGGTGAATATGTTTAATAAGGATAAACTAGTTGGGGAAAAAGCCGCTATTGGTTATTTTGATTTGCAAGACTTGGCATCAGGCTTTCATAAGCTTGGTGACACTCATACATGGTGTTGGCAGCAAGGCGCTAGACTTAGATGGTTTCCTGAATATAGCAATCAGGTTATCTACAATTGCGTTGTAGGGGAGAGCTATGGTGCCGTAATTCAGGATCTTGACGGGAGAGTTGTTAAACGGTTGAAACGCCCTGTTTATGACTTGAATAATGCGGGCGATAAGGCTCTATCGTTGAACTTCTCCCGATTACAACGCTTACGCCCCGGATATGGTTACAGTGTACTTTCGGACACTACGCTATCTCAACGGTGCCCAGCCAATGATGGTGTATGGCTCTATGATATTGAAAGTGAAGAGAGTAGGTTACTCTTTAGTCTGGAGTATCTTGCCAAGTTTGACCCTGACTCCTCTATGATCGGGGCAGAGCATTATATTAATCACTTGTCTTGGAATTTATCGGGTGATCATTTTCTGTTTTTTCACATATGGTGCAATAATGGCAAACGCTATACCCGTGTGTTAACTTGTGATGCTGCTGGTAGTCGCTTGACCGTATTAATCGCGGGTAGCGCATCTCACTATTGCTGGCTGTCTGATACAGATGTTATGGTTGTGACAACGGTGGATGGCAAACTTTCCTATAAAAAATTTGATATTAGCAATGGGGAGCATTACTCGCTGGAGTTGTGGATGCCTCCGGAGGATGGTCATCCTTCAGTCTTGTCTGATCGATACATAATTACAGATACTTACCCAGATAAGTATGGCCAGCAACATCTTCTTTTATGTGATTCGGTGGACAATCGAATCACCACTATTGGTAGTTTTTACGCTTCGCCACTGGCCTTGGGAGAGGTTCGTTGTGACCTGCATCCTAGATCAGCGCCTGCCTTCAATCAGGTTGTTTTCGATTCGGCATTTAGCGGTCGTCGAACGATTAACGTTCTGAGTTTAGATGGGCTTACCTGTGATATGAATGAAAACTCTGGTGAATGAGATATATCGTGTTAAAAAAACATCTGATTAATATTTTTTCATTATGGTTTAGTCGCTTTGGTAAAGTACTTGCTACTATTGTTCTGACACCTTTAATTCTAAATGTACTGGGAGTAGAATCTGCAGCAATTTGGGTGTTGATCTCACAAGTTCTTGGTTTTATGACATTAATGGAACTAGGCCTGGTAACGGCATCCACGAAACTAATTGCCAAGGGGCTGCATTCACCAGATGTAGATAATCAACTTTCAATTGCCGTTACTACTGTATTTGCCTTACTTTCTACATTAGCAATTCTGTTTATGATTGTAACCAGTTTGTTTGCGGCTTATGGTGCAGAACTGTTCAACTTACAGCCTCATAGTCATGAACAATTTCGTAGTCTTTTACTTCTTGGTGGTGTTTGTTATTCAATTTCTTTTCCCTTTCGTATAGGGTTTGGTTTATTAGGCGCTAAGAATTTATTTTATAGGGTTGCTTTTTGGCAAGCTTGCCCTGTAGTTATTCAATTGCTGGCGGTTTTGGCACTTTGGGGAATGGGGTTATTTTCGCTTTATTATTTAGCGCTAATTACGTTTGGCACCTATCTATTTGTTAGCGTTCTTCAATTTCTTGATGGTTGGAGACACTTCCCTGGCCTTAGCTTTAGTTTTTTTCAACTAAATCCTAATAGAATTAAAGAGGTTTTATCGGTAGGTGGAGCCAGCTTCCTAATATCGGCAGGGGCCTCGATCGTTTTTCTTGGCAGCCCTCTAATTGTTGCATCCAGTGTTAATCTTGAAAAACTAGTAGTTTTTTCCTACGCCATGTTGATAACACGAAGTATTTTGCCGTTTCTTAGTATCGGTAGCCGTCTTATTATGCCTGTTGCTGTGGAGCTTAAAGAAAAATCTGATGAAATTGCACTTAAGAACGTTTTTTTTGATAGTGCTCGGTATTCACTTGCTTTAGGCGCGGGCATAGTGATCATTTTTCTTTACAGCCTTGAGGATCTACTTTTTATTTGGTTAAGTGACAATGAACTGGGTCGTGAAGAACTAAAGGACATGAGTACTTATACTATTTCCATTTTTTGCGCAACGGTCATTTCTTTACCCTCTGTTCTTGGTCGATCAGTATTAATCGCTGTAAACCGCCACTGGCTTGCATCTTTATTTGAAGTTGGCTCTGTCATAATTGGTATTTCATTTGGTTCTGCCTTATGCCTTATGGGTTATGGTGCTAACGGTATGGTCGTGGGTATTGTTGCAGTCTATTTTATTAAAGGACTACTTTTTTTTCCTTCGTTACTTTCTCATATATTTGGTATGCAATATGTGAAATTGATTCTTTGTGTTTACAAGAAGCCTTTAGCTCTGTTCCTCATGGTGACATTTTTAAGCTGGGGCGTAACTGCTACCTTCGACAATATTTTCTATCAAGTCGTCTACAACTCAATAATAATTACACTGTTTTGGTGCATTATATTCTCTTTACTGATCATTACTGCATCACACAAAAAACAGGTTAAGCGTTATTTTTTGAATAAATTCGTTTCGAGACATTAAAAAAATGAATGTGATTTTTGCGGCCCAAGGAAGCATTTTGAAAGTATTTCATGCGATAGATGTGGAGCTTCGGAGTAAAGGGTTGGTATCGAAAAGTGCCTATTGGGTGGCTGACGCAGAATACTTTAGATTCAATCTTAACCAGTTGGATGTACTAAACGCCCCTTCAACAACGGTGTTGAAGGAGTGGATGTACACTGATTTTAAAGGTGCTTCTTTGCCTGAAAATTGGCAGTTGCTGGAAGAAAAGTACGAAGCGCTTGATACCGTATGGAATGCAATAGTGGCGGATAGGCGCCTAATGCATGGGCGCTTATGCAAGACTAAGCAGGAGTACAAGGGACACTTTAGCCACGAACAACTGAAGATAATTATTTACAATGCGCTAAATGATATCGATACGCTGATTACTGAGCTGAAGCCAGATCGCATTGTAACATTCGTTCCTGCCACATTTGGTGACATCCTGCTTATCCACGCAGCGGAAGTACACGGTATTGAGTGCCGAGTGTTAAGGTCAACAAAAATAAAAAACTACGTGGCCTTTTCTGACAAGTTAGGCTCTTCTTCGACTTGGCTTGAATCATTATATGAAGACAATTTATTAAATCAGGTGGATAAACCATTTTACTCGCAAGCATTAGCGTTTCTTGAGCAGGGTACTGGTGCTCCAGTTGAATATGAGGGCTCTATTGCTGGTAAAAATAACACTGCGCTGGGCCATATCAAGCGCTATTTTGTTGGTGCTGTTGGAGGAATGGTTCAGAAAGTCCGGCGGATTCGTTTGGGGGTTTCAGGAGACAATCATCTACCGCCATTGTTCGGTGCTTATGTCTATGGGAACCTATTGCGGGAACATATAGAAAAAAACAATAGAAGGCTCATGAGCAAACGACAGTTGTCTCTTGATGATATTGGTGATCTGTCTTATGTTTTCTATCCCCTGCATAGTGAGCCAGAAGTGGCGCTGTCTGTCTACGGCCGTGAACACCAAAATCAGATTGAAACAATACGGCGGATAGCCCAGAGTATTCCGTTGTCTTGGAAGGTTGTCATCAAGGAGCACCCTCGTTCTATAAGTTACCGGACAAGAAAATACTACGAGAAGCTGCTGGACATTCCTAATGTTGTATTTGCAGACCCTGACACCAAGCCATTTTTCTGGAATCAAAAATCAAGGGCTGTTGCCACTGTTAGTGGTTTTGCTGGTTTTGAGGCTGCCATGGCGGGAGTACCTGTTATTGTATTGGGGGATGCCTCATTTTCGCTTTTACCCAAAACGATGATTCGTACTGTCAAAAATATGGAAACTTTTGCTAGTGAATTAAAGTGCTTACTACGAAACCACTCTCATAGCGAAAGCCATCTTCTTGCCTATATAATGGCCAATATGCAGGTGGGGGTAGATGTCAATCTGTATAGTGACCTTCTCGCCAAATCCGGCAGAATTACGATGGATACAGGTGATATCGCAACGCAGATTAGCCGCCTTTCCGATTGGATGCTCCATGACCTGAATGGCGATCACAGTTTTATGAAGGGTAGATGAAGATATATGAGCTTATTTATTGACAAAATTCACCGCCTGCCCAGAATCTGGTCAAATCAAGAGCTCCGCAAGTTTGCTGGACTATTTAAAGGTGACGTAGTGAATGTGAGCGCTTGGCAGGACGCTGACAAGGAAGGGGGCACCTACAAGGAGTATTTTTCCCAGGCTGACAGTTACACAATAACGAATTGGAAGTCGGAGGCTAGAGGTTATCAGGGAGGAGAAGAAGAAATATATCTTGATCTGGAAAGTGATCTTGTCGATTCTTTACGTGGCAGGTTTGACGTAGTGTTCAACCATACAACATTAGAACACATTTTTAATGTAAATAAAGCATTTTCAAACTTGTGTGATATGTCTAAGGATGTGGTCATTGCTTGTGTACCTTTTCTGCAACAGTACCATGGAGAATATGGTGATTATTGGCGGTTTACCCCTCTATTGGTGAAACGGCTATTTGAAGAAAATGGGATGGAGTTAGCTTACTTGAGTTTTAACAATCATAAAGGCTGCTCTGTTTATATCTTTGCTATTGGTGTAAAAAACACAGAAAAATGGAAAGGGGTGTTCGATTATGAATTTACCTGTTTGGATCCTGAAGCAAATAGGGCAGAGCCTTACATTGGTTCCTTAGCCTTGTCTAATGCAGCGTATCGGCTTAAGGTCGGGGCTGGAAGGTGGGTTAAAAAAATTGTGCCTAAGTAGGAATGATTCAGTTTCTTAACCTAACAGGCTTAGTATATGTTTCACTGCTTTTTTAAAAGCGTAGAAAATAATGACGTTAAAATGAAACCGAAACTACTCTATCTGTCTGCTTCCTGCATACCATCTAAATCTGCCAATAGTGTCCACGTGATGAAGATGTGTGATGCTATTCATAGGCAGGGCGTGGATACTATGTTGTTATCTCGTAAAGGGGCACAAAGCGTAGCAAAAGATAGCCGCGAATTTTACGGTACAACTTCCAATTTTAAGATTAGAGCTTATCCCACTATAGAGCTCCCTGGCGTCAGTTTTCTCACCTCACTATTGTATTTCTTTAATATTGCTCAATCTTCCAACGAAGAAACGATTTTTTATGGGCGAGACCTGCCTTCTTTGTTGTTATGTGCTCTATTGAGGAAGCATTTTGTTTATGAAACCCATGGTATCCCGCATAAAAAAGCACTGGTCTTGATGGAAAAATTTCTTCTTAAAAGCCGTTATCTCAAAGGCATGGTGTTCATATCTCAGTCTTTAAAAGATCTTTATTCTATCTCTGAAAATGAAACAAGAAACATTGTGTTGCATGATTCTGCAGATCCGCCGGAAAGTTTGGATGATAGAATACGGCTAAAAGGAGCATTCAAATTTAACGTTGTGTATGTTGGTGCGCTCTATGCTGGCAGAGGGGTAGACCTTATTTATAAGTTAGCAGAGCGACTACCTAACGTAGCATTTCACCTATTTGGAGGCAGCCGAGAAGAGGTGTTACGCGAGCAGCACAACACACAAAGGTTGCAATTAGAAAATGTCTTTTTTTACGGATATATATCACCTAAAGAAACATATAAGTGCCGTAATAGTGCTGATGTGTTGTTAATGCCATATCAAAAGAGCGTCATGACTATAAATAACGCTAGTGAAACTTCAAGGTATATGTCTCCACTCAAACTGTTTGAGTATATGGCTAGTCGGAAACCCATTATTAGTTCAGATCACAGAGTATTACAGGAAGTCTTAGTGGACGGTGTAAACGCGCTACTTTGTGACCCGGAGAAAATCGAAATGTGGGAGCGCGCGATTGTTAAACTAAGCAATAGTGAAGAGTTGCGTGAAAACTTGGCTAATCGAGCATATGAGGATTTTTGTGGAAACTATACCTGGGACAAAAGAGCGTCAACAATATTGTCGAACTTTGGTGATACTTGAAAATTAAAGCTGTTAGATCACATAGGCTAATGTAATAGCATATGAATAAAGTTGAACGATTTCAGTTTAAGCTACATTTATTAGACTCTCTGAACAATACTCTCGGCCAGGGGGCTTATATTTTGGATCTTGGTTGCGGAGCTGGTGGCCTAGTTAAAGCTATGCGAGATCAGGGTTACAACGGTTATGGTTGTGACTTATCTTTCAAAGAGGGCGATTTCACTGATGAACTCGTCGATTTGGGCTATTTGAGGAAAATGTCGCAAGAGGATTTACGCTTGCCTTTTGATGATGAATCATTTGATTTTGTTACCAGTGATCAGGTATTTGAGCATATTCAGGATCATGATTTTGCAGTATCAGAAATTAAACGAGTACTAAAGCCTGGCGGCATTTCTTTGCATATTTTCCCCCCCCCCTTGATATTAATTGAGCCTCATGTTTTTGTGCCTTTTGGCGCTATTTTCCAGAGCCGAGCTTGGCTGTATTTTTGGGCCTTAACTGGAATTAGAACGAGTTTGCAAAAAGGGTTTACCTATAAAGAAGTGGCGAAGGCAAATTTTAGATATCTAGAAAATAAAACTAACTATATACCCAAGAAAGAAATTGAACGCATTTTAAAGCAATACTCTTTTCAATATTCTTTTTGTGAATTAGAGATGCTCAAGCATTATAGTGCTAGGACTAAGGCTTTAACGTCCATACATAAGGCTATTCCAATATTGCAGTGGTTGTGTAGTACTTTTGTTAGTAGGGCTCTTTTTATGAAAAAGGGAAGGAGAGTATAACCTAATTGCTGGCAGTCTAGACACAAAAAAGGCGCTGCATTCCTTGCAGCGCCTTGTCAGTTTGATGCTTCCCTTACCATTCCCTAGGTAACCGGCCGTCCATGTTTACTTCCTTGTCTGACGTGGTCAACCAAAGTTGTACAACCCAGTTAAGCTACTTTTCTTAGTTCAGTCATTTCTTTTTCAAATTCCGCCGGGCTTCGATAGCCCAGATAGGAATGCATCCGCTGATTGTTATAAAACACTGAGATGTACTCCAGGATGTCTTGCTGAGCTTCATGTCGTGTTTGATAGCTTTTCCATTGAACACGTTCTTGCTTCAAAGTTCCAAAGAAACTTTCAACAACCGCATTATCCCAACAGTCACCTTTCTTGCTCATACTTCCATTAAAATTATGCAGCGTTAGAAGTTTTCTAAACTCCTTGCTGGCGTACTGGCTCCCCCGATCAGAATGATGTATTAACCCGGCCTGCGGGCGTCTTTGCCAAATTGCCATCTTGAGTGCATCACAAACCATCTGAGCCTTCATTCGCGAACTCATGCTCCAGCCAACAACCTTTCTTGAGTAAAGGTCAATCACAACAGCTAAATACAGCCAACCTTCTTGTGTCCAGATATACGTGATATCTGAGGCATAAACCTGATCAGGCTTTTCAACTGCAAACTCCCGCTCTAACAGATTATCGAATACAGGTTGCTTATGATTACTGTTTGTCGTGACCTTATACTTTTTCTTGTGCTTGACCTTAACACCAGCTTCTTTCATTAACTTTCTAGTTTTGTTCCTGCCTACCCGATAGCCAAGAATATTCAGCGCTTTTTTCATTCTTCGGTAGCCGTATGTATGCTCACTTGACTCTGCGATATCTTGTATCCATTCAATCATTTCGGTATGAGTTGGATCGTCAGACATAGTAGCTTGGCGTTTTAAAAAACTATAATAACCTGAACGTGTAACACCCAATTGTTGGCACATAATGCCAATAGGCCACACCTTTTTATGCTGGGCGATGAAAGCGTATTTTACTTTGCTTCCGTGGCAAAAAAGGTGGCTGCTTTTTTTAGGATGTCGCGCTCCATCTTGAGCCGTTTGTTTTCTTCCCTTAAGCGGCGAAGCTCTTCTTGTTCCGGTGTCAGCTTTCCATTGCCGCGGAATGCGTGACCATCATCATTTTCGTGCTCTTTGATCCAGCGCCCTAAAACGTTAGGATTAATACCAAGATTTCTTGCCGCTTCAGCCTTCGAATAGCCCTGGTCAATTACCAGACTAATCGCGTCTAATTTAAACTCTTTTGAGTACTTCTTTCTTGCTGCCATTTTTCACTCCAGTTTTTAGGATTATCTCTTAACTGGTGTGTACAAATCTATTAGACCACGTCAGTCCGCATCCTTACGTTAACTGCTACTTCTCGTTAAAGAAACTGCATGTCGTCCTGACGAGATGAATAGTACGGAAGGACATTGTTTGGGTCTGTAGGACATATTCTAAATACGTGTGAGATATGTCTTACATGTCTTTTGAAGGCTGGCATACTGTTTGCTTGCCATGCTGTAAGCACATTTACTTACGGATTTTTGACAGATTTAATCCAAAATAAACATAACAACAATTTATAGGGGGATTTATGAATACACAGACTCAAAGCCAAGCAGAAGGCGTTAAAGAGAATCAAGACAATGAGCAGGCGTTTATAGACTACTTAATCTGGTCGGTGGCTCACGACCAAGACCCTCATGCATTATATGACGACCCGATAGCGGTTTTCAGAAATGAGTCTAAGCAAGAGGTTGCGTAATCTGTTTGTAGCTTTTATTTGCAGTCTTAAGGCCTTGGTTTAGGTTAACTGAGGCTTTAGCGCGTTGATTATAAGCTTCGACAGGTCAATACCATTACTTTGGTGTTGAATGGTATTGCAGGTAACAACTTTTTCAACCCCGCTATTGGCCAACGCTTGATAGTCTTGTTCAGAAAATACTGCATGCACGCCGATGCAAACAGGGGCTTTGAATCCTTCTGCTTTTAATTTGTCTGCGGTTTCAATCATTGTCCTTCCGGTGGAAATAATATCGTCAACCAGTACTGGGGTGTGGTCTGTCAGATCCTCCGCATTAGGCGTTGAAACTTTGACGTCGCGATCACCAAAGCGTTCTTTTAACAATACCAGGTGAGGGCAGCCAATCATCTCTGCTGTTGCTGCGGCCCACTGTTCGCTTTCACTGTCAGGCCCTATAATCAGTGGGTTGCTGATATTTTGCTTGATCCAGTTTGCGATAGTGTTGTCAGCTTTTAAGGCTTGAGTGTTGATGTTGTATATTTCTGAAAGCGACTGATAGCGATGGAGGTGTGGGTCTATGGTGATGAGTTCGTCTATGGCGGTGCTTACTATGGAAGCGAATACGGTAGAGGTGATGCACTCTCCGTCACGAAAACGCTTATCCTGTCTCATATAGGGCAGGTAAGGGGCAATGAGTGTAATATGCTTTGCTTGTCGGTCTCTTAATGACTGACATAGAAATAGCAATGGTAATAGCTTATTGTCTGGGTGGTGAAGGTTAGCCAGAATAACAATATTCCGGCCTTGGCATGGGGTGATCGTTCTTACGTAGCTCTCTCCATCAGGAAATCGGCGAGTATCGGCCTCGCCCGACTCAAATTGACCACTGCTCACTAGTTTATTGTTTAGAGAGGTTTCGCCATTAAATAGTGTGAATAGTATAGGTTTCAAATGCTTTCCTCTTCTATGCTAATCGCGCCTGGGTGATCTGTTAAGAAATCAATAGCATACTGTAGTTCTCCTGGCGCTTCTGAATGAATAGTGAATAAAGGTGTGCCAGGCTCTACTTTGTCGCCCAATTTTATGTGGAAATCTAGCCCTGCGGCAGGTGCGGCAGGCGCGCCTGCCAGCTTTGCCAGTTTTGCGATAACCCGGTTGTTGATATAAGAGACAATGCCAGCTTTGCTGGCTGTTACGCTATGTTGGTGCTCTGCTTTAGGGGGCTCTTTTAAACCGCCCTGCGCTTCACAGATTGCCTGAAACTTCCGCCACGCCTCACCGGTTTTAATCTTGTGCTCGGCCAGTCGTTTGCCTTCTCCGGCAGGGGCTACTTTACCCATCTCCAATATTTCACCGGCGATAGTGGTTGCTCTATCCCTTAGATCTTGTGGCCCATGATGGTGGTTGTTAAGCACCTGAAGTATGTCTCGTGCTTCTAACGAAGGGCCTACCCCATGGCCAACGGGTTGCTGTCCGTCCGAAAACATCGTTTTAACCCTGATTCCCAGTGCATCCCCGGTTTTTACCAGTTGCTTTGATAGCTTACGTCCATAGTTCATGCTTCTGACTTTGGCTGTTACTCCAATGGGGATATCTATTAATACATCGGTTGATCCAGCGGCAATTTTTTTGGAAATAACCGATGCAACAAGCTGCCCCTCGCTATCTAAGTCCAGCGCTTTTTCAACCCGTATTAAAATGTCATCGGCAGGGCTAAGGCTGACAGAGCCGCCCCATGCTATACACCCTCCCTCTTTTTCAACAACAGATCTCATTGTTTCCAGGCTTAAATTCACTGGCGTTAATGTCTCCATTGTGTCGGCGGTCCCGGCCGGAGACGTGATGGCTCTCGAAGAGGTTTTAGGCATTACCAGTCCGGATGCCGCAACAATGGCAACCACAATAGGTGTTGTTCTATTGCCGGGTAAACCACCGACACAATGCTTGTCCATCACTTGCTGACTACCCCAGTCAAGCTTGCTTCCACAGGCGACCATCGCCTCTGTC
The DNA here is from genome assembly GCF_023650515.1 of Alkalimarinus coralli. Taxonomy (NCBI): domain Bacteria; kingdom Pseudomonadati; phylum Pseudomonadota; class Gammaproteobacteria; order Alteromonadales; family Alteromonadaceae; genus Alkalimarinus; species Alkalimarinus coralli. The sequence goes on from NZ_CP096016.1 coordinate 717,951, forward strand.
AGTGCAATAATTTCCGGGGTCGTTAGGCGACTGCCTGCGCATGAGGTGACAAACGAGGCGAGTTGAATGTCTGAATAGGCGCCGTGAGCAATATCGTTGACAATGTCGGAAGCTGTTCGGTGAGTAAATGGAGTGCCATATATTTTGCCACGCACGTTGCTCATCGAATCTGCCGGTTTGGCGTGGCTAAATCGGGCTTTCTCTCCTTCTTTCGCATTGAGAAGGCGCCAGGCGGACTCTGATAATCCGACTTCTTGGTGGGAGAGAATGTCTGTTGTTACCATATTGACCGTCGCAATAATGCTGTTAGTGTCGGTGGATACATTAATTCTTGATTGCGCGTCAAACCCTTCTGCACGGCAGACATAGCAATCTTGACGCATATAAATGATGGGTTCTTGATGAGTGTCTATCCCCATTCTATGCAGGTGTAAAAAGTTAATGTTCTGCTGGTCTTTGTGGTTGGTCATGGCAGGAAGTTTAGTTGCTCTGATTGCGTTAATGCTATGCCAATTTTTGTGGGCTGTCTTGCGTCAGGTCAAAAATGAAGCGCTACCTTAGGGCTATTTTCTGTACTAATCTTTTAGGTGGATGGAGCGATAACGAGGTAGCGAACAAATGAAATTAAAATTTCTGGGTGGCGCGGGAACGGTAACGGGTTCCAAATACTTAATTTCGCACAATCAACAGCGAGTTCTTGTCGATTGCGGCTTGTTTCAAGGGGTCAAAAAATTACGGTTGCAAAACTGGAAGTCATTTCCCATTGACCCAAAAACCATTAATGCCGTGGTGTTGACTCATGCCCATATTGACCATAGCGGCTATATTCCAGCGTTACGTAAAACAGGGTTTAAGGGGCCTGTTTACTGTACACGTGGAACCTATGATCTGTGTCGTATTCTGTTGCCTGATTCCGGGTTTCTGCAGGAAGAGGATGCGCGTTATGCCAACAAGAAAAAGTTTTCTCGTCATAGCCCGGCCATGCCGCTCTACACAGAGAAAGAAGCCATAGAGTCATTAAAGCTTTTTAAGCCGATTCATTACCATGAATCGATTGAGGTAGCGAATGGCATTAAGGCCAGGTTTACACCGGTGGGGCATATTCTTGGGTCTTCTGCGATTCAAATAACGGCTGGCGGTAAAACCATTACCTTTAGTGGCGATGTAGGGCGATCTGAGGACTTGGTAATGCGCTCTCCGGAGCCACTAAATGAAACGGATTACCTTGTTGTTGAGTCGACTTATGGAAACCGAAAACACGATGAAACAGACCCATTCGAGTTCTTAAAAAATGTGGTCAATAAAACAATGGAGAGGGGAGGGATCGTCTTGTTTCCCTCTTTTGCGGTTGGTCGAACACAGACCATCCTCTATATTCTTCAGGTTCTGAAAGAGCGAAATGAGATACCTGATGTGCCGGTTTTTCTAAATAGTCCCATGGCAATCACTGCGACGGAGATCTACTGTAATCATCATAAAGAGCATCGATTGTCGGCGGATGAGTGCACAAAGATAGATAAAGGCACTCACTTTGTTAGAACGCCCGAAGAGTCGATTGAGCTCAATAAGCGCAAATACCCTTCAATTATTATATCGGCAAGCGGAATGGCGAGTGGAGGTCGTGTTCTTCACCATCTGAAAACACTGCTCCCCAATCATCGAAATAGCGTTGTCTTTGTCGGCTTTCAAGCGCCTGGCACACGGGGGGATGCTATGGTTAATGGTGCACAGCAGGTTAAAATTCACGGGGCCTACCACCCTGTGCGTGCTGAAGTGAGTCATTTGGATAGCTTGTCGGCCCACGGAGATTATGGGGAAATACTTGAGTGGTTGGAGCACTCTAAAATCGCCCCAAGGCAGGTGTTTGTGACCCATGGTGAGCCTGCTGCCTCAGATAGCATGCGCTTAAAGCTGGAAGAGCAGTTTGGTTGGAGGGTTGAAGTACCAGATGCGGGTGACGAGTTTGAACTTTAGATGCATTGCATGTTTGGTTGCACGGAAACTCAGTGATTAGGAGGCCCAATAGTTGGTGAATCGCTATTGGGCATGCCGTTATGCATTTGCTCTATTTATGATTATTTGACTGTAAGTAAGCTGGCGTTTTTGGCTACCGTTTTGTCTCCAATGCCAGAAACGCTTGTCAGATCCTGAATGTTTGAGAAGGGGCCATAGGCTTCGCGGTAATCCACAATAGCCTGTGCTTTCTTTAAACCAATACCTTTGATAGATGATGCAAGCGTATGAGCATCGGCACTATTAATGTTAATTTTTCCTGTCTCGATTGAGACGGCGTGAGGTTGACTGTCCGAAGCCGCAACGGCGTGTTGAACTGGTAAAAAAGAAAGACTAAACGTTGCGATTAAGGCAAACAGCGAAAGTAGTTTATTGATACGCATATTAAATTCCATTTAAAGCGATTGAAAGATATGCCGAGTACAAAGTATCTTCTGTACTTGGGCAGTCGGTCGGGATGCATGGCTGTGAAGGGGTATTATGGGAATGGTAGAAGGGTAAAGGCGCGCTAAGTCAGGTGCACTATCCTTATGCTCCATCCTTGGCTTAACGCATCACCGAATCCTTTCAGTGTTTAACTTCCATGTTCCGTATCCTTACGAACAGTTTTTGCATCCTTGCAGGGCAACATTATACTCAAGATAAAATGAGATGCTGTAGGATATTGGCGCTTTTAGTTGTGAGATATATCGCACAAGATGTGTTTGAGGATGCCCGGGTTTTCTGGAGATTTAGGAATACCTGTTTTTATGATGTTAGTATATGCAGGTGTGAATATTGTAGACTGCAGGGATTATTATGGAAATACTTCACCATGGAGCGGTGAATGGCGTTACCGGCTCTTGCCATGAACTCAAAGTAAGCGAGAACTTTGGTATTTTAATTGATTGTGGCTTGTTTCAGGGTGCTGAAACGTCAGGGAGCGGGGCCGGTGAAAGTCGTCTCGAGATAGACTTTCCAATTACGCATATCAAAGCACTGGTTGTTACCCATGTACACATTGATCATGTAGGGCGAATCCCGTATCTATTGGCTGCTGGCTTTAAAGGCCCTATTATCTGCACTGAACCCTCCTCGGTGTTATTGCCTCTGGTATTGGAAGACGCGATTAAAGTCGGCTTCACCCGAAATCGCCAACTGATCAGCCGCTTTCTTAAAACGCTCAAACAACAGATTCAACCACTGGGATATGGCGAGTGGCATTCTATTTCACCTGCGTTAGACGTAAAACTCAAACCTGCCGGACATATCCTGGGGTCAGCCTATGTTGAATGTAAGGTTAAGCAAGAGTCACGGTCAAAAAAGGCCATATTTTCAGGCGATCTAGGGGCACCTTATTCACCATTACTGGCTGCGCCTAAAGCGCCTTATGGTTGTGATGTACTGGTGATAGAAAGCACCTATGGTGATAAAGAGCATGCAAGCCGAAAAGAGCGTCGGCGGCAGTTGCAGAGGGTGATAGAAAAAGCGGTTGATGATAAAGGCGTAGTGCTTATTCCAGCATTTAGCATAGGCCGAACCCAAGAGCTGATCTATGAGTTAGAAAGCACTATTCACTTGTGCCGCAATAAGCCGCTGACTGATCACTTAAAGTGGGATGATATTGAAATCGTTATTGATTCGCCGCTCGCATCAAAATTTACAGAGGTTTATCGAACACTCGAACCCTATTGGGATAAAGAGGCTCGCAAGCGAGTAGCGTCAGGGCGACATCCACTATCATTCGACCAGCTTACTACCATTGATGACCACCAAAGCCATCTCGACACTGTTAGCTATCTTAAGAAAACGGCACGGCCTACTGTCGTGATTGCTGCAAGCGGTATGTGTGCAGGCGGGCGGATTGTTAACTATCTTAAGGCGTTATTAGGGGATAGGCGAACGGACGTTTTGTTCGTGGGGTATCAGGCTACAGGTACACCAGGGCATGAAATCCAAAAATACGGATCGAGAGATGGGTTTGTGGTGCTGGATGGCGTTAAATATCAAATCAACGCTCAAGTTCACACTATTTCAGGGTACTCAGCACATGCGGATCAAAAGAATTTAATTGATTTTGTGAAGCGGATGAAAAGGAAACCTAAAGAGATACGAATTGTACACGGAGATGAACGTGCCAAAAATGAGCTGGCCAGGCAGTACCGGCAACTATTAGGGGAGAGAACAAAGCTGACTATTCCGTGCTTAGCCGGTAAATAGTCAGGAAGTTAGCCGTGAACGGTTAACTTGATTATAATACCACGAATAGAAAGCATTACTCTGAGGGCGTGCTGTGGCGACATTGGTTAATATGCAGACGGAAGAATATACTGATGACCATGTACCATTGACTGAGGCCAGTGAACTACTGGCGTCCAGGTTGAGTACACTTGAAATTGTTATCCTGTTTGGCTCTTATGGTGATGGTAGTGCCAACGAATCAAGCGACTTGGATATCGCGATCCTGACTGGCGAACCTATTGACTCCGTGACTCGTTGGAACCTCCAAAATGAGCTTGCTCAGCTAGCCGGGATGGATGTTGACCTGGTTGACTTAAGGGGTGCTTCAACCGTCTTAAAAATGCAGATCGCGGATAAAGGCCAATTGATTTGGGGAAGGGAGAGCATTTACGAAAAATTTGCGGTCAATACCATGACGATGTATCAGCATCTCCAACAAGAAAGAAAAGAAATACTGCACGCATTTAATCGGGATAATTTTTGTGAATGATCTATTCATTAATAAAGTAGCGACCATTAATCGGTGTATTGAGCGAATCCATCAAGAGTTTGATAGCGAGGCTGACTTTAAAGCGAACTACACCAAGCAGGACTCTGTTATCTTAAACCTCCAGCGAGCCTGTGAAGCTTCTATCGATATGGCGAATATGGTGATTAGGATCAGAAAATTAGGTGTTCCTCAAAGCAGTCGAGACAGCTTCTCGCTGCTTGAACGTGATAATATCATTGATCAGCGTGTAGCGAAGTCAATGCAGTCCATGGTTGGCTTACGTAATGTGGCGGTTCATGATTATCAAGCCCTTAATCTGGATATCGTCATTCATGTTATTGCTTATCATTTAAATGACTTTAAAGATTTTGCCAGGCAAATTGCTAAGGCAGAACTGATGTAACCCCGCCTGTAACGATTGTACCTTTTAGATCACCTTAAACAACGGCAGAAACAACGTGGCAAAATACGAACAGATTAAAAAAGAGTTATTGGAAACCCCGAAAACATGGTTGATTACCGGGGTGGCAGGGTTTATTGGGTCAAACCTGTTAGAAACACTACTGCAATTAAACCAAAAAGTAGTCGGTTTAGATAACTTCGCCACCGGGCATCAGCATAATCTGGATGAAGTGCAGGGGGCTGTGTCTGATGAGCAGTGGAGCAACTTTAGTTTTATCGAAGGTGATATTAGAGAGTCAGAGGACTGTAAAGTGGCGGTAACCGGTGTTGACTATGTTCTTCATCAAGCCGCTTTGGGCTCAGTGCCACGCTCTATTAATGACCCTGCCACCACCAATGCCACCAATATTAGTGGTTACTTAAATATGCTCGTGGCTGCGCGTGATGAAGGGGTGACCAGTTTTACTTATGCTGCATCAAGCTCTACTTACGGAGACCACCCCGCGCTACCCAAAGTAGAAGAAAATATCGGCAATCCACTGTCACCCTACGCGGTGACCAAATACGTCAATGAACTGTATGCCGATGTATTTGCGCGTACCTATGGATTTAAGTCTATCGGCTTGCGATATTTTAATGTGTTTGGCAAACGGCAAGATCCCGATGGGGCCTATGCCGCAGTGATCCCAAAATGGACCGCATCGGCGATCAAGGGTGAAGAGATCTTTATTAATGGTGATGGCGAAACCAGTCGTGATTTCTGCTTTATCGAAAATACGGTTCAAATGAATATTTTGGCGGCTACTGCATCAGATGAAGCCAAGAATGAAGTGTACAATGTGGCAGTGGGGGACCGAACGACATTAAATACACTGTTTGGGGCGATTAAAACAGCGCTGAATGAAAACGGCGTATCGGTAGAGCTGGAGCCGACTTATCGAGATTTTCGTGCAGGCGATGTACGCCACTCTCAAGCGGATATCAGTAGATCGGTTAAGCTATTGGGGTACGCGCCGGAATACCGAATTTTGGAGGGGATACAAAAAGTGATGCCTTGGTATATTGGGTATATTGGGTTGTAAAGGGCGCTTTTTGGCTGAAGTCAGGTGTTTATTTTTATCTGGAGTTAGCTAGAAAAGGTTATTTGTTGTCATTATTGTGCTGCTAGATGGGTGCAGCATGCTTATTTCAGGTTGATGCATGACGGCAGTACTTTAACAAATATTCTAGCTTGATAAAGCGACTATTTGTTAAATAGTCCTAAACAGTTTGCCCTGTGTACATTGCTTCAATAGAATGCGCATTCTTAGTGATCGGTTGTTACATAATTGTAAAAAGGTGAGTGTAAGAATGAAGTTTTTGGTGACAGGTGGTGCAGGTTTTATTGGTTCAGCGGTTGTTAGATATCTAATCAATAGAACAGATCACGAAGTCGTTAATATAGATAAGCTCACGTATGCGGGTAATCTTGAAAGCTTGAAAGAGGTTGATCAGTCAGATCGGTATGCGTTCGAGCAAGCTGATATCTGCAATAGTCAATCAATGGCGGCTATTTTTGAAAAGCATCAGCCTGACTACATCATGCATTTGGCTGCTGAGTCTCATGTCGATCGCTCGATTGATGGCCCAGCTGCGTTTATCGAAACCAATATCGTTGGCACTTATGTATTGTTGGAGGTGGCTCGCGCTTATTGGAACAAGCTTAAAGGTGAAAAGAAGGGCCGGTTCAAATTTCACCATATCTCCACTGATGAAGTGTATGGCACATTAGGCCCGGAAGGGCTATTTACCGAAGAAAACCGCTACGAACCTAACTCACCTTACTCTGCATCTAAAGCGTCATCAGACCACTTGGTAAGAGCGTGGCGTGAAACCTATGGCCTTCCGACCGTTATCACTAATTGTTCAAATAATTATGGCCCTTACCACTTTCCAGAGAAGTTAATCCCACTGGTCATACTGAATGCGCTGGCAGGTAAGCCGCTGCCTATTTATGGCAAGGGGGATCAAATTCGTGATTGGTTATATGTAGAAGATCATGCACAGGCATTGGTTAAAGTGGTTACTGAAGGAAAGCTGGGTGAAACCTACAATATCGGTGGCCATAACGAAAAACAGAACATCGAAGTGGTTAAAACCCTTTGTGCTCTGCTTGAAGAATTAGCCCCAACCAACCCTCATTCACGCGCGGGTGGGAATCCACAAGGTTTTGAAAGTCTAATTACCTATGTCGCAGACCGCCCAGGCCACGACGTACGCTACGCCATTGACGCTTCAAAAATCGAGAGAGAGCTAGGGTGGAAGCCAGAAGAAACATTTGAGACCGGCATGCGTAAAACAGTGCAATGGTACTTAGATAATAAAGGGTGGTGGGAGCACGTATTAGATGGTTCTTATCAGGGTGAGCGTTTAGGGTTGGGGGAATAGCCGAGGCTTCATATGAGTAGGCTAAGTAATAATGCGTAAGATGAGAGTGGCACGGGAGGATTGTTGATGAGAATAGATGAGATTAAAGAAGAAATATACAAGCTTTCTTTGTCAGATAAACTAATGCTTGTCGAAGATGTGTGGGATGATATCGGAAAGTCTAACGCACAAATTACACTCCCCGAGTGGCAAGCCGAGGAGTTAGATGCTCGAATAAAGGCTTATAACAAAGGGCAAGTTGACACTGTCGAGTGGGGCGAAGCTCATAAAGGGTTCAGGGACAAATATAGGTGAGGCTTGTATATACTAAACGAGCACTTGCGGACATCGAAATAGCGTTAGAGTGGTATGAACGGCAGCAAAAAGGCTTGAGTGGTGATTTTCTTGACTCTCTAGAACTTACAATCAACAGTATTTTGGATAACCCGGAGCTTTACCCTGTTAAGTACAAGAAAACACGAGGCGCTTTATTAAGAAGGTTTCCGTACTCAGCGTTTTATACTGTAGAAGCAAAAAATATTGTAATTCATGCGGTGTTTCATAGTAGGCAAGCACCTGGCAAGAACCCCTAGATTATAAAACTGGAATAAACATGAAAGGAATAATACTAGCAGGAGGGTCAGGCACCCGTCTCCACCCAATCACTCGTGGTGTATCCAAGCAGCTTTTACCCATTTATGATAAACCGATGATCTATTATCCGATCTCCGTGCTAATGCTGGCAGGTATTCGAGAAATATTAATCATCTCTACGCCCGATGATTTGCCGTTTTTTGAAAAGATGCTAGGCGATGGTAGTAACTTTGGTGTTGAATTTAGTTATGCGGAGCAACCATCACCCGATGGACTCGCACAAGCGTTTATTATCGGTGAAGAGTTTATCGGCAGTGAAAGCGTCTGCCTGGTGCTTGGCGATAATATATTTTATGGTGAAAACTTCTCGCAAAAGCTAAAAGCTGCCGTTAATAAAGGTGCGGGGGCTACTGTGTTTGGTTACAGGGTCAGCGACCCTGAACGCTTTGGGGTTGTAGAGTTTGATGAAACTGGAAAGGCTATTTCTATTGAAGAAAAGCCCGAACACCCTAAGTCGCATCATGCTGTCACTGGATTATATTTTTACGACAATGATGTTGTTGAAATCGCCAAAAATGTTAAACCGTCTGAGCGAGGAGAGTTAGAAATTACTTCTGTTAATAATGCCTACCTTGACCGAGGTGATTTAAGTGTTGCTCAACTGGGGCGAGGCTTCGCCTGGCTGGATACCGGTACTCACGACAGCCTTTTAGAAGCCGCTCATTTTGTTCAGACTATCGAAGCACGTCAAGGGCTAAAAGTGGCTTGCCTGGAAGAAATAGGCTTTCATAATGGCTGGCTCACAAAGGCTCAGTTACAGGAGCAGGGAGAGTTGCTGGCTAAAACCGGGTATGGTCAATATTTACTTGGCTTGGTAAAAGGAGGGGCTTGAAGTGAAGGTAACAAAAACTAAACTGGATGGCTGTGTCATTATTGAGCCAAATGTATTTGGTGATGCTCGTGGTTTCTTCAAAGAAACCTTTCAGGTGGAGCGTTATAGAGAGGCAGGCTTAACACTTCCTTTTGTACAGGATAACCATTCTCGCTCTTCACAGGGTGTGCTGCGGGGACTTCATTTCCAGAAAACGAAACCTCAAGGCAAGCTGGTAAGCTGTTCTCAAGGTGAGGTGTTTGATGTGGCGGTGGACTTGAGACCAAATTCACCAACCTACGGGCAGTGGGAGGGAATCATTTTAACAGGTGATAATCATCAACAGTTTTATGTCCCGCCAGGGTTCGCGCATGGTTTTGTGGTGCTAAGTGATACGGCAGACTTCCAATACAAATGCACCGACTACTACGACCCGAGTGATGAAGGGGGGATTATTTGGAATGACCCGGATGTTGGCATCAAATGGCCTTTAGGTGATATTGAGCCAGCGTTATCTGAGAAAGATATGAAGCTTCCAAGGCTGAATGATATAAATCAATAGACTCATTATTTGTTTAAAGGGATATCAGCGATGAGTGAAGATGTTCGTTGGAAGCAACGCTTTTCTAATTTTAACAAAGCGCTCGCGCAATTAACTAATGTTGTCGAGTTAAATAACCAGCGGCCGTTAACCGATATTGAAAGGCAGGGGCTAATTAAATCTTATGAGTTTACTTATGAGCTGGCCTGGAATGTAATGAAAGATTACTTTCTCTACCAAGGGACGGTAAGTATTACGGGTTCCAGGGATGCAATAAGAGAAGCTTTTCTTAGAGAGCTTATAGTGGATGGCGAGTCTTGGATGAAAATGGTGGCTGATAGAAATAAAACAGCCCACACTTATAACGAAGATATCGCAAAAGAGGTGGAGCATAATATTCTTACTGTATATTATGAACTATTTGTCGATTTTCAAACGGTGATGAATCAAAAATGCCTTATGGATTAAGCGAAGAGACCGTCAACAAAATCACCTCGGTTCTGGCTAGATACCCCGAAATCTCGACGGCTGTTATTTATGGCTCTCGCGCCAAAGGCACCTATCGACCTGCGTCAGATATTGATATTACGTTAATAGGTGATGGTTTAACTCATGATATATTGTTGAGCATTGAGATTGCTTTAGATGACCTGTTACTTCCTTATAAAATAGACCTGTCATTACATAGCCAGATAGAAAATGTGGATCTGTTAGGTCATATAGAAAGAGTGGGCATACCTATTATTAATAAAGCATGTTGAAACTTATGAAAATACTCATTACAGGTGCCAAGGGCCAGGTCGGCACTGATATCGTGATAGAAGCAGAAAAACGTGGCCACGAAGTCTATGGTTTTGCCTCGTCAGAGTTGGATATAACCAATAAAGATATAGTTGATGGCCAGTTGACCAAAATAAAGCCAGACGTAGTCATCAATGCTGCAGCCTATACGGCGGTAGACAAAGCTGAAGCCGAGCAAGAAAAAGCTTACGCTGTAAATGAAGCTGGCGTAAAGAATCTTGCAGAGATCTGTAAAACGTTAGATATTCCATTGTTTCATATCTCAACAGATTATGTGTTTGATGGGGAGAAAAAAGAACCCTATGTAGAAACTGATACCCCCAACCCTACAAGTGTATATGGTGCATCTAAGCTAGCAGGGGAAGTAGCGCTTCAGCAGATTTGGAATAAACACATTATTTTACGTGTAAGTTGGGTGTTTGGTGAGCATGGCAATAATTTTGTAAAGACGATGTTGCGCTTGAGCGAAAGTCGAGACGAGCTAAGCGTTGTAAATGATCAATACGGCGCGCCTACAGCCGCTAAATCAATCGCGGGTTGCCTTTTGAATATTATAGAAAAGAGCAAGTTTGGTGTAACGGGTTTTCCTTGGGGAGTTTACCACTATCAAAGTGATCCATGCGTAACTTGGTATGGCTTTGCAGAAGAAATTTTTTCTCAAGCCAGTGAAAAAAAATGGAGAGGGAGGAGGGTGAAACTGAAAGCTATTTCGTCCGGTCAGTTTCCGACTCCAGTTAAACGCCCTGGTAACTCGAAACTGGATGGGGAAAAGATACAGCGAGTGTTGGGTGTTCAGGCGGCAGACTGGAAAAGCCAGTTGTCAGTCATGCTCGACAATATCTATTGTTTTCACTCGCACGATTTCCGTTACTTGAAGTCTAATTAATGAGTATTAAAAATATCACTTGGTCTGTCCATCAGGTATCCAAGAAGCAAAGGGCGCAGCAGAAGAGGCAGAAGCCTTGCTTAATTTGGTTTACGGGACTGAGCGGATCCGGAAAATCGACTATTGCTAATGAGCTTGAGCAGGAGCTGTTTAGGAGAGGTTATCACACTTATCTGTTGGATGGAGATAATGTTCGTCACGGGTTAAATAAAGACCTGGGTTTTTCTGACGGTGATCGCGTGGAAAATATCCGGCGGATTGGAGAAGTTGCAAAACTATTTGTTGATGCAGGATTAATTGTCATATCCGCATTCATTTCGCCTTTTAAAAGTGATCGGCAGATTGCTAGGGAGTTGCTGGGCGAGGGAGAGTTCATAGAAGTTTATATGAGTACACCGCTAGACGTGTGTGAGCGGAGAGACCCAAAGGGGTTGTACCAAAAAGCTCGTGCGGGCCATATCAAAAACTTTACAGGTATTGATTCGGCCTATGAAGAGCCTGATTGTCCAGATTTTTTGATTAGTACTGAGGTTGCTTCGATCAAAACGTGTGTTGAGGGGCTGGTTTTATACTTGGAAGAATGTGTATTTCGAGATGCAAGGTTGAAGTGATATATGGCGGATAGCGCTTTGGATGATTTAGGCAGTGATTTGGTTTCCCTCCCGTTGGGGCAGATCCTTATTAAGCAAGGATCTATACAGCCTCGAGATCTAGAGAAGGCTTTGGTTGTTCAGAAGCAGCTAGGTGGGCGTTTGGGAGGTATATTAGTGCGCTCGGGTAGTGTCTCTGAAAGTAATTTATTGAAGGCGCTTAAAGTGCAGCTGGATTTAAAGTTGGTCGGATTGGATATAATAGCCCCAAAAGACGCTGAGATTGAAGCGGCACTTGAGGCAACGAAGTTAAGTGCTAACTGGCTGCTTCAGCAAGAAGTGATTGTCTGGGTTCGTAATGACATTTTATTTTGCTTGGCAAAAGACCCATTATCTCCACTATTGGATGAGACGCTGACAAATAGCAGCAAGTTACCAGTAGAATACTGCCTTTCACGATCACAGGTGATTGATAGTTTACTGGCGAGCATCAAGGTTAAACAGTCTGAGCGAGAGCTCGATGTTGCATATGATACTGATATTCAGCAATTACGCGAGCTTGCAGAAGAGGCTCCAGTGATCGAACTGGTCAACAATATTATATCGCAGGCACTTGAAGAGAGGGCGTCGGATATTCACATTGAGCCTGAAGAGGATACCTTTGATGTGCGATATCGTATCGATGGCGTTATGTTTACTAACCGTACCCTGCCGAAGCAGCGGTATTATGCGATCGCATCGCGTTTGAAACTAATCTCAGGTATAGATATAGCTGAGCGCAGACTGCCTCAGGATGGACGGATAGGTACTCGAATAAATGGCTTGGAGTTGGATGTTCGCGTCTCTTCGTTGCCGGGTGTTCACGGGGAGTCGATAGTAATGCGTTTGCTGCCGAAGGAGCGCCAAGACATGGTGCTGGATAGACTGGGGTTTCTCCCGGATCATCTCAGTCTTTTGAGGCAGTGGGTGGCGCAACCGCACGGAATAGTCTTGGTGACTGGGCCTACAGGGTCAGGAAAGTCAACAACACTTTACTCGGCGCTCGATGAGTCAAATGACGGCGTAAAAAAGATGATTACCGTAGAGGATCCAGTCGAGTTTCGACTGCCTCACATAACGCAGGTTCAGGTTCATAGTGATATTGGGCTTACGTTTTCAGCGGCATTGCGCTCTATTCTTAGGCAAGACCCAGATGTAATAATGATCGGAGAAATACGGGATCTTGAAACTGCCGAAATAGCTGTGCAGTCGGCACTAACTGGCCACTTGGTTTTATCGACTCTTCACACTAATGATGCGATGAGTGCGTTTAGCCGGTTGATGGATATGGGGGTGGAACCTTTTCTTGCTGCGACACCTGTTATCGCTGTTCAGGCTCAGCGGTTGGTCAGAAGGTTGTGTGATCACTGTTGTGAGCCGGTAGAGGTGTCAGATGAAATAACTAATTGTATAAGGCCATATGTTGAGAAATTATACCCATCAAAAAAACCTCGTTGGCATCACCCTGTTGGTTGTGAATTTTGTCAATATACCGGTTACAAAGGACGGCTTGGGATTTATGAGTTGGTTGATATCAATGAGTCAATGAGAGAGTTGGTGATGCAGCGAGCACCGTTGGCGGAGTTACAAAAAAAGGCGAGACAAGACGGTTATCGAGACCTATACACTGATGGTTTGATAAAGGCTTGGAAAGGTTTAACAAGTGTTGAAGAAGTGCACCGTGTTGCGAGTCTCCATGTATGAATGTTAGTTTTCAGTATGTTGCTGTTGACGAGCGTGGTTCTGAGGTGACCGGAGATGTGTCAGCGAGCTCTGAGCGGGAAGCGGTATCGGTGCTATGGAAGCAATCATTAACAGTGCTGGATATAAAAGAAAAGAATGGCGAGGGGGCTGAAGAGGGCCCAGGTCGAAAGCGTTTAAAGCAGCAAGATCTAATCACCTCTTTATTTGAGTTATCTTCAATGTTAAATGCCGGGGTTAGTGCAGCAGAAGCGGTAGCCTCTCAGGCGCAGGCATCTGCCCATCAGAGATTACGTTGGGCGTATAAACAGGCCTCTAAGACATTGCGACATGGCGGTAGTTTTGAGCAGGCAATGGAGGCCTCAAAGCTAGCGCTGCCTGATTATGTTTACTATTTAATCAGAGCGGGAGAGGTTTCGGGAACACTAGGAGCTGCATTAAGTGATGCTTGTGACCAGATGCAGTATGACATGACCGTTCAAAATGACACTCGAAATGCGTTGATATATCCTGCGATACTGGTTGTCTCAGGTGTTTTGGCCGTGCTAATGATGTTTGTTTATGTAGTGCCGAGTTTTACTAATTTACTTGAAGAATCTGAGCGACTACCTTGGCTGGCTTGGGCGGTGCTAAGCTCTGGTAAGTGGGCTAATGAAAACTTTATATTGCTAACGCTAGCATTATTGTTGCCTCCGGTGCTGCTAGTAGGTGCTTGGATGCAGCCCCGTATGAAGATTCAAATGCTGGCGTTAATTGAAAAGGCACCGATTGTAGGTGAGTGGATATCTCATGCTGACGTCGCTGCGTGGTCAAAGGTGCTGTCATCATTAGTTCGTAATCGAGTAGAATTAATTATGGCTATGGAGTTGGCCGCCGAGTCTGTACGCATGCCATCGAGAAAGCGGAGCATGCTGAAGGCTAAAGGCTCCGTAAAAGCAGGAGGAACATTATCTGCTGCACTGGAGAGTAATAACTGCCTTACTGCAACGGGGTATAATTTAGTACGGGTCGGGGAAAGGTCGGGAAAGCTCGAAGCAATGCTTAATGCATTGGCCTCACTCTATACAGAGCAGGGGCAACAACGAATGAAAAAGGTGCTAATACTCATTGAACCGGTCGCCATTTTAGTGATTGGCATTGGTATGGGTACGATAATTATTGGTATTATGTTAGCGATTACCAGTGCCAATGATATTCCACTTTAATTAGATAAACGCACGTAATGTTTAAGGATGTAAATAGTATATAACTCATGATGAAAAAAACTTCACAGTATAGCGCATATAAATATAGCCGTTTAAATAGACAGCAAGGTTTTACGCTGCTCGAAATGATAGTGGTGTTAGTGATTATAGGTTTAATTGCAGGGTTGGTGGGACCCAGCTTGTTTAAGCAGGCGGATCGGGCAAAGGTTCAGACTGCAGGCACGCAAGTGAAGATGATAAGAGGGGCTCTTCACACGTTAAGGTTAGATATAGGGCGACTTCCCACAACTCAAGAGGGGCTTGCATTACTTATCTCGCCGCCCGGAGATGAGAGAGTAGCTCAATTTTGGGAAGGTCCTTATATTGACGGCGGAGTGCCTCTAGACCCTTGGAATAGAGAATACAACTACTCGTTCACACCTAGTCAATTTGAACCCTTTACACTCTATTCATTTGGGGCGGACGGGCAGCAGGGAGGGGAGGGAGATAATAAAGATATAGGCTATTTGCCTCAACAATAAGATGCGTTACGAGAAAGGTTTTACCATTCTGGAAATGGTTGTAGTGCTCGTCATGATGGGTTTTATAACCTCGCTCGCAATGCCAGGGCTGCAGCAGATGTACGACAGTATGAACCGAGCGCTGGTTCGTAATGAATTACATGCTGCGCTGAATAGTTTGGCATTGGCTGTTCGTAGAACCGGGCGGCCATTTGTGCTTACAAGCCATCCTCAACAGCCAAACGTGCTACCTCAGGCTTTTTCTGACCGGCTAGGTTTGTTAGGAGTTCGATTGTCGGCTACCACACCTATTTTGATTACGGCAACAGGCTTCTGCCCTGAAGGGGGGAGGGTGTTGATCACTCAGGGGGAGTATAAATACTCGATATCACTCAGAAGCCCAGACTGTAGAGTAAGTGAGCCATGATTTCGAAAAATCAGAAAGGGTTTACATTGCTTGAGGCGGTAATTGCTATTGCTATATTTTCTATGGGGGCAGCCGCTCTTTATGGGTGGGTTAATTCAAATCTGATCACATTGGAGCGTATCGATCATATTAATACTCGCTCCTCTGCAATAGAAAGCGCCCTGGCTTTTATCAATACAATAGATCCGCTGGCTATGCCGCAAGGTAGCGTGCAACTGGGAGAGTTGAGAATAGACTGGTCTACAACCCCTACTGCGTATAAAAACAATGTATTAGATGAGCAGAATTCGAAAACAATAAATCATGCAAGTCTTATCAACGCGGATGTTAGTGTTTATCGCCATGATAATCCTATTGGTGAGTTTAGTCTTTCATTGTTGGGGGTAAAAAAAGTAAGAGAGCTTAATGATGTTTTTTTCAATTAAGCGTATTGAAGTAAAGGCTTTCCCGGTCAGGAATTCCGGTTTCACGTTGTTAGAAATGCTGGTGGTGGTTCTTTTGGTTGCTTTGCTATCTAGCGTGTTAATGCAAGGTTTTGTATACATGGCCGGCATATATGGAGCTGTTGAGCGTCGCCAGGATCTCGCCCGATCTCAATATTTGCTCGAAGGGTGGCTACGAGACTCAATTCAAGGAATGGTGAATGGTGTTGATGGGCCAGTGGGCAAAGGTGTGCGCTTTGAGGGTGATGAAACGTCATTCAAAGGGATATCTCTTGAACCTCTGGTCGGATTAGAAGGTCAGGGGGGGGCTACCGATGGTATATCTCTGCCTCATGTCAGGGTACCTCATAAAATTGAATGGAGATTAGAGCAAACGGTTGACGCCGTAAAGCTAAGATACGGCGAGTCGATAGTAACCGGTGAGCGGTGGCAATGGTATAACGTTCGTGAGTGGAAAGCTGCCGAGGCAAGTTTGAGTTATTGGTATAACGGGCGTTTAATAACAAATTTTCCTGAAAAGAGCCACTCGGGGACTGATGGTGGCATGCTGTTGCCTTCTGGTGTTGTTTTGACGGTTAGAGGGGTTCGAACAAATTTCAGTGTGTTTATTGCATTAAACAGTAATCCAAAAAAATACCGTTCACCGGTTGCTAGCGATGATATGTAGAGCAGAAATAAAAAAAAATGCCGGCTTTGTATTGGTTTCAGTGCTTTGGTTGTTGGTTATAATGGCGTTGGCTGCCAGCGCTTTTTCTGTTTGGGTCGATCAGTCGAGGAGTCAGGCTTCCGAGCGCCAACAGCAAGTACGAGCTCAAATAAAAGGAAGTGATATTTTTGCAAAGGTTTTGTATACGTATATGACGGGTGAAAGAGGAGTATCCGGGGTGCCTTGGCCTGCTACTGAAGCAAAAGATAGAGCATTACAAGTGCTGGGGTTTGATAGCTTAGAAGATTTTGTTAGTGGTGCAGCGCCCGAGGCGAAAGCTCGAACGGCGGCAGGTTATATGAGAATGGATGGTCGTGTTTGGGATGCAGGTGAAGGTGTCAGAGTTATTGTGCAAGACAGAGGTGGTTTAATAGGGCTATCTTCATTAAGCCAGCGGGCTGTTTTTACCGCACTGGCTAAGCAGGGCGGTAACAAAAAAATGACTGAAAGGCTTCAGCAAACACTTTATGACTATCAGGATCACAATAGCTATAGGCGTGAAAGTGGAGCGGAAGCGCATCACTATGAAAAGGCAGGGCTACCTTTGCCTATGAATGGTTATCTTCGTTTTCCACTTCAACTAAGGGCGGTAATGAATTGGACGGATGCGCTAGCGGGGTTTTCTGATGCGAGTCTGCTGAAAACGTTTAAGGTGGATGGGGGGGCATCCGTTAACGCAAATACTGCATCAATTGATGCGTTAAGACTGGTTTCTAGTAACCAGTCCATGGCTGAAGAAATCGCCGCAGTTAGCGCAAAAGCACCTTATAAAAGCATTTTTGATCTGCCTGGTGATAAGAGTGGCGGTGACGATATTCCGTTTAGCATAACGATGACTGGAGGTTTTCGTTTTTGGTGGTGGCATATTAATGATCCCGTTGCACATGTATATGATGTACAATTTGATTCATTAGAGTCAGGCCGAAACACAAGGATTATTAATTGGACCACAAGAGTAGCACTTCCCGATGAATTGGCTAAAAGCCCTGCGGTTGAGATTGATCACCCGTTTTTCCACTAAACGCAAAATTATTTCTTCAGATCAATTTTTAGAACTTGAGTCTTATAGCTTGTACTTACAAGTTATTGTTGGGCGCGATTGCTGTCGTTATATTGGCCTTAATCTTCGTCATGTTCCCAAAAATAAGCGCGAACAGGCACTAAAGCATCAGGTTGCTGCACAGAGTATGTGGAATCGAACGGACTACTGTGTCGCTTGGGAATCCGGGTTTGCACAGGTTTGGTTTTGGGATGCTGACGCTATAGAAGATGTATTGCAACAGCAGCGAAAGGGGTTTGCATTTGCGAGAATTCAATCGCCATCCTTCTTTTCTGAAGTCGTTCTTTGGGAAAAACCCGTTAGTTCATGTGTCACTTTGTTTAAATGTGCGTCGGGATATGATCTGCAAAATTGGCAGGACGGTATTTTATTGTCAAGTCAATGGTATGCGCACTTACCTAGTCTACAGCAGGTAAATAGGTTTATTCGGTCTCAGGGGTTGGCTTGTCGGCAATCTCCGCTAGAAGCAATAGCCCCTTTGGAGTCTGAGGCTCTGTGGGCTGGTGTTGCAAGGCCTGTGTGGAACCAGTGGTTTGAGAAAAAGAGAAAGGTTGCATTTGTGGTTGCAGCTATATTTTTGTTAGTGACAAGTCTGCAAATTACCTCAATTGCTAGGTGGTCGATAATTGAGCGAGATATCCAGCAAGAGATAGCTAACCTTGAAGGTTCTGCGAATAATCTGCTTGAAGCTCGCAGTCAGGCGCGTAAAGCCTTGTTGAAGATATCAGACATAAAGAAGCTATTTGTAATGCCTGATACGTTGACAACACAGCTGCAAGTATATCGACGAATCCCGGAGAGTCTTAACCTAAGACTAAAAAAATGGGAGCGTAATATTGAGCAGATTGAAATGACAGTTGAAGGTGAAATTGTCGATACACTGAGTTTAGTTCGGGCGCTAGACGGAGAAGGTTTTACAGATGTAAATGTCACTCGCTCGCGAATCAAAGGGCAGTACAATATCAAGCTTAAAGTAACAGAGCCGTTAGGAAGTATTGTCGAGGGTAGAGAGTGATGAGCTTATCGGATCAGTGGAAGGCAGCTTTGGCTCAGGCTAATCAGGAGTGGCAATCAAATAAACGTTTACAGTACATTACCGTGCTTTCAGTCATACTTTTTTGTTTGTGGTGCTTTGTTCAGTTGGAGTCGTTCCGGCAAAAAAGTGAAAACAGTGCCCGGGCAGCGTTTACTAAACTGCAAGATATGCGTCAGACAGCAAAAGAAAAGAGGTGGCCTGAAAGAGCGGTAGAGAGTGCTGAGGCGCTTACGGTGGTTCGTCAAAAGCTATGGCATGCAGGAAGTGAAGGGGAAGCGCAAGCCACATTAAGGGACTGGCTGGAATTGCAAGCCCGGAATGAAAGGCTGGTTATAGACCGGATAACTGTTGAATTAGGAGACTCGCCTCAAAATGTATCAGTAAGGCCTGTGCAAGCAGAATTTCAAGGCGTATACGAAGTGGGTGTTTGGCAGCGTTTTATGCAAAGGATAAGCACTCATAAACCCTCGATCATTGTCGAGTATGAAGAGATTAACTTTAACAACCCCAGAAAGCTAAAATACAAAGTGAATGTAACCGCTTGGTTCGAATTGGGTTAAGGTGGCGAGACAATGGCAAAACAGCCCGTAGGCATAATAGTAGCGATATCAGTGCTTATATTGGTTAACACAATGTTTTATTTGTTGTTTTATCCAGATATGTTGAGTGTAGAACAGAGTGAAAAAACAGATCGCTGGTTGCTGGTTGATAATCAACCGGTGTCTGCCCCGGATATATCGCAGCTTATAACTGCAGGTTTTTGGGGGGAGAAAGCCACTAAAAAGGGGGCGTCTCAGACAGTAGCGGGAGAGGTACAGGGTGAAGCTCAAGTGCTGCGTCAAAGAATAAGCGCAATAATAGGGGGGGCAAAAGGGTTGGAGGTGTTATTTGAGGTTGGTAAAGAATACCAGCGCTTCAAAAATGGTGACACACTACCCGGAACAAAATGGAGGCTATTAGAGGTATATGCAGATAGGCTAGTGCTAGTGCAAGAAGGGCAGAACCCTCGTCAGCTCAATATTTACAGTGAGGACTCATTGGTAGAAATAGATCAGGGAATGACTGAATCTAACTAAGGTTTCGAAGAGGCGTATTAAACGCTCAATCTGAAGCAATTAATTAACGTAAATGACAGTGTAAGTGATAACCGTAAAGACAATGATTACAAACGTAAATTTAAACAGCATGGCCATGCAAAGTAAGAGTGCTGTCTCTAGCGGCGAGTCACCAGAAAGTGACCGGTTTAAGGGGCGAGTGTTAATGGGGCTTGCGGCTAAGCAGGGTAATTGCAGTGTAGCACTGTTAAGAGGTGCTGCTATTATTTTATTGTCGGTGCTGGCGGCGTCTTGCACGTTGATTCCACAAGAAGAATTTCTCCCGCCTCCGCCACTAAGGGCGGAGCCCATTGGTGTGGCAGCGCAAAAAACGACCCAGCATGAAAGTGTCGAACCCACAGATCAAGAGAAAGATGAAAAACGTAAAGTTAAGCATCGGTTTGAGCGGCCTCCAGTATCCGCTGATCGGCAAGTGCGAACTCAGCTACTTGAAGATGACCCGCTTTTCCCGGTTGATGAGCCGGCAAATATAAATATGAGCTTTGGTGATCTACCTTTACCCGTATTTATTAATGAAGTATTTGCCAATCAGTTATCGCTAGACTTTGAAATGGCGCAGGATGTTGCCAATAAGCAAGACTTAGTAACATTGCGCATTACAGAGCCTAGAAACAGGCAGGACATTTTTAATCTAAGTCGACAAATCCTGGCTAATTACGGAGTGTTAATTGTTCGTCAGGGAGATGTTTTGCGTTTTGTATTAGGTACCGCACCAGGCATTTCATCAGAGCCGCCTCTTATTGTTACGGGTACGGCGTTACCCAGTGTGCCATCAACCCATCGGCCAATATTTTTAATTAGAAGTTTAAAAGTTATCAGTAATAGTGATGCGTATAGCATGCTAAAGACAGTCTTTGAAAAACAATCGTTGAAAGTGGCTCGGGATAACTCGCGCAATGCGGTTACCTTGCAGGGGGCGCCAGATATTGTAAAAAGAGCGGCTGCAGTGCTTGATCTGATAGACAAACCAAAAATGAAAGGTCGGCATAGTTTGCGAATAGAGCCGATGTATACGGATGCAGAAACACTATCAAAAGGGCTTGTGTCCGCCATGGAGCCCCAAGGGTATGATATTGGTAATACCTCAAAAAACACGACATTAGTGCCAATCAATGAACTTAATGCGTTGTTTGTATTTGCGCCCAATGAAGAGATCTTATCGATTGTTCGCCAATGGGTCGAACAATTGGACAGAGTTGTTCAAAAGCCAAATCAAAAAGATGGTTTTTATTGGTATAAGGTAAAGAATACTGGTGCTATACAGTTATCCGAAACGCTTAATGCAATAATGGGGAATAGTTCAGGTCGTACGGGGGAACGTGCGAGTCAGGGTAAAGGTGAGGCTAGCTCAAAAAAAACAACAACGTCTTCAATAGCGGTTGCGGCTTCTTCTCGCAAGAGTGGAAGTTTTGTGGTGGATCAGGCAAGGAATATGTTGCTTTTCCGGGGTGAAGCTGCTCAGTGGCAAGAAATACTGCCTTTAATTCATGACTTAGACAAAGCGCCAGCGCAAGTAATGGTTGAGGTGGTTGTGGCTGATGTAACACTTTCTGAAACATTCAAATTTGGCGTGGAGTGGTCTGTTGACGGGGCTTTAGGTAGTGTGAGTAGCTTGTTTGGTGATGGTGGAGCCGGTGCAGGTATTGGCGGGACAGGGCTAAAGTGGGCTTATTTAAGTAGTTCTGGGGCTACTCGAATTGCTTTAAACGCCTTTGCGAGTGACAATAATGTGTCGATATTGCAAACGCCTAAGGTGCTAGTTAGAAGTGGGGAGACTGCTAGTGTAAATGTGGGTGAGAAAATCCCGGTATTAACGTCTAGAACTGCTGAAGATGAAATTATCGACGGAGATAGTGCTGTTTCACAGCAAATTGAATATCGCGATGTGGGTATTAAGTTAACGGTAACGCCTACCGTTTTTTCGGGTGGTAGAATAGATATGGAGGTATCTCAAGATGTGAGCGCCTCAACAGGGGATGCAAGTACGCCTTCTCTTACACCGATTATCACAACGCGTAACATAGAGACCAATTTAAGTCTGCATGATGGCGGTTCCGTTTTGCTGGGGGGGTTGATTACTAAAAATCAGTCAAAGGGAAACTCTCGCGTGCCTATACTGGGAGATATCCCATGGATAGGGCAATTATTTAGAACTGATAGCACGCAGGCAGGTTCAACAGAGTTAATGATACTCATTGTGCCTTACCTTATAGAGGAACCAGGTCAAGCAGAGGCGTTGACGCGTTCCTTTCGCGAGCAATTGCAGTTGCATCCGGAGAATATTTAAATTTTTGCTTGGCTTGCAGCTGGTTTTGGCGTAAGTTAACCGTGAAATTGATGGATTTGGCTCACGTTTGGTGTTCTTTATAAATGGGATGCAAACGTGGGCCGATACAGTGATGGGAATATATAGAAAAGGATACATTGCGTTGCAAAAAAAAACTTGCATGTTTGCGAATGTCTCCTCTACAATTCTCGTTGTTAGCAGGCGGAGCGCTTCGTCTGCGATTATTTTTAATAAGTTAAGATAAATACCTTACGTAAGTTATTAAATAAAGGATATATGAGAATATGAAAAAAATTCTGCAGAAAACAACGCTTGCTTTAGCAGTGGCTGCTGCTTCCACTGGCGCTATGGCAGGAGATTTGGCTTATACTGCGGCGACTAGTGGTGCTGTTGTAATGGCAAACGAAGTATTTGGTGCTGGCTCAGAGGAAACGTTGGTTGCTGTGCCAGATGTGACTTTTACTGTTGATGTGGTTGACGCTTTAGCTCTAAATGAATTGGTTACTGTGAAATTTACACTCGATAGTGGTGCAGTTTTTGGTGAAGATCTTTCATCTTTGGATAAGTGGGAAGATGCGGGTGTGACGCTAGTTTTTGCAACTGACGGTCTTAATGACTTGGTTGTAGGTGGTGTTGGCGCTGGTCAAACTGCAGGCCTTGGTGCCGCTGCTGCTGCCTCTGGTATGAGTGCGGTTTCCGTAACTCAGGGTGGTGCTATTGGTGATAACACGGTTACATTCCAGTTGACTGTTCAAGATGCAACTGACCTAACTAGTGCACGAGTTGATGGCTTTAAAGTTAAAAACTTAACTGCTGCTCTAGAACGTGGTGTTGCTAACCCTGCTGTTAGGTTGGGCGCAGAGTACCGTAACGTAACCAAAGGTAATGTTACTGATACTGATACTGCTCTGGTTATTTTCTCATCTCAAGATGGTGTTGAGTTAACGGGTACTTTAACTGACTACACTGCTGCCCCAGGTGGTCGTGCACGTATTGATGTTGCCGATACCGAGCTAAGCTTTACTGGTAATCTTGCTGGTAATACTGGTGCAAATGCTGCGCAGGACTTTGACGAGACCGATAACGTTGCGTTTGTTACTCTGGGTGACTTGCAAGTGGTTCGTAGTCAGTATACTGATGCATTAACGAACACTGTAAATGTTAAGAAAGAAGATGCTAACGACTTCGACTTTAACGGATCGGATACTATTGATCTAGTAGTGACTTCATCTGCATCTTTGGCAAGTTACAGTTCAGTATATTTGAGAACTGCACCTGGTGCGTGTTCTGCAACTACTGGGGCGGGTGATTTTGTTGGAACAGCTGTTGTAGGTGATCCAAACTCTGTTAACGTTAGTCTAACTGGTGAAACGACTGCTGCATTAAGTGCTGGTTATACTGTTTGTGGTATCGCAGCTGGTACTGCGGCTATTCCAGAATCAACTGTAACAGCAAATCTTGACGTTAACTACTTTAACCCAAGATACACTAACTCTCAGGATACCCTAGACTACGGTCAGATCCTGCGTAACGGTTGTCAGGTAACGTTGTTTAACGTTCCAAACCCAACCGCTGGTGATAAGGCATTTATCCGATTGACTAACGTTTCTGAGAAGCCTGGAGCGGTTCGCGCATACATGTGGGATCAGAACGGTACTCAAATTGACTTGAATTCTGAGTTGGTTGGTTCTTTGGCTGCACACGCAACTGTTGCCCTTAACACTAACCCAGGTCAAGCTGGCTACTTAGGTGATAACATGCCTACTTACGCAGCTCAGACTTCTGGTCGTAACCGTCTGGTTATTCAGGGTGCATTCCCAGCTTGTGAAGCGCTTGGTCTGGTTCGTACGCCTGCAAACGTACTGACTAACATGACTAGCACTACATACTCTGGTGATTCTAGCCGTTTAGGTGCTCAAAACAATGGTACTTCTAACACGTCTAACTAAGTGTAAGAAATACTATACCGGTACGATATAGTATCGGGTTCAAGAAAGGCTCCTTCGGGAGCCTTTTTTATTGATAGAATTCTTTATTTTAGGGTTGGTCGTGACAGTGATCGGCCGATTAAAATGGTCGAAAATTTTATGTTAAAAAAAATGATGTTTGCGTTACTGATGATAGTGGCGCTAAGTGGTGGTGTGTCAGCTAATGAACTAATGGCAAGCAATAGTTTTGAGCAGGGAAGGCATTACGAAGTGTTAGATACACCTATTAGCACAGGCGCCGCGCCTGTGATGGAATTTTTCTACTACGGTTGCCGAACCTGCTATCAGTTGGTTCCGGCTATTGCCGAGTGGAGTCACAAAACGGGCATTGGTGTTTCTTTGGTTCCTGCTCACAGTGAGAGTACTTTGGTTAAGGCGGCGCGCTTGCATCATACATTCGCTGAAATGGGAGTGTTAGCGACGATGTATGAATTAGGGTATGTAATATTTCAAACTGAAGAGTCAACACTTCAGGGTGCTGAGCGTATAGATGATTATTTGTCGCGACATAATGTGGATAAAGAACGCTTCTGGCAAGTCTGGGAAAGTGATGCTGTTAATAAGCGTATGGCTGGTTCTTTGGCGCTAACCAGACAGGCGAAAGTATTTAAAACCCCTGCTTTTGTTGTTCAGGGAAGATATGTGGTAGATATAGAGTCTATTACCAGTGTGGATCAACTATTTGAATTGTTGTCTTATCTTGCCGAAAAGCCAAGAGATAAATAAGGAGTTGTCTTAATATGTTGAAGCGGCTATCTCGGTGGAGTGCTTCTTTTTTTTCCGGGGTTGAACGCAGGGTTTGGTTTTACCGCGATTATACGGGATTTACTGGAGGGCATTTGAAGCATGCCCACTATTACCGGAATGTTCAGGCATTGGACGGTTATCAGGCCAGGATTGTCTTTTCTCATGAAGCGCGTTCCGAGAGGGAGGCTGAAGAAAGGGCAGAGCTTTGGCCTCAGTCAGAGGTTGGTAGTGACAACTGGAGGGCTTCTCAAGGTGATCTTTTATTTCTCGCAGGCCTGGATTGGAAGTTTCTTTTATCGGAGGGAGGGCCAGCCTTAGGATTGCCGAAAATCAACCTGATACAGCATGTGCGTCATGCTGATGCTCGAACTGATCTGTATAGCTTTTTAACACAGAAAGCAGTCAGGATATGTGTTAGCCAAGAGGTGGCGGACGCAATCATTGCTACCAAAAGGGTGAATGGTCCTGTAATTGCGATACCCAATGGTGTTGATGTGCCCCAAATAACAGCAGCAGCGTTAGATTCCCGTTGCGAAGCTGTGTATAAGAACCAAAAAGTACTGATAGTTGGTTATAAAATGCCGTCAGTTGCGCAGGGTTTGGCCGATGAGTTGGGCCAACTGGGTATTGAGTGCCGGTTGGTAAACACACTGTTAGACAGAAATCTATTTCTAGCAGCGTTAAGTGAGTATAGTATAGTGGTGTGTTGCCCAAATTTTACAGAAGGTTTCTATTTGCCAGCGATAGAGGTGATGGCAGCGGGGGCTGTTTTAATTGTGCCTGATTGTGTTGGGAATCGAGGTTTTTGCGTGCATGGTGAAACGTGTTTTATGCCATCTTACACCATACCTGAAATGCTAAAATCAGTTTTAACGGCCCTATCGTTAAACACATCTCAGCGGAATGAGCTGCTGAGTGGGGCGTTAGAAATGGTAAGTCGATACTCATTGGATAGGGAAAGAGAGGCATTTTATTCGGTTTTGAAAAATTTGGATCAGCTATGGTAAATCAAAATATTATACTGACTGGAATACCTCGCTCAGGTACAACATTAAGCTGTCACCTCCTTAATCAGTTGCAAAATGTACTTGCCATGGTAGAACCTATGGATATAGGGGGTCTGCTCGCGCAGCCAGATCGTGAAGCCAGAGCGGGTTACATAAACCGGTTTTTTTCATCGGTAAGAGAAGATGTACATAATAAAGGGGTTATAGTCGGGAATCTTGTTGAAGGTGATACCAATACGTTTAACCAGAATGAATCGGGTAAGCGGCAACCCTCGTTAATTAAACCGGGTGCTGTAAAGGTTGGGGCAAACTTTAGCAACGATTTCAGATTAATTATAAAGCACCCTAACGCATTTTCTGCGCTTTTACCTGAGTTGATAGCGACATTTTCATGTTTTGCCATTATCAGAAACCCGCTATCAGTACTGTCCTCATGGAACTCTCTAGATCACCCTTTGGCTAAAGGTCATGCGCCTATGGCTGAGGCGTTTGATGATGAATTGCATCAAAAACTGAATGAAGAAGTGGATAATCTTGAGCGCCAGTTAATGCTCCTAAACTGGTATTACCAGCAGTATGCCAGGTACTTAAATGCGAATAATATTATTCGTTATGAAGATATTGTTTCATCACAGGGCCGAGCCCTTTACCCCATTGCTCCAGCGGCACTTGAGCTAAAAGAGAGTTTGGTCAGCAAAAACTCAAATAGCTTGTATGATACTGATTTTATGAAAAGTGTATTCGAACGACTCATTGTGAGTGAGTGTCATGGCTGTTGGCAATTTTATAGCAAACATGAAATTGCCGCAGTGCTTGATGAAGCGAGTGCGGGTTAGTGTTTCGCTTGGCGGTAATGAACTAAATTTTTTCTTAGTAGCAGGGTTAAATCTGTTAGAATGGCCGCCAATTTCAACAGGGTGTTATGTTTCGTTTAAATTCATTACAAATATAAGCGCTCATTATTTGGTTGTTAGCTATGGTAAGCTCTTTTTGGACTCATCGTACATTGGTCTGGCAGTTATTGGTTAGGGATATTCACTCCCGCTATCGAGGCTCTTTAATGGGGCTGATTTGGTCCTTCGTAACACCATTATTGATGTTGTTTATTTATACCTTTGTTTTTAAATATGTGTTTAAGGCCCGGTGGGGGGTAGCAGGTGAGGTGCAACTTAATTTTGCCATGGTATTGTTTTTAGGGTTGACAATACATGCTATTTTGTCAGATATAATAAGTCGTTCCCCCGGGTTAATTCTTTCAAATGTAAACTTTGTTAAAAAGGTAGTGTTCCCGCTGGAAATATTACCATGGGTGGCTTTTTTAAGCGCACTGTTTAACTTTGCAATTGGCTTTTTATTACTGTTTTGCTTTATTTTGATTGAGCTGCACTCGATTCCTGTTGCTGCCTTATATCTGCCTTTAATACTGCTTCCTTATTTTGTGTTGGTACTTGGGTTGTCATGGATATTGGCGGCACTAGGCGTGTATGTGAGAGATATTCAGCATATATCGGGTACATTAGCGACACTTCTGCTTTTTATGAGTCCTGTTTTTTACTCAATAGATAATTTGCCAGAAACATTTCAGTCGTGGATATTATTGAACCCTATCGCTTTAATTGTAGAGGAGTGCCGCACAGTGCTGTTTTATAATGAAGCGCCAGACTTCAAAGCGTTGGCTATTTATTCATGTGTTGCCTTGTTAGTTGTAGTACTTGGTTTTTGGATGTTCCAAAAGTCTAGAAAGGGGTTTGCTGATGTACTTTAGTTCTGCATAAACCCTTGTGCGGGTATTCGCTCTGGTAAAAATTTGAATGTAAAAAGTTGAATAAGTATTGTGATACGCGTTAATAATATATCTAAAGTCTATTTTGTTTGGAAAACCCCTTTAAGCCGGCTGTTAGTGCCTCTCGCCAAGCGTTTCTTAAGCGCCATTTTTCCAGATTGGTATCAGCGATTTGAGAATAATCGATGCCAGCAAGTTAACGCACTGGAAAATGTTAGCTTTGAAATAGAGCGTGGAGGAAGTCTTGGTATTATAGGGCTTAACGGCAGTGGTAAAAGTACGCTGCTACAAATCATTGCCGGTACTTTGCCAGCAACCTCTGGCTCGGTTGATGTAACAGGAAGAGTGGCAGCTCTGCTTGAACTCGGTAGCGGGTTCGACCTTGAGTTCACCGGCCATGAAAATGTTTATTTAAATGCGTCAATTCTGGGCCTGTCCAGGGCAGATATCGATACCCGTTATGAAGATATTGTGGCATTTGCAGACATTGGTGACTTTATTCATCGTCCGGTTAAAACCTACAGTTCTGGCATGATGGTGCGACTAGCCTTTGCTGTTCAGGTACATGTTGATCCAGAGGTATTGATTGTTGATGAGGCCCTGGCTGTCGGTGATGCCCGTTTTCAGGCAAAGGCACTAACCAAAATTGAAGAAATTTTGGGTAAGGGAACAACGCTGCTGTTCGTTGGGCATGACTTGAATACCGTTCGAGCATTCTGCAAGCAAGCTATGTTGCTCGACAAAGGTCGTGTTGTTCAATATGGGTTTCCTGATGATGTTACCATGACTTATTTACAGAACGTGCAGAGGGAAGGTATAGAAAAGCAAAGAGAAAAAATGCCTTCAATTGAAAACGGTAAGGGGTTTGCTATTGATGGCTGGGGTATAACTCAAGCGCATTTGGAAGGGCATGGCCATCATGCAAGCTTGCAATATGATGAAGCTGTAACGGTTTGCCTTACTGTGACGTTAGGTCACTTAATTGATTCTCCGTATCTCATTCTGGATTTGGTTGATGCTAAGGGGCTACAGTTGACAGGTAAGCGGATCCCTATTCCACCAGGGGAAAAAAGCTCAGATTTGAAAGTAACGATCAAGTGTGCATTTCAAAAAGGGATATATCGATTCCGCATGAGGCTAGTTGATGCACCTGGTTTAGATCGAACAAGGCTAATTAGCCGTCAGGACGACCTGCTGTCTTTGGAAGTAATTGAAGATGTGCGGCACCTCTTTACAGGTTTGTTTCCAGTTCCATTGACGTATGAGTGGCTTGAGCGACCCAATAATGGATGACGTTAGCAATCAAAACCCTCAGATGAATTTGGCAATTGTAGGCGGGCAGAAGTGTGGTACAACAGCGTTGGCCAACTTTATTGCTCAGCACCCTGATATTTTTGTCGTGAACGGTAAGGAAGGCCATATATTTGATGCGCCCGACATTGACTCACTTTCGCTCGCAGATATTCAGGCGAGGTATAAACTAATAATGGGGGGTTATAAGGGTGAAAGGTGGGTGTGTGATGCCACGCCAATCTATGCGTATTGGCAAGATATCCCAGCTAGATTAGTCGCGTATAATCCAAACATTAAAGTTATTTTCCTGACTAGAGACCCTGTTGACCGAGCGGTTTCTCATTACTTCATGGAAAAAAACAGAGGTGATGAAACATTAAGTATTCTGCGCGCCTTTTTATCTGAAAGGAAACGGCTTCTTAATAGCCGGGGAGATAAGGGGTGGGAGTCATCATGGCGACATCACTCTTATCTAGACAGGGGTAGGTATAACGCACAGATTGAAAACCTAAAGCGTAGTTTAGCCACTGAAAATATCTTGATAATGACGAATCGTGAGCTTCGCCATCAGCAACAGCAAGCGCTAGCGCGTGTGTTTTCATTTCTAGGGGTTAATAGCATACAGGTGCCTGAGAAAGACGTTTTTGAAGGGCGATATAACACAGATAAATTGGCTGTTAAGATTGCTCGATGGTATGCATCATTTAAACTAAAGCATGAACGAAAGCTGTTCAGATCTTTTGAAATAAATCGCTAGGCTCTGCCACTATACGGTATTAAAACCTGTTAGTAGAGAGTTTTGCACGACGACTGCGCTTACAAATACAGCGTTAAAAAATGACTCAAAATGATGCGCTCTCCTGGGTCGGGCGGGACTTATAGGCCATAAACTGCGCTTTTTCGTCATGTTTTGCCTTGTCTTTGATTTGCTCATAACGTCGTGCAAAGCTCTCTAGTAGTGAATTCAAGTTGTATTTGGTAAAAGGACAAAAGAGTGTCAACAGAAAAAAGTACAAAGATTGACAGTACAAAAAATAGCGGTACAAAAAACAAAAAACAAGCTGTGTTAGTGCTGGGTATGCACCGATCTGGCACGAGCGCATTTAGTCGGGCGGTAAAAACATTAGGCTATAGTGTCGGTAATAATCTCATGCCGGCGAGTGAGGATAATCAAAAAGGTTACTGGGAAGATATGGGGATTGTAACCCTGAATGAAGCGCTTCTTTCTAAATGTCATGCCGCGTGGGATAGGCCTGGTGTGTTACGGGGCTCGGCGCTAATATCTGCCCAAATAGCTGGACACAAAGATGAGATTCGTGCGCTTATCTCTAAAAGCTTCCCCAAAAAAAATCGAATTGCCATTAAAGACCCCCGAATTTCACTACTTTCGCCTATTTGGCGTGAATGCTTAAAAGATGCCGGGTTTTCAACTAAAACGATTTTATGTTTACGCCACCCGCAAGCGGTTGCTAACTCACTCAATACCCGAGATCATTTTAGCGACTTAAAATCTTACCATTTGTGGTACCACTATAACTTGGCGCTATTAGAGCAAGCAGTCGATGATGTATTAGTGGTTAGTTATGAAAATTTACTCAAAAATCCTGAGTCTGAACTAAAGAGGATAGGGGCGTTTCTAGCGCTCGACCCAGATGAGTGGAGCGCTGAAACCAGTAAAGAAGTAAACGCTTACTGTAGGGAATTTATTGATAGTGATTTATGTCGTGCTGATGACGATATTAGCGAACGCTTTGCAAACGCACCGGCTTATCTTACTGCCTTCTATGAGGCGTTGAAAAAATATGATTCGGTTCCAAAACTTAAAGCCGAACAAATCAAGGCTGTTTTACACGCCTCGGCTAAATTTGAGGGTGATCGGCAGCTGCAAAATGAGCTTTATTTGCTTCATGACGAGCTGAACGAAAAAGGGGAGGCGATAAAACATTATTGTGATGAGTTGCAGGACGCAGAAGCGAAAATCTTCTCAGCGATAGATATTCGTAACCAGACCGCTGAAGCAAATGCCGGACTTAGAGAGGCTAACGATTCACTCAAGGCGCTGAATCTAAGTCTGCAAAATCAGCAAAAAGTTCTGCAATCAACTATTCATGAGAACCAGCAACAACATCAGGCTGATGCTCAACAACACCAAAAAGAGATCGATGAAAAAGTGGCTGAACTCGGCCGTTTAACTCAAACCATTGCTGATCAGCAACAGACTAATCAGGCGCTACAACAGCAGCTGAAGATATATCATGAATCAACTTCCTGGCGAGTCACCGAACCATTGAGGGCTTTGACTGTAAACGCAAGAAATATAAAACTGGCTGTACGGAGTGCCTTCAGCTTTGTTAGGTATTATGGTTTGGCTCAGCTCTTTGCTAATGTCATGAGAATTTGGCGTCAGGAAGGGGTTCTGGGTATAAAGTACAGGCTTAAGTTCGGCCCGGCACAAACCCGTTCATCGTCGGTGCCTGTCGTGGCCGCTTCTGCAACGGGCTTCGGCACTTTTCAACCTGCTTTTACCGGATCTGCCGCCATTGTAAAGTCAGATGAAGGCTATTCATTGGCGACTTCTTCGGCTGGGTATACCTATATCCCTCCCAGAAAACCAGCCAATATGATGGAAATAATTGGCGATAAATCAGCCGCACCGTTGTTTTCAATCGTGGTACCGCTTTACAATACGCCATTAGATTTATTAGAAAAAATGATAGGGTCAGTAGAGTCCCAGTGGTATCCGCATTGGCAGTTAATTTTAGCAGACGATGCCAGTCCTTCAGCTAGTGTTAAAGATTACTTAAAAAATATCACCCACCCATCAATAGAACTACTGTATCTTGAAGAAAATCAGGGGATTGCCGGTGCAACTAACGCTGCTATAGATCAGGCGCGTGGTGATTATATAGTGTTACTTGATCATGATGATGAACTGACGGATGACTGCTTATTTGAGTTAGCGAAGTGTATAAAACGAGATAATCCTGATTTTATTTACAGCGATGAAGATAAAATAGACCCTGATGGGAGTTTTACTCAACCGCACTTTAAACCAGGTTGGTCACCCGATACGATGATGAGCACAATGTATACTTGCCATGTGGCATGCATACGCAAAAGCTTATTAAATGAAGTTGGGGGATTACGTTCGCAATATGATGGTTGTCAAGACTGGGATTTAGTATTACGCATTACCGAAGCGACGAACCGAATAAGTCATATTCCCAAGGTTTTGTATCATTGGAGAATAATTCCTGCCTCAATAGCAGCTGATCTTTCGGCTAAGCCTTATGCATTAGAAGCTTCAAAGAACGTTCGGCTTGATGCGTTGAAACGCCGAGGGCTTATTGGAGAGTTGGAAGCCGTCTCTCAGGTTGATGGTTATTTTAATGTGGTTTATGACCTTCAAAACGAACCGCTTATCTCCATCATTATTCCAACAAGAGATAATGTGAAGGTATTGCGCCGTTGTATTGAATCCATATTTAAGAAAAGTAGTTATCGAAGCTTCGAAATTATCATTCTTGATAACGGTTCTATTGAAAAAGAATGTTTAGACTACTTTGAAGAAGTAAGTCAACAAGAAGATGTGTCGGTTATAAGGCATGATGCTCCGTTTAATTTTTCTGAACTTAATAATATTGGTGCACAAGAGGCAAAGGGAGAGTTACTTCTTTTCTTAAATGATGACACAGAAGTTATTAGTGCAGACTGGCTGGAACGAATGGGAGGATATGCTCAGCTTTCGCATATTGGTGCTGTTGGTGCAAAATTACTTTACCCTGAGGGCAATAAAATACAGCATGCTGGAGTGCTAAATTTACAAGACGGGCCAGGGCACGCTTTTATAAGGCAAGATTGCGATACACCGGGATATTATATGCGGAATTTACTGGAATATAATTGGTTAGCGGTAACAGGCGCTTGTTTAATGATGGAAGCAAAGAAGTTTCATTCCGTTGGCACCTTTAATGAAGCATTCCCCGTTGCCTATAATGATGTTGACCTTTGTATGCGTCTATGTGATCAAGGTTTATTTAATGTTGTCTGTCAGTCTGTGCGTTTGACCCATTATGAGTCTGTAAGCAGAGGAATAGATAATATAGATCCTGAAAAAGTTGCCAGGCTTAAACGAGAGCTGCAGGCTTTAAATGAGGCTCATCCTCAGTATTTCCAATATGATCCATTTTATAGTGTCAATTTACACCCTAATGGCATTAATTTTGAGGTGCCACAATGAATAATTCAGACATAAACTCAATTGCAAAACGTTCTCCGTGCTTAATAGATTTAGAGCGAAAGATTGAGAATGTTGAAGTGGTATCGTTTGATTTTTTCGATACTCTATTTATCAGGCCGCTTTGTAACCCTGAAGATGCGTTTGATATTTTAGGTAATGTATTAGGTATAGATAACTTTCGAGTATTGCGGAAAAAAGCTCAGGTCGATGCTTTCGCAGAGATGCAGTGTGCAGGCCTTAAAGAAATCACATTAAAGGGCATCTATAGTTGCTTTCCTGCATGTGCTTATAGCCAGGAAGATCTGGCGCTTGCCGAATATCAGTTAGAGCAAGCATTGGTGCACCCTAACCCCGAAATGATCCATTTATACCGGCACGCCATCACCAAAGGAAAAACCGTTGTCATTACGTCAGATATGTATTTATCAGGTGATTTTTTTGTCGAATCGTTAGCTAAGCATAACATTGAGAATGTTCCGTTATACATATCATCTGACCTTAATGCGACCAAAAGAGATTCCGGAGAGCTTTTTAAAGTATTGGCTAAAGACCTGGATGTAGCGCCCGCGAATATACTACATATTGGCGATAATGAACTCGCGGATGTTAAGCAGGCAGCCTCAAAGGGCTTACGGACATTCTTTTATCGTCGTGAAAGAGTACCTCAAAAGCTTGACCGGTACGCGGTATCGGCATCGTTAGCGCGGGGCCTAATCAATTTATATGCTGATAAAATACCTGAAAAATCCTGCTTGGAGGCGGGGTTTTATTATGGGGGACCTGCCTCGGTTGGTTTTTTGAAGTGGATTGAACAACAGTCTACCCGAGACCAAATTGATTATGTTCTGTTTTTATCGAGAGATGGCTATTTACTCAGTAAACTAACAGAATGTCATCAATGCAACCTGACGGCTAAGTCTGATTATTTCCTGGGGTCTAGAACGGCGTTTATGCTAGCGGCTATTAATGAACATAATTTTGTTAGTTTTATGCCTTACTTTCTATCAGGTGCTGAAGGGCTTTCTCCTTTTGAGTTACTAGAACGGATTGGGGTGCCTGCGCCAGACAGTGAGGTGATGCGAACGTTAGGTTTAGCTGACTCACAATTGATTGACTTGCAGGACACAGCGTCTTTGCAGCAATTTTTGTATGCATACCGTTGGCAAATCCTGAAGGTTTGCAGAAGAAATCGACAAGGATTATTGGGTAGTCTAACCCAGCTCGGCATAAAGTCGGGGCATAACCTGGCATTAGTGGATGTCGGTTGGAGTGGGTCTACTCAAGAAGCGTTTGAGCTTGCGGTAGATAGCATGATGGATGTTAATGTGCACGGTTATTATTTTTGCTTAGCGGACACCGCTGAAAAACGCCAACGGGAGAGTAAGCAAAAAATGTCGGCATTGTTCTCAACAAAAACAGAGCCCCGGGATGTCATTGATAACATTTATAGGAATAGAGTTGCCATTGAAACATTTTTCTCAGCTCCTCACGATACTGTTATTGGCTTGGAGTGGCATAACGGCCGCACAGTGGCGTTAGAAGATGCAGGAAGAGGGAACACAGAAGGGACATCTGATAAGATATCAGACATTACCCGTGGAGGAGAAATATTCGCTAACGCGTATTTTGAACTAATCTCTAACATCAACATGAATGACGATGCTAAAGACTTGGCATGGCCTGTTATAGATTTTTGCACACGGCAGGATTTGCACAACTGGACAGTGTTTTCTGAGATTAATAATTTTGATACCTGGGCAAGTACGGGTAATAAAAATACAGCTCCCTTAGATTATACCCAATCACCCTGAAGTGGGGGCATTGAGTGTACTCGTTATAGTTGGCCTAAACGGTAATGGAAACTAGTGGCAAGTGAGAAAGAAAAACATGTGAATGATGCGCCGGCAGCAGTGCATGATCACATTAAACAATGTGTTACGGCTGTTATTGTTACTTATATGCCAAACCTGGAATCGTTAAGCTCGTTGCTTAAAACGCTTTCCGGCCAATGCGAGCGCATGATTTTGGTCGATAATGCTTCTAATCAGAATGATCAGCTGTCAGATTTGGCTAAAGCTTATTCTTGTACTACTATACTTTTGCATGAAAATATAGGCATAGCTGCGGCTCATAATATGGGTATCATTGAAGCCATTAGTCTCCGCAGCAGTCATGTTTTACTAATGGACCAAGACAGCGAACCTGCGCCCGATATGGTTTATCAGTTGCTAAAAGCCGAAGAAGAAATTAAAACGTTTGGCCATAAGGTTGCAGCTATCGGACCTGAGCACAGAGATGCACGTACAAACAAACCTTCCCCTTTTATTTCATCTAAAAACATTAGTGTGGGCAAAGTTTCTTCACCTGATGCTAATGCACGATGGTGTAAGGCTGATTTTATTATTTCATCGGGGTCATTAATAGACATTAACGTTTTTAATGATATTGGAATGATGGAAGAGCCGCTGTTTATCGATTGTGTCGATATTGAGTGGGGGTTTCGTGCCGCATCAAAAGGTTATCAGTGTTTTGGGGCTTTTGATGCAAAAATGATACATGCCATAGGTGATAAACCTCTCTTATTGTTTGGGGGGGCTAGGCAAATAACGATGCATAGTCCGCTAAGGCACTACTATTTTTACAGGAACTTAATGGTATTGTGTAAGCGGGGCTATCTTCCAGGTTCGTGGAAAGCTCATGTATTGTTTAAGTCCATCCTGCAGCTCATTATATTTTCAACACTCACAAAGCAGCGGAAAGAACACTTTTTGATGATAGTTAAGGGAGTGTATCACGGCTTAACAAATAGGCTGGGTAAATTATGAGGCGAGCACGGCATAGAACGTTTAAGATGTCTATTTAGAGAGTGAGTCAGTTAAATTTAGAGCTGTTTTTGCTTTGATTTCCGTTCGTTTTTTAATAAAAAGTCATAGGCTTCTTTATAGCAGTCAATAACAAAGTCTATAGTGAACTTCTCTTCAATTGACTGTCTAGCCCGATGGCCATGTAACAATCTTAAATCCCGATCCTGGTAGACTTGAAGAGCAGACGCAAGCTGTTCTATATTTCTGGGGGCCACAAGCTGACCATTATAATTGTGTTTTATTAAGCTATTACAGCCCGGGTTGTCTGTTGTTACTATTGCGCGCCCGGCAGAAGCTGCCTCCAGAAGAATTCTTGGTAACCCTTCTGCATAACGGGTTGGTAGTGCGACAATGTTGACCTCCTTTAACAAGCCAGGAATATCTTCAACTTGCCCCAGCCAATTAATCTTCCCTGCTTGTTGCCAGTAGGAAATTTGTGACTGTGGGATACTTTCAGGGGACTCTGCGTCGATAATACCAGCAACATCAAGTTGAAAAATTTTTCTTTTTTGGTTGAGCAGGTCAATTGCCTTTATTAAATCTTCTAACCCCTTGCCATAAATTAGTCGTGCGGCAAATAAAACCCTTATTTTATTATCAGGCGATGCTATGTCTGCATTGAATTTAAATTTACTTAGATCAATACCTGCGCCTGGCGATAGTGCACTATTTTGAGGGGCGCAAATTGAAAGCTTGGTAAACAATCGTTTATCGCTTGGGTTCTCAAAAACAAAATAACAGTTGTTCTTGGCTATAACTTTGTACAGAAAAAGAATAATTTTTCGATAAACGCTAAACTTTAAGCTGCCAGTTGAAAAAACACTACCTAAACCAGGAATTGTTATTAGTATTGGAATTTTCCTGGAGCGTGCAATTAGTCCAAAAAAGAGATTAGGCTTGACGGTTACTGAATGAATAATAGAGGGTTGGCTATTATTGACTATTTTTATGCAGCTTAAAAAAGTTTTTAAGTTGCTGACCGGATTGATACTTGACCTGTGTAAGCTGTAGGTGATTGTTTCAATATCGTCGTTTGTTACGGTGTACTCTTCTGTTTTTGAGTAACACACCTGTGTTTTTAGCCCTTTGGTCATTCGAGAAAAGATACGATCTTTCCAGTGTAGATTAAAATACCAGTCTACGTTGATTGCGAAGAGCATATTTTTCATTTAGAGGGGGCCTTTGTATATACAATTACTTCTTTGTGTTGATAAAATTACTGCGCTAGCGATTGATTCCTTTGGAGGGAACGCGGGTAAACTCTAACGACATGCGGTGAAAATTTTAAAGTCCAATATAGGTTTTTTAGACAGGACATAGCTTCTACAACCCGCTTAATTGCAAATAATATCACAATACTGTATTCGAAACTTTTAAATTTCTGATGATGTGTCGAGAAGTAAACACCTTAATGGTTGTAGCGGCCCAGGCATCTATTAAGGTTTATGGATGTCAATATCCTCTCGGTCCACCCTTTCTTTAATGTTAACTTCAAATCTGCTGACCCGTATGAGGCAGAAATTGGGGGAGGTAAAATGATTCGGGGAAACAGGTATGGAGGAGGGGATTAATTGCTCATGGTTAGTTTATCCCTCAACATCAATCATTATAAACCCATTGAGTTCCTGCTTTGTATTTGGGTTAGAAGTTACATATTATCGCCAGGTAATTATTAAAGGAGCCTACGATGTCTCAAAAAGAACATCTTCAAGAAATTGAATTAACAGACCTTATTCGTTTTCTTGTTGAAAGGTGGGGGCGATTGCTGAGCGTTCTGTTAATAGTGTCTATCCTGGTTTTTTTATCACTTACAGGCAAACAATTTATTGTTCATGGATCTTTCGTCAATGAACCGGATATAGCAAAGGGTGTTTCTGCACAAGCTTATCGCGCAAGTGCGCTAGTTGAACTCGGGCAGGTGCTTACGCATGGAGGGGATGCAAGGCCTATTGTGAGCCCTGATTTACTGGTGGAAATTTATAGCACGGATGAACTTGAATTATCAGTGTTTGATGCAGGTGAGAAGGATAACCCCCCGAATGGTCTTTGGGTTTCGGCAGAGAATGAAGTTAGTGCCGACGCAGAGTCTCTAGTTAAGAGTGCGACTGAAGCGATAGTTGCCCATGCTCACGGGAAAGAGCAGGCCGCAAAACAAAACAAGAATAAAGCATATTCTGTGATAGGTATAACGCGCGTTGCGAAATTAGAGGTGATAGAGCCTGAAGTGCAGAATGAGCTGCTCCTCGGCATTAAATTGTTATTTAAGTTTGCAATGTTGAGCATTATAATAGGCTTTTTCGCATCTCTCTTTTACGCCATAGCATCGAAAATATACTTAGACTACAAAACAAAATACCCCTCCTAACCCTGCGTTGGCTATAAGGCTTAGTTAATTGAAACTCCCTAAACTTGAATTAGCAATCAATCTTACCGCAAGGTTGGTTGCTGCTGTCCTATCGTTTCTGGTTGTTCCGTTCTATACCGAGTTATTAGGCGTTGAGGCTTACGGGTTAATCGGTTTTTTTACAACCTTTCAAGCAATATTTTTCTTACTGGAAATGGGGGTGGTCGGAGCTTTTGTAAGGCAAACGGCAATGGCTTCTGAGTCCTCTCGGGAGAGGGGGGGCGAGTTAAAAAAATTAGCCTCAACACTTAATACGCTTTTTTTGATATTAGGTTTTGTTGTTTCAATATTGGTTTATTACGTAAGTGGGTTAATTGCAGAGAACTGGGTAAGTAGTGATGGTTTGCCTCACGAGCATGTTGAACGAGCTATACAGTTGATGGGGGTTGTGATTGGAGCACAGTTTCCATTTCTTATCTATCAGGCAGGTTTATTGGGCTTGCATAAGCACCTCCAATTAAACGTATTACTTATTGTGGTGGCTTTGCTGCGCTATCTGGGGGCGCTGATTATTCTTATGTCTGTGGAGTCAAGTATAACGGCTTACTTTGCATGGCAATTACTTGTTAGCCTTTTCCAGTCTGCTATATCAAAGTTTCTTTTATGGAGAAACTACCCACGGAAAGCTGAAGTTAAGCATTTTGATATTGACCAGTTGAAGAAAATCTGGCGATTCTCGGCGGGCATGGCGGGCATTGCTATGACGACTGTAGCTATGATGCAAGTGGATAAAGTCGTTGTGTCAGGTGTTCTGAGTCTAACTGAGTTTGGTTATTATAGTATGGCTGTTCTGATTGCCAGTGTGCCTCTACTAGTTGCAGGCCCGTTTTATAATGTGTATTACCCAAAATTGAGTCAGTTTGTAAGTGTTGGCAATCAAGAAAAACTGGTGGAATGTTATCATCAGGGCGCTCAATTGATTGCGGCTTTTATTATTCCGCTTGGGGGGATGATCGCGCTTTTTGCTGAGCCGATTTCATTAATTTGGATTCGTGATCAATTTATGTCTTCGCAAATTAGTCCATTAATCACCATTCTTTGCTTAGGCACCACACTGGCAGGTGTCATGCACATCCCATATTCCCTACAAATTGCACATGGGTGGACGAAGTTGACTTTCAGAGCAAATCTTATTGCTGTGATGCTCATGATACCGCTTATGATGAAGTACATCCCTGAATACGGAGCCATAGCGGCTTGTTATTGCTGGTTGTTAATGAATGTCGGGTTTGTCGTATTTAATACCAGTATTATGCACCGCCGCTTATTGATTGGAGAGATAAAACGCTGGTATATCCAGAGCTTATTGCTACCTACCTTCGGGGTTTTGATAATAGGCATGATATTGGTCGATTTGTTTTATCAATTCGAGATTGATCGTGCCAGTACTGTTAGTCAAATAGCTTATCTGAATTTTTCGTTTATTGTACTCATGTTTATAGGCATGGTTGGTACACCTGCTTCTCGTCAGATTCTGTTTTCTATTTTGCAACGAGGTAAGTAGAGTGATTTATGCTATTTACACGTTTATATGCAGTTTGGGCATGGTGGTCTCATTTACAAAACTAGACTTAATAGCCAGGAAATTATTTTTTTGGTTTATCATTCTCTTGACAGTTTTTATTGCTGGATTAAGGTGGAAAACCGGTACGGATTGGAACGCCTATCATGACTATTTTGTGATGGGTGGAGGGTTAAGTCGCTACTTAAGTCATCCTCATTTTGAAATAGGGTTCGGCTGGTTGAACTGGGCGGCAAATTCTTTGGTAGGAAGCTACTCGATTTGGTTGCTGATATTTACCTCGACGACCCTGCTAATTAAACTATACACCATAAAAACTCGACCCTATGTTTTATTATTTTTTATGGTTAACTTGGCATTTGGGTTAGCTGATTTTTTTCCAACTCGCCAATTCCTTGCGGGTGCTTTGTCTTTGTTAGCTATCTACTTATATTCCAGACGTGGCCCTGTATGGTGTTTAGTTCTTTTATTGCTCGCCGCTTTAATTCATAAAACGGTGTTGGTATTGTTAATAGCACCTATCATACTGAGGCTAACGTTAACGACAGTCGTTGTCTTCGCAGTTTTATCTGGAATAATCTTTGGCTTGACCTTTTTTCCACTTGCTCACCAAGTCGCATCGTTTCTGGGGTTGGAGTACATTGTTAGCCAAATTGAATCATATCAAGTCGAGTATCCGGGGCGTGTTAGCATTAACTCAATCGCCTATAAAGGGATTATCTTTACTGGGTTGTTATATGTTTTTAACTCGGTTCGAGCGCAATTAACCCAATACGAAATAAACGCAGTAAAGCTCTTTCTTTTCGGTTTGGTGTTTGGCATTTTAGTTGAGGCGCACTCTTCTATTTTTAATCGGTTCTCATTCTATTTTGTTATCTTTGAATTAGTGGCTGTACCTTCTGTTTTTTATTTTTGTATAAAGGAGAGGGTGTTAAAAGGTTATATGCCTGATGTTGTCATCTGGTGCACCCTTTTTTGCTGCATATACCTGCTGAGATTTTTCTCAGGTTTGATGAACTATTGGGAGTTGTATGTACCTTATGAAAGTATTTTCGAAATGGCTCACAAGAGTGTGTTTTAGGAGGTTGTTTGATCGTTTTTGAAGGAAATATGAAGAAAGAGCAGCACAAAATTATTAATGAGCTTTTTCTCAGGTCAGCTATAGACAGCGGGAAAAAAGTGAATTTATGGTGCCACTCCTCCAGCTCGATGAACCAGTTCTCCAGTAAGGTCGCTGCAATAAATCATATTCTTGTGCTTGATCCGGGTGGTGTGCGTAATTTGTTTAAGCCACTTCTTGAAATGCTTTTTGTTGTGTGTGCTTCAATTGTGCTTTTATTTGAAAGAAATAAACAAGAGAGAACTATTCTGTTTCTTTCTCTTTCGCCGGTATCGACCTATTTAATAACTTGTGTGGCTAAGCTATTCAGCACTATTAAATATATCTTAGTTCACCATGGAGAGTTAGAGTTCGTGAGCCCAGGTAGGACTGGCATGCTGTCACCCGGGTTTTGGGTTGATAGGTCTTTAAAGTGTGCTTCTAAGGCGCCCGTTCATAGAATTGTGCTGGGTCGCCATATTAAATCAGAATTAAACCGGCGTTACCCAGGATGCGATGAGAGGGTATCTGTTATTGAACATCCGATTGATTTTATCCCGACTGAACGGCAACAGAAAAGCGGGCATAAGACGTTGATTACATTTGGAGTGGTTGGTGAGTTGGCTAAGCCAGGCATTCAGGCGAATATAGCGGAATTGGTCACTCAGTTATCTGCACTGGGGGAAAGGGATCATTTTGAGTGTATTTTTATGGGGAGAGGAACGCCTTTAATCGAGTCGCTTTTTGAAGGTTTGCCAGAATCCTCAATTGTGAATGGCGAAGGTATTTCAAAAGAGTTTATTCCGAGTGATAAGTATTCCAGTCAATTAGATAAAATTGACTGCTTTTTGGTGCTTTATCCCAGTGGGGAATATCAATTAACGGCTTCAGGTGTTTTTGCTGAGATGGCATCAAGAAATAAAAAATACATTTCTCTACACAATGGTTATTTTAGCGCGATTAATAGTAGCTTTCCTGA
This sequence comes from Alkalimarinus coralli, assembly GCF_023650515.1. Lineage (NCBI taxonomy): Bacteria > Pseudomonadati > Pseudomonadota > Gammaproteobacteria > Alteromonadales > Alteromonadaceae > Alkalimarinus > Alkalimarinus coralli. The sequence goes on from NZ_CP096016.1 coordinate 760,210, forward strand.
TAGTGGATATTTAGTTAATGATGTAAGTGAAATGGTCATAAAAATGCAGTCGTTGGCTTCAGTTGGTGAAGAGGCGACGTATGATACCTGTGCTCTGGAGGAAGCGTTTTCTCAAAAAAACGTGGCGAGACAGCTGAAAGCTTTATTATAAATAGAGTTCACACGGTGAGCTGAAAAAGATGGGCTTGAGGTGCACAAATAATATGCGAGAACAGAAAAAAACAACAGTACTGTTACTGTTAGATTACTACCTTCCGGGCTATAAGGCGGGGGGCCCCATTACCACCGTCAAGAACCTATTGATGGCGCTGAATGAGGAGGTGGATTTTAAAATTGTAACCCGAAACTGGGATCTCGGGGATCAGCAGGAGTATGGAGGTGTAGAATCCGATAAATGGGTTAAGATCAAAGGAGGGGAAGTATTTTATATCAGCCGAAATAAGCTTAACTTCATGCATCTTAGGCAGATATTGAAAGGCACGAAGCATGAAGTTCTCTATATTAATAGCTTTTTCTCGGTTTACTTTTCGTTTTTACCTGTGCTCATGAGATGGCTGGGGCTTGTTGATTCGCAGAAACTGGTATTGGCTCCTCGAGGGGAGTTTTCTGTGGGGGCTCTATCTTTGAAAAGTACAAGAAAAAAATTATTTGTGCGTTTTTCAAAAATTGTAGGACTTCATAGGTCTGTTTTATGGCAGTCTTCCAGTGAGTTGGAGCGTTTTGATATTCTTCAGGTGTTTAAAGGTAGTGAGGTATTTATCGCACCTGATCTCCCTCCGGTGTTGCATTCAAATAATGGCGTTGTTAGTCAGTCATTGCTAAAAAATACCGGTCAGTTAAAGGTGCTGTTCTTATCGAGGGTGTCCCCCATGAAAGGGTTAGATCACGCCATCAAGGCTTTTAGAGGTGTTTCGGGGGATGTGGAATTTGATATATACGGGCCGATTGAAGATGAAGCTTATTGGGGGCACTGTTCCTCGCTTATTGAATCATTGCAACAGAATATTTCTATACAATACAAAGGTGCTGTAAAGCCAACACAAATTTCCGGTATAATGCAGAGCTACCATGTATTTTTACTTCCAACAAAAGGTGAAAATTATGGCCATGTCATTCTTGAGGCGCTCAGCAATGGATGTCCTGTATTAATTAGTGACCAAACTCAATGGGATGCGTTGTCTGAATTTAAGGCGGGATATGAATTTTCATTAAATGATATCAATCATGCAACTCATCTTCTGCAGACGTTTGTTAATATGCCGCAGAAAGAATGGGAGAAGCACAGGTCAGGAGCTATTCAATACATTTCAAAAAAGTTGAAAACTCAAAAAGCCATTCAACAGAACAAAATTCTTTTCGCTAAGGATTTCCGGCATGATAAGCACTGATATGACATCCATTTTGCTTATCCAAATTTTTAATGAACACTGGGCGATATAGCAGGCACCTTACTAAATGTTTGAAAACAAGGTTTTATTGATTACAGGTGGGACAGGGTCATTCGGTAATGCGGTTTTAAAACGCTTTTTAGATACCGATATTGCTGAAATTCGTATTTTCAGCCGAGACGAGAAGAAACAAGATGATATGCGTAAGCAGTATAATCATCCAAAGCTCAGGTTTTATATTGGTGATGTTCGAGACTATCAGGGTGTTTCAAATGCAATGCGTGGCGTTGACTATGTTTATCACGCAGCGGCATTGAAACAGGTTCCTTCGTGTGAGTTTTACCCCTTAGAGGCGGTGAAAACCAATGTTATCGGTACAGAAAACGTTCTTGAAGCGTCAATTTTTCATGGCGTAGAACGTGTTGTTTGCTTAAGCACTGATAAGGCAGTTTACCCAATTAATGCAATGGGTATTTCGAAAGCGATGATGGAGAAAGTGATTGTCGCAAAAAGCCGTAATTTACAGAGCACTAATACCACTATTTGCTGTACTCGATACGGTAATGTAATGGCATCAAGGGGGTCGGTCATCCCGTTGTTCATTAGGCAAGTTGTAAATGGTGACCCCATTACGATTACCGACCCGTTGATGACTCGGTTTATGATGACCTTGGATGATGCGGTAGACTTGGTGTTGCATGCATTTGAACATGGCGAGAACGGCGATATTTTTGTACAAAAGGCACCAGCTGCCACAATTGATGTGCTCGTAAAGTCGTTACTTGAGATATTAGATGCGGTGGATCATACCGTTAATGTCATTGGTACGCGCCATGGCGAAAAGCTATTTGAAGCCTTATGTAGTCGGGAGGAAATGTTCGTAGCCGAAGAGCAAGGGGAATATTATCGTATTCCTGCTGATAACCGTGATTTAAATTACTCTAAATTTTTTGAAGATGGGGAGTCAGACTTATCTGCGGTGGAAGATTATAACTCTCACAATACTGAGCGCCTTGATATTGAAGGGATGAAGACGTTGTTGAGAAAGTTGGATTTTATTCGTGAAATAGAAAGTGGAAATGTATTTGTGCCAGAGGGTGTTTAAATGCGTATTTTAATATTAGGCGCCACTGGCATGCTAGGTTATAGCCTGTTTTCAAATTTACGTGAATATGCCGGGTTAGAGGTATTTGGTACGGTTAGAAGCGTTAAAGGTAAAGAGGCTTTTTTTGAAGACTGTTCGTCCTCTTTGGTGTTTGATGTTGATGTGATGGATGTTGCTCAGTTAGAGCACGCCATTCAGTCCACAAATCCAACGGTTGTAATTAATTGCATTGGACTGATTAAACAGCATGATGTATCAAAGCAGCACATTAATGCAATTGAAATTAATGCACTTCTGCCACATCAAATCGCTCGATTATGTGTTCAAAACGGCGCAAAGTTAATTCACTTTTCAACAGATTGCGTATTTTCTGGTAAAACAGGTGGCTACACTGAGGATAGTTTGCCTGATGCTATTGACTTATATGGTCGATCTAAGTGTCTGGGGGAGGTAGACTACTCGCCACACTTAACGTTGAGAACCTCTATCATAGGGCATGAGTTGAACTCTTCGGTAAGCTTGGTGGACTGGTTTTTGTCGCAGACCGGGGAGGTAAAAGGGTTCTCAAAGGCCATATTTTCTGGCTTGCCAACCTGCTATATCGCCAAGTTGCTGGCTGAGGAAATTCTAAAAAAAACGGAGCTTACGGGGTTGTACCATTTGTCTGTAGCGCCTATTGATAAATATGCTTTGTTAACGCTGGTGGGTGAAATCTACGGTAAGCGTATTGTTATTAATGAATTTTCAGATCTGGAGATTGATCGTTCATTGAATTCTCAACGCTTGAAGGAGAAGCTAGCGCTAACCTTACCATCATGGCCTGAGTTAATTGATTTTATGCATAAAGATTTCTTGAAAAGGTACCCGCAGTGAAAAAGTTAAAGGTCGTTACTGTCGTGGGTACTAGGCCAGAGATTATTCGCCTATCTAGAACTATTGCCAAGCTAGATCAGTACTGTGAACACGTTTTAGTTCATACCGGTCAAAATTATGACTATGAGTTAAATCAGATATTTTTTGAAGATATGGGGATTCGTGCGCCAGACGTATTTTTAGAGTGCGCAGGCGAAACGGCTGCAGATACGATGGCGCAAGTTATTAGCAAGTCAGATAAAATGTTTACTGAAATATCACCTGAAGCATTACTTATTTTAGGTGATACCAATAGCGCTCTTTCGGCTATCTCGGCAAAGCGAAGGAAAATTCCCATTTTTCATATGGAGGCGGGGAATCGCTGTTTTGATTTACGTGTTCCCGAGGAAATAAATCGCAAAATCGTGGACCATATATCAGATGTAAATATGCCTTACAGTGATATTGCCAGAGAATATCTATTAAGCGAGGGAGTTAAGCCTGATCTCATTGTGAAAACAGGTAGCCCTATGGATGAGGTATTGTCTTTCTATAAAGATAAAATAGACTCATCAGCTGTCTTAGAAACACTTGATCTTAATAGAGGTCAATACTTTGTTGTCAGTGTGCATCGTGAAGAGAATGTGGATTCTGATAAAAATATTCACAGTTATGTTGATGTGTTGGCAGCGTTAGCTGATAAGTTTGGCCTGCCCATTATAGTGTCTACTCACCCTCGTACACGTAAGAAAATTGAATCGCTGAATTTGAAATTCCACCCCTTAGTACGCTTAATGAAGCCGCTAGGCTTCAGTGACTATGTAAAATTGCAAATGGATTCCAAACTGGTTTTAAGTGATAGTGGGACGATTACAGAAGAGTCTTCAATTTTGAATTTCGCTGCTGTTAATATTCGCGATGCACAAGAAAGGCCTGAGGGTTTTGAAGAAGGCGCCGTTATGTTTACTGGTATGAATGTTGAGCGAATTTTACAAGCTGTTGAGATTCTAAAAGCTCAGTCAACGGGTGAAAATCGCTTAATTAATGTCGTCCAAAACTATATTGCACCTAATGTGTCCGAAAAAGTGGTTCGCACCATCATTAGTTACACAGATTACGTTAACAGAGTTGTGTGGAAAAAGTACTAATGCGCTTGGCCATAATAACCGATGATTACCTCCCGCATAGTACATTGGTGCATGCGAAGATGCTTCATGAATTAGCGTTGACACTTGTTCGAAGTGGGCATGACCCTATCATCATAACACCAGGTTCACCCACTCAAGGTAAGCGATTGGTTATTGATACCGTTGAAGGTATTTCTGTTTGGCGATTTAGAAATGGTAGAACCAGAGGTGTTAGTAAAATAAGGCGCGCATTAAATGAAACGCTGTTATCTTTTAATGCATGGCGTGCAATAAGAAGGCAGGTTGAGGGCGCTTCTTTTGACGGTGTTATCTATTATTCTCCGTCGATTTTCTTTGGGTTACTGGCAAAGAAGATAAAATCTCAAAGTCGATGCTTGTCTTATCTTATTTTGCGTGATCTATTTCCTCAGTGGGCAATTGACGAAAACCTGATAAAACAGGGCTCTTTGATAGAGAAATACTTCCGTTTTTTTGAAATGTTGAATTATACCTCTGCCGACAAAATTGGCTTAATGTCACCTAAAAATCTGGAGTTATTTGATAAAACGCATAAAAATAGATTCGATACTCACGTGCTTTTTAATTGGGCCGACACTGCGCGACCTGAGCTACAGCCAGAAAAACTGAATTTACGTGATAGGCTAGGCCTTGAAAGGAAAATAATTTTTTTCTACGGTGGAAATATTGGTCATGCACAGGATATGGCTAATTTAATGAAACTAGCCATATCCCTGCAAGGCTATCATGATATTCATTTTCTGTTTATTGGCCAGGGGGATGAAGTTGACTTAGTTAAAAGTACTATAAAACGAGAATCCTTGGGTAACACTACATTTTTACCCTCTGTTTCTCAAGATGAGTTTAAGCATATTCTCAGGCAGGTCGATATTGGTTTGTTTTCTTTGGCTTATTCACATCAAACGCATAATTTCCCAGGAAAATTGCTGGGCTATATGGTGGAGTCAGTTCCCATTTTAGGGAGTGTTAACCCCGGAAATGATTTGTTAGAGGTTGTTTCAAATGCGGGGGCGGGTTACGTTTTTATCAATGGAGAAGATGATAAATTACGTAATGCTGCAATAGCGCTGGCGACGGACGAAAATCTAAGGCGAAAGCTAGGGGCGGGCGCTAATGACCTGCTTAACCACTCTTTCTCTGTTGATTCCGCAGCAGGTGTCATAGTTGAAAATTTAGCATATAAGTCTTAGTTTAAAGGTTGTGTCTTGAATATTCTTATTACGGGTGGTACAGGGTTTCTTGGCGGGGCGGTTGCTCGGTCACTTTCATCGAACAATCAATGTAACTTGGTCGCTACGGTTAGGAAAGAGCAAGAGATAGCTGAAGGCATTAAGCATGTACCAGTAGAAGAAATTGATGGCTCAACGGTTTGGTCTGAAGCGGTTGCCGGTTGTGAGGTGGTCATTCACTGCGCTGCTCGAGTTCATGTGATGGATGATTCTGCAGTTGATCCTTTAACTGAGTTTCGCACCGTAAATACCGATGGTACTTTAAATCTTGCTAAACAAGCTGCGGAAGCAGGCGTTAAGCGCTTTATTTTTGTTAGCTCGATTAAAGTAAATGGCGAGTACACTATAGCGGGGGCGCCGTTTAAACCGGATGATGTCCATGTTCCTGCCGACCCTTACGGTTTGAGCAAGTATGAGGCTGAAGTCGGCTTGCGCAAATTATCACAAGAAACAGGCATGGAAGTAGTTATCATAAGGCCGCCCTTAGTTTATGGTAATGGGGTAAAAGGGAACTTTGTAAGCATGATGCGGTGGTTGAAAAAAGGTATTCCGCTTCCGCTTGGAGCGATAAGTAACCAGCGAAGTTTAGTTTCACTGGATAACCTGGTTGATCTTATAAAGGTTTGTATTGCGCACCCAAAGGCGGCGAATGAAACATTTCTGGTTTCAGATGATAACGATATATCAACGACACGGTTGTTATCAAAGCTTGCAGGGGGCTTGGGCGCTCCGAATAGGCTACTGCCCGTTCCTGTAGTCATGCTGAATGTTTGTGCCCTTTTGTTAGGCAAAAAAGATATCGCACAGCGCTTATTAGGCTCGCTACAAGTAGATATTTCTAAAACTAAATCGCTTTTAGAGTGGGCCCCTCCATATACAGTTGATGAAAGTCTGAAAAAAACATCACAGTCTTTTTTAAAATTACAATAAAGGCTGAATTTGCCAACATAGTTTGACGTTACACAACATAAAGTAGTTATTATGAGCTCGTTATTTTTTAGATTACTAGATTTTAGTGCTGCATTTTTCGGTTTGCTTCTGACTGCACCTGTGTTGCTGGTTGTTATCATTGCAGGCTACTTTGACACAGGTTCACCTATATTTATGCAGCAGCGTGTAGGTAAAAACAAGAAACCCTTTACCTTAATTAAATTCCGTACCATGAGTGTTGATACTCAATCTGTCGCTAGTCATTTAGCGAGTACTACGTCGATAACAAAAATGGGTGCGTTTCTTCGTAAAACAAAAATTGATGAACTGCCGCAGTTGATTAATGTATTAAAAGGGGAAATGAGCTTGGTTGGGCCGCGACCTAATTTGTTCAATCAAGACGCGCTAATTAAAGAACGGGATGAATTAGGGGTTTATGATGTATTACCAGGTATCACAGGGCTTGCACAGGTAAATAACATTGATATGTCGACCCCGAAACTACTAGCGAAGACAGATAAAAAAATGATCGAAACGTTAAACCTAAAAGGTTATTTTAAGTATATGATTATGACTGTGACTGGACGTGGAAGGGGTGATGCCGTTGGCCCTGGATAGCGGTTGTATGCTGCGTATCCCGGTTTAGGTGGCGGTCTGTACCTTGCCTTTTGCTTTAAGCGGAGAGAATGATTAGAATGCCAATGCTATTTGTCGGTATAAAAACAATTCATATACATCACCATAGAATGTCTGGTCAACTTAGGGGTCTTCGTGTTCGATTATCTTCTTAATTTACCCCGTTATCAAAAAAGAATATTTTCGGTAATTACAGACACTATTTTTATCCTCTTAGCCCTTTGGCTATCAATATGTGTCCGTTTAGAAGAGTTTCATGTTCCTGAAAATAACCTTGTTTTACTCTCGTTTGGTATCACTTTAACAATTACTATCGCTGTATTTGTTCGTCTAGGCCTCTACCGAGCCGTCATTCGCTACTTATCAAACCACGCCTTAATTGCAGTCGTATCGGGAGTGTCTGTTTCAGCATTAGTCTTTTCTGCCTCCAGTTTTCTATTAAAAGCCCCCGTACCCCGTTCAGCCCCATTCATCTATTGGGGGCTCGCTTTGCTATTTGTAGGCGGTTCCCGAATGTTGGTTCGCTCCTATGTTCACCAGACTCAGCGAAAACTTAAAGAAAAAGTGGTCATATATGGAGCTGGTACGTCAGGGATTCAGTTGGCAAACGCCTTATTTCAGGGGCAGGAATTCCAGCCTATTGCCTATGTAGATGATAATAAAAGTAGGCAGGGGAGTGTATTTCAAGGCCTTAGAGTTCATAGCCCTGCGGAACTTTCTAGAATTATTGAAAAGTATGGGGTTAACAAACTTTTGTTAGCCATAGGAAGCGCACCTCACTCTCAACGTTCTTTAATATTGCGTTATCTTGAGCCCCTTCCTATTCAAGTTCAAACAATCCCTGATATGGCTGACGTCATCAGTGGCCGAGCAAAAATTGAAGAAATTAAAGATATTGAGATCGAAGATCTACTGGGGCGAGACCCGATTGCGCCAGATGACAAGCTGCTGGATGAGTTTATAAAGGATAGGGTTGTCATGGTGACAGGGGCCGGTGGCTCAATTGGTTCGGAGCTTTGTCGTCAAATTGTTCAATATAAACCAAAGACATTGGTATTGTTTGAACTGTCTGAGTTCAATCTATACGCTATCCACCAAGAGCTAATTACTTTAGTAAGTGAATTTGATCTGGACGTAGATATTAAACCCGTAATGGGCTCCGTTCAAAGAGAGCATCGCCTCGAAGTCATTATGAAGTCGTTTGGTGTTCAAACGGTTTACCATGCGGCGGCATACAAGCATGTGCCGTTGGTTGAGCATAACGTGGTGGAAGGTGTAAGAAATAATGTATTCGGTACGTGGTATACCGCAGAAGCAGCGATAAAGGCTAAAGTAGAGACGTTTGTTCTTATTTCAACTGATAAGGCAGTGAGGCCTACCAATGTCATGGGGGCAAGTAAGCGAATGGCCGAGCTGGTGCTTCAAGGGCTTGCGGAGCGGCAAACAAATACGCGCTTTTGTATGGTTCGGTTTGGCAATGTTTTGGGCTCATCCGGCTCTGTTGTCCCTCTATTTAGAGAGCAAATAAGAAAGGGCGGGCCGGTTACGGTCACCCACCCCGATATTATCCGTTATTTTATGACCATCCCCGAAGCTGCACAGCTGGTTTTACAAGCAGGGAATATGGGCCATGGTGGTGATGTCTTTGTTTTGGATATGGGGGAGCAGGTTAAAATAGCAGATCTGGCTAAAAAAATGGTTCACCTGATGGGGCTTGAAGTCAAAGACGAAAAGAACCCTGATGGAGATATAGAGATATCCTATACAGGTTTGCGCCCAGGTGAAAAGCTCTATGAAGAGCTATTAATTGGCGATGACCCGCAGGGAACTGACCACCCTCGTATAATGAAAGCGCGTGAACTATCGTTAACCTGGTCAGAGGTTGAAGAAATACTGGAGCGCCTAGACCGCGCTTGCCATGTTTTTGATTGTGATAAAGTTAGGGATATTCTCGAGTCAACACCGCTTGGTTTTTCACCCAACAATGCAATAGAAGATTTGGTATGGAAGCAGGATCAGTGTGATATCTCTTTGTCTGAAAATGTTAGTAGGATTGAAGTTGTTGAATTGGAAAGAGGCGCGTCTTAAATAGTTGAGCTGGGAGATAGGTTATCTCCTTGGCTAAGTCGTCGTTACACTCTACAATAACCGAAACATATTGTATTCGGAGAAATGGATTTGATTACCCCTGTTATTCTTTCTGGCGGTTCTGGAACGCGTCTTTGGCCTCTTTCGCGTGAGGCATACCCCAAACAGTTTATTAGTCTCGTCAACAATAATAGTTTACTGGGGGATACCGTTGAGCGCGTTGAAGCGCTGGATGATGTTCAACACTTAATTGTCGTTTCAAATGAAGAGCATCGGTTTATGGTGGCCGGGTGTCTGCAAACACACGATCACTTAAACAATAGTTCGATTATTTTAGAGCCTGTTGGCAGGAATACCGCGCCTGCAATTGCATTGGCGGCTTTTAAAGCGCTTGAAGTCGATGCTGATGCTGTTTTACTGATTATGCCTGCCGATCATGTGATTAAAGACAGCCCCAAATTTGCGGAAGCGGTGCTAAAGGGGAAGAAAGCGGCCTTGGATGGAAAATTGGCGACCTTTGGCATTGTTCCTGATTCGCCGCATACAGGCTATGGTTATATTCAATCGGGCGAACATCAGGGTGACTGGTCTAAGGTTGACCATTTTGTTGAAAAGCCGGATGAAGCGACTGCAAAGAAATACATTAGCTCAGGCGACTATTACTGGAATAGCGGCATGTTTATGTTCCGCGCCGATCGTTATCTGGAGGAGCTTGAAAAGTTCAACCCCGAAATGGTCTCGACTTGTAAACGTTCCCTGGAAAAAAGTACACCGGATTTGGACTTTATCCGTGTCGATGCCGAAACCTTTGCCTCTAGCCCTGATGATTCCATTGATTATGCGGTAATGGAAAAGACTGATGCCGCGGTGGTAGTTCCATTGGACGCAGGGTGGAGTGATGTAGGGTCATGGTCTGCACTATGGGAAATCCATCAGCAGGATGAACAAGGAAATGTTTGCAAAGGGGATGTGATAACTGAAGACGTTAACAATTCTTATATTCACTCCGAGTCCCGTTTAGTGGCCGCTATTGGAGTGGAGGATCATGTCATTGTTGAAACCGATGACGTTATTCTTGTGGCCGACAAGTCACGTGTTCAGGATGTAAAGAAATTAGTTGCGCAAGTGAAAAAGCAAGACCGATATGAGCATCAGTTCCATAAAAAGGTTCACCGCCCTTGGGGAACCTATGAGGGGGTTGCGAATAGCAACCGCTTTCAGGTGAAGCGAATAATGGTTAAGCCCGGTTCTAAACTGTCGTTGCAAAAGCATCACCATAGAGCAGAACACTGGGTGGTTGTGCAGGGGACAGCGCTGATTACCAGAGGTGAGGAACAACTGTTATTGACTGAGGATCAGTCAACTTATATACCCTTGGGAACGGTACATCGCTTGGAAAATCCTGGCGTGATACCGCTTGAAATAATTGAGGTTCAAACCGGTAGTTACTTAGGCGAAGATGATATCGTTCGCCTGGAAGATACTTACGGCAGGGTGTAATGACTGAGATGCTAATCCTAACTGCGTTGTCAAAGGCTGTCTGCTCACTTGAGCTGGCCTTGGCTCAGCCCAAGAATGAGTTTATTCGTGATGCGGTTATTCAGCGATTTGAGTACACTTATGAGCTTTGCTGGAAAATGTTACGCCGTTACCTTATATCAGATATTGGGGTGGAAGAGGTAAATAGACTGCCGAGAAAAGATCTGTTTCGTGTCGCTGCGGAGAAACAGATTATAACTGATCCTGTCTGCTGGTTTACTTACCATAAAGCAAGAAACGAAACATCTCATACCTACGATGAAAACAAGGCAGAAGAGACGTACTCTATTGCTAGTAAGTTTTGTGATGATGCAAAAGCTTTATTATTTCGGCTGGAAGAGCTAAATGTTTGACCTGTCGGATGCAGAGCGTCAGGTTGTGTCTGATATTATAAATACCTATATTTCAGGGGACTATAGGGTATTTGTCTTTGGTTCCCGAGCCAAACTGACCAATCACGCTCACTCTGATCTGGATATCGTGATTCAATCAGCAGAGCCGATTGATTTGAGCACACTGGCATTAGTGTCTGACGCTTTTTCGGAGTCGGATTTACCGTTTAGAGTCGACTTTGTCGACTGGAATAGAATAGGGAAGGAGTTTCGCTCACATATTCAGCAGCACTGGGTTCCCTGGAACGGTGCAGAAAGTGAAAATAGAGTGACTAACCCTTAATTGATTAACTCACGTTCAAGGAAGAACTATGAAACCTATCGCACTAGTAGGGAATTATCATCAATGTCCGGCCTATTGCGGGCCGGTTCCACACGTTGGCGGGCCTATTGTTAAAGGGGCCTCAACTGTTTTCGTTAATGGTCGACCTATTGCCAGAGTTGGCGATCAAGCAGCTTGCAATGGGCCTATGGATGTAATAGTTGAGGGATCTGGGTCAGTATTTGTTGAAGGGCTTCCCGCCGCTAGAGTCGGGGATAAAACCGCTCATGGAGGTGTGATTATGGAGGGTGATTCAACAGTGATTTCTGGCGGTTAAGTACATTAACTAACCAAATTTTCAAAATTGGGTTAACAATTAGCCTGCGACGCTATATAATCCCACCGTATTAAGTCCAAAGGATTTGGATTACGTTCAAGCAGACGATGTCAAGGAGTGACAATGTCATTATCTTTTTTGCGTGTTATGCAATACCGTAGCATCGCATCAGTCATTATTTTATCTCTCAATCAATTACCGTTTTGGCAGCGCTACCTGTTTTTAGGGATGCGAGATGCTTAGTCTGACACAGTGGCGTGATGGAGCGCTCAGCCCGGTTGATAAAAAATGCCCCGTTGGCAACAGCGCACGGTTGAGTGATGAGTTTGACAAGCTCCAGCTGGAAGTAAGCAACGAGTTAGCATTGGATAGTGATCCGACGGACTGGGGCGCGGTACTGAATTTATCTCATGAAATTTTATCATCGCAATCGAAAGATCTACTGGTGCTTGTCTATAGCATTCGAGCACTTGTTGATAGCTATCGATATGAAGGTCTCTCAGAATCCCTAACCCTATTAAAAGACTATATTCAGTTGTATTGGGTGGAAAGTTTTCCGCCTTTAAAACGAAAACGTGCTCGGGTTTCTGCATTGGAGTGGCTTGCACAGCAGCTCGAAGTGTGGGTAGACAGTAATAAGCCTGACCAGAAAGAAAGAAGTGCTTTGGAAGAGGTGCTGAGTGCAACAAAGGTGGTCGATCAATGTTTGTCAGAGCTTGAGGGTGAATGGTCGCTTGATCTTTTTATAATGAAGCGTAAGTTAAACGCTTACCTTGCTGAGTTACCAGAAGAGCAAGAAGGTTTAATTGCTGGCGTTCAGGAGGGGCTTGCCGCTGACTCAGTGCTTGATAGCAAAAGTAACGCAGCGCCAACACCGCATCAAGCTGATGTTGTACCCATTGTACCACCTCAAACAGCTTCAGAATCCTCTACTACCCACACCAACGTATCAGCTGGCAGCCCGAATCTGTCTGATGCTAAGGCCATTATAGCGCCCCTGGCTCAAGCTGAAATAGCAGACGAAAAGTCTTATGCTCAGAGTGTTCGCACTATTCAGTCGTCGTTGAAACAGTTGGCCAGGTATCGTTTATCCAAAAACATTGCTGACGCCCGGGCCTATGAGATAAATAGGTTTGGTATGTGGCTACCGGTTTCTGAGCTGCCGATTAACCAGGATGGCTTGACACCGTTGCGTTCAAT